>CBFCZO010000060.1:0-18660 GCA_965602675.1 uncultured bacterium | reverse complement strand
TTCGATCACGACCTGGTGATAACGATAAGCGCCGTGAATTTCCATTACTTCGCCGGTTTCGGCGGGGGGCGCAAGTCGATCATCCCCGGCCTGGCGGCGCACGACACGATTATAACGAACCACCTTTTGTCGGTCGATTTCGAGCGGGGGCGGTGGGCCGAGGGCGTCGAGGCGGGGCGCCTTGGCGGCAATCCGGTGAGTGAGGACATGGAGGAAGGGGTGGCGTTGCACCCTCCGGATTTAGGTGTTCACGTGATCCTTACGCCAAACAAGGAGATCGGCGCGATCTGGGCAGGCGACTGGAGGGCTGCCTTTCGCGGGGCATGCGGCGTCTTTCTCAGACGTTACGGCGTGCCGATAAAAGAGCGGCGTTCGCTGGTGCTGGCTTCGGCGGGGGGGCACCCCAAGGACATCGATTTTATCCAGAGCCACAAGACAATCCAGCTCGCCACTTCGGCGCTGGTTTCCGGCGGGACGCTCGTGTTGCCGGCCCGTTGCGGAGAGGGAATCGGCAGCAGGGATTTCAGCGGCTATTTCCCGCTGAACGATCTCGAGGGATTCCTGGAAAGCTTGAGAGGCGGTTGGTTGCGGAACGGACAAACGGCGATGGCGTTGTACGCCAAGGCCAGGAATTATCGAATCGTGCTGGTCTCCGAATTGCCTGACGAAGATGTGAGGGACATGGGCATGGAGCCCGCGGGGTCGCTGACCGAGGCGCTCGCCGGGGTGAATGAGAAGACTCCCGCCTATGTAATCCCCGACGGCGGCACGACTCTGCCGCTGCCTCAGGGATAGCACTCAGCCAAAGATTTAATCGAGGTTTGATTGTGGCAGATGCGCCCGGCGTGAAAACGGACCGGGAGACAGCTCGATTCATGCGGAAAACAAAGCAGGACTGTTACGCGGACGGTATGGCGGAACAGGAAGTCAGGCGATCAGCTCTTGCCGATCGTGGTTTCCTCGGATTCCCTGTGAGCTGAAGAATCCGATGTCGAATGGCGAACGACCTGCGGGCCACCCCACAGCGATGCGCAGATCTCTTCGTTTTCGCAGAGGGCACATTCCTCGAGATCCGCGATACTAGAGGGCACTCTACCGATACAGTTCTTTTTATATATTTTCGTTAACTGCATTGTTCCCCCTAAGTAATTTAGCAGTAGTGTGTTAAGACGGACACCCCGTTTAAACTCTCTATTTTAATATTGAAACGCGAAGAAGCCGAAGTCAACATTAATCTTGAATAAATAACACGTTAATATAGTGTGTCCCGAAAGGACACAACAATATATTGTGTATAATAGAACATTTTGTTGGTCTAAATATTTAAACAGCGGTGCAATCGGCAATCCTGCCCGTGGTTTCCTGAGTGCCGGCGCCGGTGATCTCGACATGGCACGGCTCGTTCGGATGCGGTTGCGGCATGCCCTCGATCACCACGTGAATGTAATTATTAGTGAGGACGGTCGACCTGCCCTCGGGATCGTCCCGCGAGATGGCTATGGCCTTTATTCTGCTGCCGATAAGGCTCCGGCGAAACTCCAGATTTTTCGCGGCCATCGCCTCTCTCAGTATCGCACTGCGCCTCGTTACGGTTGCCGAATGGACTTTGTCCGGAAGTTCCGCCGCCTCGGTGCCCGGCCGAGGGCTGAAGGCGAAGACGTGCGCGTAGGTAAAGGGCGCGCCCGTCAGCAGGTCGGCCGTGGCCTGGAAGTCCTCATCCGTCTCGCCGGGAAAGCCGACGATGATATCGGCGCCGATTCCGCAGATGGGCATCAACTCCCTCGCCCTTTCGACGGTGTTTCGGATGGTTTCGGGATCGGGCGAGCGCCGCATCGCCTCGAGGATTTTTTTTGATCCGCTCTGGACCGCAAGATGAAGGTGATGGGCAATGCGGCTCGAGCCGGCGATCAGCTCGATCACCTCATCGCAATCCTCGAACGGCTCCAGGGAGCAGAGCCTGATATCCGGGACGTCTTCGGTTTGTTCATACAAACGCAACAGGTCGGCCAGCCCGCCATCACCGGTGTCGCGGCCCCAGAGGCCCAAATGCGTGCCGGTGAGTACCACCTCTTTGAATCCATCTGCAGCGAGAGCTTGCAGGCGGCGGAGTACTTCGTCGGCGGGCAGGCTTTTGCTGCCGCCGCGGATCAGCCTGACGACGCAGTAACTGCAAACCTGGTCGCAGCCTTCCTGCACTTTGAGGAATGCCCTGGTTTTATCTCCGAAATCGATCTCCGGTTCGAATGGAATCGGCAGGCATTCGTCGGTGACTCCCGTCTCCTCGGAGACCGCGCGGTAGAGCTCCTGTCGTTGAGCCAAGCCGAAGACCTCGTCGACTTCCGGCATCTCCGCAAGCAGACCGGCAGCTCTGTCGGCATAGCATCCGGTGACGTACAGCTTGCTTTCCGGCGCGGCTCGCTTGAAGCGCCTGATTGCCCCCCGGGTATGGCGGTCGGCGCGGCCTGTGACAGTGCAGGTGTTGACTACTATGAGGTCGGCTTCCGAGGGCTCGCGGGTCTCGCGAAGGCCGCGGGCGTTGAGGGCCGCCCGGATTGCGGCGGTGTCGGACTGGTTCAGCTTGCAGCCGAAAGTCTGGAGATAGTAACTCTTCAACTCTCTAGGGAAAGCTTAAGTTTTTCTGCTTTTCGCTCGACGCCTTCGGCCATTTCGTGCTTGTAAGCGACCAGCGCTTCGCGCAGGGCGGGGTCGCTGAGCGCGAGGATTTGCACCGCGAGCAGCGCGGCATTCGCGGCTCCCCACGTGCCGACCGCCATCGTCGCCACCGGAATGCCCGGCGGCATCTGGGCGATTGCCAGCAACGCGTCGATCCCCTTGAGTGGGGATGAATCGAGCGGCACGCCGATCACGGGCAGGGTAGTTTCGGCGGCGAGAACTCCCGGCAGGTGAGCCGCCCCTCCCGCGGCGCCGATGACAACCTGCAAGCCTTTTTGCTCGGCTTCTGCCAGGAGCCAACGGGTGCGCTCGGGGCTGCGGTGGGCGCTGGAGACGGTGATTTCGAACGGCACACTGAACCTTTTGAGCATCGCCACCGCCGGCTCCATGGCCGGCATGTCGCTGTCGCTTCCCATCAATATCAGTACTTTGGCGGGCATTTCGACAAATCCTTTAAGAATTGGCGGTCAGTATAACCGAGGTTCCGGCGGCGGGCTAGCCGCTATGAGCTTTCATGGCGTTGTGGCCGATGTCTGTGCGGTAGCGGGCGCCCTCGAATTTAATCAGCTCGGCGGCCTGGTAGGCGCGGTAGATGGCTTTGGGGAGCTCAGCGGCGACTGCGGTCACGTTGAGGACCCGGCCTCCGGAAGTGACGATCCTGCCGTCGTCCATTTTGGTTCCCGCATGGAAGACGGTCACGCCTTTGATCTCCTCCGCCCCGTCGATACCCGTGATCTCCATGCCTTTGGGGTATGATTCCGGGTAGCCTTCGACAGCGACGACAACGGTGACCGCATGCTTGTCGGGTGCCAGGAGTTTAATCCCCACCATGTGGTCTTCCGCCGCAGCGAAGAGAATCTCGAAGAGGTCGGAGCGCAGCAGCGGCAGGACCACCTGAGTTTCGGGATCGCCGAATCGGCAGTTGTATTCGAGGATCTTGGGTCCCTCGTCCGTCAGGATCAGGCCGCAGTAAAGCACGCCGGCGTAGGGGCGGCCTTCCTCCATCATGGCTCCGACTGTGGGGCCGACGATCTCGGTCAGAATCCTGCGGTGGGTAGTTATATCGACCATCGTCGACGGCGCGTAAGCGCCCATGCCGCCGGTGTTGGGCCCTTCGTCGCCGTCGAGTGCTTTCTTGTAGTCGCAACTGGGAATCAGCGGTAGGAAGCGCTCGCCGTCGGAGAGTACCATGAACGAGACTTCGATGCCCGTGAGGAATTTTTCGACGATGATTCGCTCGCCGGCCGGCCCGAAGCGCTGCTCGACCATCAGGGCTTTAGCGCCATCGAGGGCGGCCTTGCGGTTTTTGCAGATGAGGACACCCTTGCCCGCCGCCAAGCCGTCGGCCTTCAGAACCACGGGGAAGCCGAATTCGCGCGATTTAATCGTTTTGGAGGCATCTTCAAAGGAATTGCAGATGCGGGACGGTGCGGTGGGGATATTGTTGCGCTCCATGAAGCGCTTGGCGAAGACTTTCGAAGACTCCAGTTGAGCCGCCTCGGTTCCCGGTCCGAAGATCCTCAGGCCGCGCTTACGGAAAACGTCGGCTATTCCGATGCTGAGGGGCATTTCAGGGCCGACGACGGTCAGGTCGATGCTCAGCTCTTCGGCGAAGCGCGCCAGTTCGATGGTGCTTTCGGGGGAGATGGGGACGCAGGTTGCGTCCCTGGAGATGCCGCCGTTACCTGGTGTGCAGAAGACCTCCCTGACTCGCGGGCTTGCGCCCAACACCTTCACCAGGGCATGTTCCCTTCCGCCACCCCCTACAACAAGGACTCTCATAGGCCTGGGAGGGAGTTAAAGTAGGTTTCTAACAACTGCGGCCTGAAAGCCTCGGGCACCCTCAAAGGCTTCGAAGCGGACATGTTGGCCTTCCTCTAGTGACCTGCTGCCGGGCTCCGAAATGGCCGAATGGTGAACGAAAACCTCTGCGCCGCTACGGTCATCGACGATGATTCCAAAGCCCTGCATCTCGTTGAACCACTTGACCGTGCCTGTGCCGTTAACTGTCTCGTGCACTTTATGACCTTATTATATTTAGCTGTTTGTATCCCCACTAGCCTTTACAGTATCTTTTGCGCCGCCCCGGGTGTCAAGTGCAAGGTGTCGGCCCCAATCTCGGCTAACCGTGGTGCCCTGCCGAGCGCGTTGACGCACTCGCCGGGGCGCTGCTATCCTGAGTGCCATTTTTGATAAAGATTTGAATGTGGGAGAGGACAACAAATTGACAATCAGCCTTAATGATTTGACGGCGCTATGCAAGCGGAGAGGGTTCATCTACCAGAGCTCCGAGATCTACGAGGGCATCAACGGCTTCTGGGACTACGGGCCGCTGGGTGTCGAGCTTAAGAACAATGTGCGGAGACATTGGTGGGACACGATCGTGCGCTCACGCGAGGATGTGGTGGGCATGGATGCCACGATCATCATGCACTCCCGCATCTGGGAGGCTTCGGGCCACGCCGATCACTTCACCGATCCGATGGTCGACTGCAAGGAGTGCAAGCGGCGCTTCCGTGCCGACACGCTGGAGGGCGACAAGTGCCCGGCGTGCGGCGGCGAGCTGACTGAGGCGCGGCAGTTCAACCTGATGTTCAAGACTTTCGTCGGCGCCTCCGAGGACAGCAGCTCGGTAGCCTACCTGCGGCCGGAGACCGCCCAGGCGATCTTCGCGCAGTTCAAGAATGTGACCTCGACGGCGCGCGTGAAGCTGCCCTTCGGTATAGCCCAGGTGGGCAAGAGCTTCCGCAACGAGATTAACCCACGCAATTTTACTTTCCGCTCGCGCGAATTCGATCAGATGGAGCTGGAGTTTTTCGTGCGGCCTGAAGAAACCGGCAAGTGGTATGAGTATTGGCGCGACGCCCGTTTCCAGTGGTATGTGGACATCGGCGTGCGGAAGGAGAACCTGCGGCTGCGCGACCACGAAGAGAGCGAGCTGGCGCACTACGCCGCAGCCTGCGTCGATATCGAGTACAACTTCCCCTTCGGCTGGGCGGAGTTGGAGGGAGTGGCCGACCGAGGCACCTTCGACCTCGACCAGCACATCAAGCACAGCGGCAAGGACCTCAGCTTCTTCGACGACGAGAGTCAGGAGAAGCTGGTGCCGGCGGTAATCGAATCGTCGGCCGGCCTCGACCGCACGGTGCTGACGCTGCTGGCCGACGCCTACGAGGTCGAGAAGCTGGAGGACGGCACGGAGCGCAACCTGCTGCGCTTCCACCCGCACATCGCGCCGGTGCAGGTGGCGGTTTTCCCGCTTATCAAGAAGCTGCGGGAGCCCTCGGTGGAGCTCGAGGCTGACCTGCGGCGTTGGCGCTTTGTGACATATTATGACGAGAAGGGGGCCATCGGGCGGCGCTACCGCAGGCAGGACGAGGCGGGCACCCCCTACTGCGTGACGATCGATTTCGACACGCTCGAGGACAATGCCGTCACCGTGCGCGACCGCGACTCGATGAAGCAGGACCGGGTGTCGATCGACAGCCTGCGCGTTTATCTGGAAGAGCGCTTGTTCTAGGTCGATGACAGCGACGAGGAAGGCGGGAGAAGTGGCTTGGTACGCGGAGTGGTTCGGACGCCAGTACCTGGAACTCTATGCGCACCGTAATCGCCAGGAGGCGGTCAGCGACATAAACAAGCTGGAACGGCTTCTTGAGCTCCGACGCGATCTGCCCATCCTCGATCTGGCCTGCGGCAGCGGCCGGCATTCGATCGAGCTGGCGGCGCGGGGTTACGAGGTGATCGGTCTGGACTTGAGCGAGGAGTTGCTGGAGGTGGCGAAGTCGGCTGCGGGCGAGGCCGGAGTGGCGGTGAGGTTGGTGCAGGGGGACAAGCGCTCGATACCGTTCGTCCGGACATTAGGCTGCGTGCTGAATCTTTTCACCTCGTTCGGGTATTTCACCGAAGAGAAAGACAACCTTGCGGTGCTGGAGGGGATCCGCCGCAGCCTCGTGCCCGGGGGGGTCTTTCTGATTGATCATCTGAACCGTGATTACGTCCTGGCTCACCTGGTGCCGGAGGACGTGCGGGAGTTGAATGGCAAGAGGATAGTGCAGCGCCGCCGTTTCGACGAGACCTCGGGCAGAGTGGAGAAGGAGATTGAGGTCCATGAGGGAGGCGCGAGGCAGTGCTTTCACGAATCGGTGCGTCTTTATTCGCCGGACGAGTTTTCCGATATGGCATCGAGGGCCGGCCTGAGGATCAGATCGATCCGCGGCGATCTCGACGGCTCCGACTTCGGTGCTGAATCGAAGCGGATGATTGTGATGGGGGAGCGGCCGTCATGAAGCGATTCAAGTTATTCGAGCTTCCCGGGACGTCTCAACTGTACGGCGGTTACATGAGGCGGGAAGACAAGGTCGTTTCACTTTTCGGCCGCAATCCCTATGAGACAGCCTCTTTAAGGGCCCAGGCTTCCGCTCTAGCCGATCGGGACTATGACCGCGAGAGGCTGTCGGCGATCCTCGAGGAGCGGAACCGCGCACTGGACGCCGACGATGCCGCCCTCAGCAACTGTAGACGCCTGAGGAGGCCCAATTGCCTCGCTGTCGTCACCGGCCAGCAGGTGGGGCTGCTGGGCGGCCCGCTCTATACGGCGATGAAAGCTCTTCACGCGGTCCGCCTCGCGGAGTTTTATGAGCGTGAGCTGGGGCAGCCCGTTGTGCCGATATTCTGGATGGAACTGGAGGACCATGATCTCGATGAGGTAAGCCGCATCACGGTCAAGGACGACGAGCATCGCCTGCACACGCTGCAGCTCAATACCGCCGGTGCGTCGTCGCCCTCCAGGAAGCCCGTGAAAGATATTCTGTTGGGCGAGGACATCGAGAGGTTGAAGAGCGATCTCGAGGAGATCTGGCCGGCGACGGAGCACTCGAGGGAAATCTGGGGTTTGCTGAAAGCCAGCCACACGCCGGACAGGACTTTCTCGGAGGCCTTCGGGCTGTTTCAGGCGCGCCTGCTGTCGCGCTTTGGGCTGATCCTGGCCGATCCTTCGCATCCGGCGTTCAAGCGCAGAGCCGCCGAGATATTCGCGAGGGAGGTAGACGGTCCGCTGACCGATCTGGACTCGTATGCCGCGCACACCGGCTCTATCCTCGACGCCGGTTACGATCTGCAGGTTGAGACGAGGAAGGGACATCTGCAGCTCTATCTGCTGGAGGGCGGCGAGAAGCGCCGGATGGTGAGAAGCGGCGACCGATTCAAGCTGAGCGGCTCCGACACGAAGCTCAGCCGGGAGGATATCGAGGCCGTTTTGAAAAAGGAACCCGGCAGGCTGATTCCTTCCGTGCTGCTGAGGCCCTTGGTGCAGGACACGCTGTTTCCGACGCTTGCTTACGTGGGCGGGCCCGCCGAGGTCGCCTACTGGGCGCAATTGACGCCGCTTTACGAGGCCGTCGGCATCCCGATGCCCGCGGTCGTCCCCCGCGCCGGGGCAAGCATGATGGGCTCGGCGTCGCGGCGTTATATCCGCAAGTTCGAGATCGAGCTTGAGCAGGGGGAGATTTTCCAGGCCAAGGATGCCTTGGTCGGGCACATACTCTCCGAGCACATACCATCCCACTCGAAGCACGTTTTCCGCTGGGCGCGCAGGGAGATCCTCGAAGCCCTCGGGCGGCTTCACGACGAGCTCGAGACCGACGACAAGGGCTTCGCCAATGCGACGGAGGCGGCGCAGCAGAAGATCGAGTATCACCTGGAGAAACTGGAAGGGAAATACAAGCGCGCGATGGAGCGGAGGCACGAGGTGGTGGTGCGGCAGATCGAGCGCCTCTCCAACACACTTTTTCCCCTCGGGCTGCTCCAGGAGCGGGTTTTTCCGCAGGCTCAGTTTGTGAACCTTTACGGCTCGGCCGCTTACGATTTGATCGCCGAGGCGCTCGACCCGGCGGACCCGGATCACTTTTTCATCGAGGTGTGATGCAGATGAGCGACAAGGGACTCGACGCGATGGCCTTCGCGCCTCACGCGGACGACGTGGAGCTGTGCTGCGGCGGCACGTTGATCAAACTGGCAAAGCGCGGCTATCGCATCGGCTGCTGCGATCTAACCGAGGGAGAGCTCGGCACGCGCGGCACGCCGGAGACGCGGCGGGCGGAGGCGGAGCGGGCTGCCGTGATCATGGGCCTGGAGGTGAGGGAACGGCTTGATCTGCCGGACGGTGACATAGTCAACAATTACGCCAACCGGTTGAAGATCATCCAGGTGCTGCGCAAGTACAGGCCCGCATACGTTTTCACCAGTTACTGGATCGACCGCCATCCCGATCATGCCGCGAGCAGCCGCCTGGTGACCGAGGCCTGTTTCTACTCCGGCCTGAGGCGGATCGAGACGGGGCAGGAGCCTTTCCGTCCGAAGATGATTTTCTATTTCCAGCACCGCGACGAGTTCGAGTCCAGCTTCCTGGTGGACATCAGCGATGAATTCGATCGGAAGATGGAGGCTGTGGCGGCGCACGTGAGCCAGTTTTACGATGCGGATTCGAGCGAACCCGATACATTCATCAGCAGCAACTACTTCATGGAGGCGCTGGTGAAGCGTATGGAATACTATGGGATGCGGATCGGGGTTCGCTATGCCGAGCCGTTTCTGATCAGGCAGTACATCAGCGTGGACGATCCGCTGGAGCTTTTCGGCAAGGTGGACGCCAATCGGATAATGAGTACCCCGCCGGTGGAGAGGTGATCAAGTGCATCTGAATATCGGAATAGTCTGCTATCCGACGTTCGGCGGCAGCGGAGTGGTGGCGACCGAGCTGGGCAAGCACCTTGCGACTCTGGGGCACGAGGTGCACTTCATCACCTATGACGTGCCGTCGCGCCTGCAGGGCTTCCAGGAGAACATCTTTTTTCACAATGTCGATGTTCCTCCGTACCCGCTTTTCACCTATCCGCCTTACAGCGTGGCGCTTGCGAGCACGATGGCTGAGGTGGCCCGCCGGGCGCACCTCGACATCATGCACGTGCACTACGCCGTGCCGCATGCCACGAGCGCTTTCCTGGCCAAGACGATGATCTCGCCCTGGTGCATCAAGATCGTCACCACGCTGCACGGGACCGACATCACGCTCGTCGGTTCCGATCCTTCTTACCTGCCGATGACGCGCTTCAGCATCGAGCAGAGCGACGCGGTGACGGCCGTGAGCCGTTGGCTGAGGCTGCAGACGATCAAGCATTTCCACACCAAGCGGCCGATCGAGGTGATTTATAATTTCGTCGATCCCGACCAGTTCAAGCCGGGGGCCAAGCCGGGGCTGCACGAGCGCCTGGCGCCGGACGGGCGGCCGATAATGATGCACGTCTCGAACCTGCGGCCTGTGAAGCGCCCCCGCGACCTGCTCGACATTCTGGCATTTGTGAGGGCTGAAACCGAGGCGAAGCTGATAATCGTGGGCGACGGGCCCGAGCGGCCGATCCTGGAGGAGTCGGCACGCAAGCGGCACATGGAGGACGACATCGTATTCCTCGGCAATTATGCCAACATCGAGGAACTGCTGCCGGCTGCCGACGTGCTGCTGCTGCCGAGCGCGAGCGAGAGTTTCGGCCTGGTTGCGCTGGAGGCTTTGAGCTGCGGGGTGCCGGTGGTCGCCTCCGATGTGGGGGGCCTGCCGGAGGTGATCGAGCACGGCAAGAACGGCTTTCTCTTCGAGGTCGGCGACGCCGGAGCGATGGCCGGGGGCGCGGTGGAGATCATGACCGATCCCGAGGTCCACAAGCGCATGTCGGCAGCGGCTCGCGCCGTAGCAGTCGAGCGCTTCCCGGTCGACAAAG
Source organism: uncultured bacterium (assembly GCA_965602675.1). Taxonomy (GTDB): domain Bacteria; phylum Acidobacteriota; class DATKUA01; order DATKUA01; family DATKUA01; genus DATKUA01. The sequence continues at coordinate 8,215 of CBFCZO010000060.1, read as the reverse complement.
TCACCGAGCAGTACGTCAGGATTTACGAGAGGCTGATACTCTCATAACGGCGGTTCGTTTGGCCGTGGCGTAGTTGTGCTCCCGCTCCGGTTGTCACTTCAGCGGACCAGCCTATTTTTTGGCAAAGCCCTCTTTCTCTTTCTTGTCCGGTAGCAGGCAGGTCCAGAAATCGTATACCAGAAGAACAACCAACAAGATCATTAGTGAGGTGGAGATGTACGGATCGAAAGGGTAGAAGAGCGCGACGATGGCGATGATGCTTGCGAGCGCGGTGAGGCCGAAGTTACCGATGAAGGCTAGTTGTTCTTTTACTCCGGGCTGGATCATGAATTCTTCCCAGAGGATGGAGGGCCAATCGGCGCAATCCTTGAGGATGGGTTCCAGATAGTCCCTGCAGAAGCAGCCATTGCGCTTGATGGAGATGGTGAGGCTGTTAATGAGGATATCGAAGAAGACCGCCGCGAAAGCCGGGATAACAAGGGTTTGGAGTGGCACAAGGTCGAATTTGCCTGAGAAAGCCGCGGCGATGACCGCGATCCCGGCGCTGACAAGAGTGATCTTGTAGCCTATGACACGGATTCTGGCCTGCTTTGTGTCCAGGATTTCTTTTCTGAGCTCGGTGTACTGTTTCCAGGCAAGCTCACATTTGTCCATGGGCATTTTTCCCGGCGATAAACTTTTATTCTTGGCGTGAATCATATTTGTTTATAATGGTCCTGTCAAAGTGCCGCGCCACGCGAGCCGCTTCGCGATCGGCAAGGTCAAGGAGCGGTGCATCGGGAGCATTGTGCTTCTGCTGTTCCCCTGATTGTAGCAAGATATAGATGACCGACCCGGCTTCTGCTCCAGTTGTGGTGGCTTGCAGTCGCGTACATCCGCAATCAGCTACGTTTCTCCACTTACATAGTCTTCCATAGATGTGCAACCCCTAGATATAGCGGTGATGCCGGGGGTGGGAATGAGAATGTAGTGGTTGCAAACGGGTTGGCTAACTGTTATAATATCAACCTGTTACGGCGGTCCGAAGGGAGTAGAGTGGTGACAAAACTCTATCTGCGGGATCGCCTTGTTACAGCCAAGGAAGAACCCCGCCTGGGAATTCATTCATTCCATCGATTTTTCGGGAAACTGATACCTGCCATACCGGCGGCGGCCGTTGAGCTTTTCAGCGAGCAGGGAGAGCTTGTTCTCGATCCCTTCTGCGGTTCGGGAACGACGCTGGTGGAGTCGATCATCCGCGGTCGCGACGCGGTGGGCATAGATATCAATCCGCTCTCGGTGCTGATATCGAAGGTGAAGACGACTGCGATCGATCCCGAGGACGTGATTCTGGAGACGAAGGACACGCTTCGCAGTGGACGGGAAATCCTCTGCAACGGCCTGCCCCGCCCCCCTTACTGCGTTAACATCCATCACTGGTACCGGCCGAGTGTGATTCGCGAGCTGACGGCGCTGCATCACGCTGTCAATTGCAAGCCTGCGAGCTCCGCCCGCAGATTCCTGGCGGCCTGCCTCAGCGCGGTCAACCGCAATGTCTCGAACGCCGATCCGCAGCACGTGTTTCCGGGCTACAGCAAGCGGTTGCGGCGGGTGGATATGGAACGGGGTCGCAAGATAGACGTTTTCGAGACCTTTGCCACCGGTGTGCGCAAGCGCATCGGCTATCTCGAGGAGTTGCTGGAGCGGATGAACGGCACGGGGCGGGCGACGGTGCACCGCGCGCATGCCGACGCCCCGCCGTCGATCAACCGTGAAGTGGCCCTCATCGTGACCAATCCGCCATACATCAGCTCGGTGCGCTATCTCGAGACGCTGAAGCTGGAGATGAGCTGGGCCGGGCTGATCGGCAATCCCGAGGCTTACCGTGAGCTCGACCGCCTCCAGATCGGCACCGAGCGCTTCGGCGCGGCGGAGAAGCGCGAGTACCTGGAATGCGGCATCCTCGAAGTCGACGATCTCGGGCTGCGCCTGTTCAAGGCCGGGCACGGCGGCATGAGCCGCACGGTGAGCCTCTATTTCAGCCGCATGGCGGCCGCCCTGGGAAGCTGGGACAAGGCGGTGCGCCCCGGCGGGCGGATGGTGTTCAAGCTCAGCCCAAGCCGTGTGCGGGGTGAGGTGGTGTCGACGCCCGAGATCATCACCACAATGCTCGAGCGGCTCGGCTACAGCCTGGACGAGGAGTTTCCCGACGAGTACAACACGAACAGCCGCTCGCTGCTGACCGCACGCAATTACTACAGCGGCCGTATCGACAGCGACACGATCCTGGTGCTGAGGAAGCGATGAGCACGTCGGTCGCGGTCGAGAATCTCTACGTAATGCGTTACATGGGCAACAAGCGCAAGCTGTTGCCTCACGTCAACACGGCGATCAAGCGCCTGTGCCGGCCGGGGGATGTGGTGGTCGACCTGATGGCGGGCACGCACAGCGTCGGCTTCTCCCTCAGCCAGCGCAACCGCATCGTGGCCAACGATATCGGTGTCTACTCGCTGCCCATCGGCAGGGCGTTAATGCAGCGTCCGGCCGGCTTCCGGCCCGAGCGCTACCTGCCGCTGATCGCAGGTGCCGCGGCGGAGAACCGCAGCGCAGGCTGCTTCCAGTTCTTCCAGACCAACTACGCCGACACCTACTTCAGCCCCCGCCAGTGCGCGGAGATCGACGACCTGCGATACGCGGTGGAGGTGCTCGACGTCGAGGACCGCTATGCCGCCGACCTGGCGATGGCTGCGCTGATCAGCTCCATGTGTTACGCGCAGAGCACACCCGGGCACTTTGCGCAGTTCATGCCGAAAGACCACAAGCGCATCGTGCCGCTGCGGGCGATCAGCGTCGTCGAGACCTTCCGGGAGCGATTCCGCTTCTGGCCGATACCCAATGCCAGCCATGGGCACGAGGTGCTGGCGGAGGATTGGCGCGTGGTGTTCGCCGCCGGATTCGCCAGTGACGCGCGCGTGATCTACATCGACCCGCCTTACAACACCGAGCAGTACAGCCGCTTCTATCACGTGCTGGAGACGCTCGTCCGCTACGACAGCCCCAGTCTGAGCTGCAAGGCGCTTTACCGGGACGATCGCTTCAAGAGCAATTTTTCCTACCGTACCCAGGTCGAGGAGGAATTCGCGGAGCTGTTCCGGCGTTGCGCGGAGCCGTGCGGCGCCGACATTGTCCTCTCCTACAGCTCGACGGGATTGCTGGAGGTGGAACAATTTGCCCGGCTTTGCTGTCCGTACTACCGGTTGGAGGAAGTGGAGCGTATCAGCCATCCCCACTCGACGCAGGGGAAAGGGATGAAAGACGATGTGAGGGAACTGATTATTACTTTCAGCCGTAATTAATGCTGAATATCGATATGCTATAATTGGCATAGAGGTAAGCCAAAATGAGAGCCGCTGTTGGAATCGCACTTCTGGTGTTGCTGGCCCTGCCTGTGGTGGCGCAGGACATGGAGAACACCCTGCGCGACGCGAGGGTGGGCGAGTGGGCCCTTTACTCCGCCTCCGGCTCGATGCAAGAGCGCCACAGTGTGGTGGCAAGGCGGCGGGAAGTTGTGGTCGTGCGCGAGGATTCGATCATCAACGGCAAGGTGATCAGCAGCAACACGGTCAATTACCGGGTCAACGCCCCCCAATTCCTTGCGGGGGCGGAGGACAGGCAGCAGATCAGCGCCGGCGGCCGTGTTTACGACTGCGTGGTGGTGCGACGGGGTAACCGGCTGTTTTATTACTCCAATGATGTGCCGGTTACCGGGTTGGTGGCTGTCAGCCGCGGCGGCAACATGATCAAGGAAATAATCGATTTCGGTTTCTAGGCGCGCAGCTATTCTTGCTGCGAGATTCCTATTTGGGAAAGTTTTCACGATATTTATATGTTTCGAGCTTGAATGCTGTATCCGCGGCGTTTATCGACCAAGCGGGGGAGCAGGAGCCAGCGGGGGGTCATCACCCGCTCAACAAGTAAAACAACCCTTTTTTTACAGCAAGTTACAGTGATCGATATTGTTAAGGTCGGTTAGCTTGCGGCAGCTCTACGGTGGGTGGCAAATCTCCAATCGCGGATAGATGCTCAATCCTTGACTTCATCAAACGCGCAAACTATCCTAAATTGATTTGTTATTGAAGTGATGGATGCCGCGAGGCTTTTTCATCGTTTAATTAACCTTCTAATACCCGGGAGTAATCATGCGAGTGGTACAGAATTTTCGTTGGCACGCGCGCGCTGGGCAGGGAGCAGTGACCGCCTCCAAAGCGCTGGCCGATATTGCCGCCGTAGAGGGGAGATACGCCCAGGCATTCGCGGAGTACGGCGCGGAGAAGCGCGGTGCGCCCGTGGTAGCGTTCAACAGGGTTAGCGAGAAGCCGGTCCGCTTGTACTGCGCAATCGAGGAGCCGAACTGGATCATCTGTTTGGATCCGTCGCTGATCGGCCCGGTTGACATCGCCGCGGGAGCGTGCCTGGACAGCAGCTTCATCATCAACACGGTTCACGATGCCGACTGGCTGCGCGATCACATCGAATTCGGCACGATGGACTTTTTCTACCTCGACGCGACGAAGATTGCGGTGGAGGAGATCGGTCGGGATATCCCCAACTCAGTAATCCTCGGCGCCATAGTCAAGGCGTCCGGTTTATTCGACTACGATATTTTCAATCGCATACTTGGCGAGAAAATGCATCACGAGTTCCCGAAGAAGATGGCCGAGGGCAACATGCGTTGTTTCCAGCGCGGCCATGAGGAGGTAGTCAAGGGATGAGCGAGAAGGAAGGAATGCTGAAGAAGGAGCGCCTGCTGACGTGGCGCCAGGTCGGCCCCGGCGGTCAGGTGATGACGCCAGGGACGAGCAAGGAGCTAAAGACGAGCGACTGGTCGGTGCGCCACATGAACTGGAATCCCGAGACTTGCATCCACTGCCTCCTGTGCTGGGCCACGTGCCCCGACCTGTGCATCAAGGTTGAGGATGAGAAGATGGCCGGCGTCGATCATTACTACTGCAAGGGATGCGGGATCTGCGAGCGAGCCTGCCCGACCGATCCGAAGAGCCTGAGTTTCGAGCCGTTCGACGGCGGGAAGGAGGAGTAAGCCATGCCGACTGTTACGGAGAAACTGAAGACGACGAAAGACAGTAACGCGGCGATGGGAGAGGCGATGCGCCAGATCAACCCCGATGTTATCTGCGCCTACCCGATCACTCCCTCTACGCCGATCATGGAAACCTTTGCGATGTACCTGGCCGACGGCGAGGTCGACACGGAGCTGGTGGCCGTGGAGAGCGAGCACAGCGCGATGAGCGCCTGCGTCGGCGCCGCCGCGGCCGGCGCGCGCGTGATGAACGCGACTGCGGCCAACGGCCTGGCGCTGATGTTCGAGATCCTCTGCGTCGCCTCCGGACTGCGCCTGCCGCTGGTGCTGGGCATCGCCAACCGCCCGATCAGCTCGCCGCTGAACATCCACGGCGACCACTACGACACCTACGGCGTGCGCGAGGCGGGCTGGATCCAGCTCTACAGCGAGAACGCGCAGGAGACCTACGACAACATGATCCAGGCGGTGCGCATCAGCGAGCATCCCGATGTGCGCACGCCGGTGATGGTTTGCATGGACGGCTTCCAGAGCAGCCACTGCGCCGAGAACATCGTCATCGAGCCCGACAAGTTCGTCACGGACTTCGTCGGCACCTACAAGCCGTCCTACACCACCTTCCTCGATGTCGACAATCCGACGACGATGGGCGCCTACGACCTGCCGAACTACCTGTTCGAGCACAAGCGGGAGCAGCACCAGGGCCTGCTGGAAGCCCCTGCGGTGATCGAGGCTGTCGGCAAGGAGTACGGCGAGAAGACGGGCCGCCCCTACAGTTTCGTGGAGGAGTATCGTCTCGACGACGCTGAGTACGCGGTGGTTGCGATGAACGCCACCTGCGGCACGGCCAAGGACGTGGTGGACGAGCTGCGTGAGGAAGGTATCAAAGCCGGCGTTCTGAAGGTGCGCGTCTACCGCCCGTTCCCCTACGAGATCGTGGCGCAGGCTCTGAAGCCGCTGAAGGCGGTTGCCTGCCTGGACCGCATGCTTCCCAACGGCGCCATGGGCGGTCCGCTTTTCAACGAAGTCCGCAGCGCTCTTTACGACTTCGCCGTCAAGCCGTCAATTGTCAACTACATCTACGGCATCGGCGGGCGCGACCTGCAGCCGAAACACCTGCGCAGGGCGTTCCTGCGGCTGAAAGATATCGGCGAGAGCGGCGAGACCGGGCCGTACGTCGACTATCTGAACTTGCGCGAGTAGGAGGAGAAGACCATGGCAGCGATAACACTGAAATCAGCCGCGGCTATGCCGCTGAAAATGGCGCCGGGCCACAAGGCCTGCGCGGGCTGCGGCTTGCCGATAATCTGCAAGCAGGCGTTCAGCCAGGTCGAGGATCCATTGGTGGTGAGCGTGGCCACCGGCTGCCTGGAGATCATCTCCAGCGGCTACCCCGTCACGGCCTGGAACATCCCGTTCATCCACAGCGCGTTTGAGAACGCGGCGGCAACCATATCCGGCGCCGAGGCGACCTACATCTCGCTGAAGCGGCGCGGGCGGATCCCGGCCGACAAGAAGATCAAGTTCGCGGCGCTGGCCGGCGACGGCGGCACCTACGACATCGGCCTGCAGGCGCTCAGCGGAGCGCTGGAGCGCGGGCACAACTTCGTTTACATCTGCTTCGACAACGAGGCTTACATGAACACGGGCGGCCAGCGCAGCGGCGGCACGCCTATGGGTTCGTCGACGACCACCGCCCCGGCGGGCAAGGTGAAGGCTGGCAAGCTGCAGTTCAAGAAGGACCTGACGATGATCTGCGCCATGCACCACATCCCCTACGCCGCCCAGGTTGCGCCGAGCCGTTGGCGCGACCTGATGAAGAAGGCGCGCAAGGCGTTCGACTACGAAGGCCCGGCATTCATCAATGCGCTGAGCGTCTGCCCGACCGGCTGGAAGAGCGACGCCTCGATGGGCATGGAGATCACGCAGATGGCGGTCGACTCGTGCATGTTCCCGCTCTTCGAGGTGGAGAACGGCCTGGTGCGCGTGACTTACAAGCCGAAGGAGAAGTTACCCGTGGGCGAGTACATGAAGCACATGGGCCGCTTCCGCCACATGTTCAAGCCGGAGAACGCGGAGTTCCTGGGGCGTATCCAAGAAGCGGTGGACGAGCGCTGGGACTGGCTGCTGAAGCAGGACCGCCTTACCAAAGAGCTCGAGGCGGAGAAGAAGGAAGAGAAGGAATAGGGGGTCTGCAAGGACTCTCTGTTCACTGATGGAGCATTCACAGCCGGGCGCGGTATATCAACCGCGCCCGGCTTTTTATATCCCCTTTGAACCGGGCTGCGGATGTCGAGGTGGATTTTACTTGCAATTTTGCATTTGAAATGCAGATTTGCAGGGGAAATTTATCTTGTTAACGCACCAAGCTGAGTCCTCTGAAGGCATGCTTTTGATTACATGCTGGCCGATTTAAGAGTATGCATTAGTGCGCCAGAATGCGACAGGAAAGTCAAATAGCGTCAATAATTGACAAATAGCGACACATCATCTATATTTAGGGTGTGTTTCGTCATTTAATGACACAAGCCTTTCGCGGGGGGCGGTGGCGATCTGTTGAGGGGACAGGGCCTCGTTCCCGCGGAGGAGGTTGATATGGGCGGAGAGCCGGAGATTTTGAATATGGAGCAGGTTGCCGAGCTGCTTGACGTTTCGGTGCGGACGGTGCAGCGGCACATCGCGGCGAACAAGGGGGATTTTCCCGGCCGGCAGATCGGCGGCAAGTGGGTGTTCGACAGGCGCCAGATCATCGAGTGGGTGCGCGGGGAGTGGCAGCCCGGCGGCTGGCGTAGGGCGCAGGCTGAGTTGATGGAGAAGGAGGCGCGGCGTTGGGGCGCGGACCTGCCGGAAACTCTCATCGACCTGCAACGCCAGGCCGTGGAAAGAGCGGCCGAACGCGAGAAATCCCGCTGAGGTTCAAACACGCTGGACAATAAGGATTTGCCCTACGGCGTGCGAGTGCGCCTCGCCGCCTTCCGGTTGTTACTGATTCCTTTGGAGCGGCTTGAAAGGATCGGGGAGCTGTGACGGATCTCAAGACCTCGCTGCTTGCCATCCATATGTGATCGAAAACCTGCACGCTATAGAAATTTTGTAATCATAACACCAAAATATCTGAATCCAAGAGTATCAGTTATT
>CBFCZO010000059.1:0-18750 GCA_965602675.1 uncultured bacterium | reverse complement strand
GGGTAGTTTGACTGGGGCGGTCGCCTCCCAAAAAGTAACGGAGGCGCCCAAAGGTTCCCTCAGGCTGTATGGAAATCAGCTGTAGAGCGCAAAGGCACAAGGGAGCCTGACTGCGAGACACACAGGTCAAGCAGGTGCGAAAGCAGGGCTTAGTGATCCGGCGGTTCCGCATGGAAGGGCCGTCGCTCAACGGATAAAAGGTACTCCGGGGATAACAGGCTTATCTCCCCCAAGAGTTCACATCGACGGGGAGGTTTGGCACCTCGATGTCGGCTCATCGCATCCTGGGGCTGAAGTCGGTCCCAAGGGTTGGGCTGTTCGCCCATTAAAGCGGTACGTGAGCTGGGTTTAGAACGTCGCGAGACAGTTCGGTCCCTATCTGATGTGGGCGCAGGAGAGTTGAGAGGAGCTGCCCCTAGTACGAGAGGACCGGGGTGGACGAACCTCTAGTGTGCCAGTTGTCGCGCCAGCGGCATAGCTGGGTAGCTACGTTCGGAAGGGATAACCGCTGAAAGCATCTAAGCGGGAAGCCTACCTCAAGATGAGCTCTCCCGGTCGCAAGACCCTGAAGGCCACTGGTAGAACACCAGGTTGATAGGCGAGATGTGTAAGCGCAGCAATGCGTTTAGCTTACTCGTACTAATCGGCCGTGCGGCTTGACCACTAGATCTGCGCCGGGCACATCTGGCCCGCCGCGTTCAGGCAGCTCATCGATGCACCGCGACGCGGTGCGCCGCCTCACAGGTTGATAAAGGAATTCCCGGTGGCAATAGCGAGGGGGCCACACCTGTTCCCATTCCGAACACAGAAGTTAAGCCCCTCAGCGCCGAAAATACTGCACTCTATGGGTGTGGGAAAATAGGTCATCGCCGGGATTAATATTGGAAATCCCGTCGGCGTTACAGCAACGCCGGCGGGATTTTCAGTGTACGCTGCATCGTCTCCACCGTAGCTTAACCGCTTGGTGCCACCAGACGCCTCATCCTAGCTTGCCTCAACTGCCCCGTGAGGGCGTCGTGCGCTGGCCGCCGTGAAGTGCACAACTGCGCCAACGGCCCAGAATACCCTTTCGAGGAGCTGCAACAGTTCATTGCACTACACCCGATAGCCCGAGCGCGCCTCGATATCTTAAAACGGCCCTTTGAATCACCAATCTTGAAATCGCCATATCTTTCCCTTGCTGAATATCAGTGCTCCTTCCCAACCGTTTAGGGCCATCCGCCTGTATAGAAAAGGCTGCGCCAAACCCGGCAAACAGGTGGCGGAAGAATTGAACCACAGTCCAGGCTTGAAACTGAAGTCTCCTGCGATCGGGAATCTGTCGGCACTTGTCCATGTTGAAGGACAGTTCGGTCCTTAAAATAGAGCAGGCAATTCTTCTCCCAGTTTCTAACTGTTTTATTCTAATGGCTTTATCTTCTTCAGGTCCTATGGCACGGCCAATGCTTAAGTTAGTCACGAAATGGATGAGGGGGTAAACATGAGTGTTTCATTATGTTGTTTCATCCTTGCTTCATTGATCTCCTGCCAGAATCCGGTCGAAACCCAACACCAATTAATATCACTCACAAAATCCACACTTTCCCAGGGCGCTTGCACATTCGTCGTAAACGGTCTGGAAAATCACCCAAGCAGTGCGTCCTCGGATGACAACCTCACCCCTCAGAAAATGAGATGTGCAGATAGTAAAACCGGTGAATCCTTGGGTAGGAACCGCACAGAGAGTATCAGCGAGCAGGATAAGGATAAAAAGAAACAGAAAGAAAAGGAACGAAAGGAAAGAGAGCGCCAGGAAAGAGAACGGGCTGAACGCGACAGGGCTGATCAGGAGCGGGCAGCCAAGGAAAGAGAGGAACAAGAGCGGACCGAACGCGAAAGGACCGATAGAGAGAGAGCTGAACAAGAGAGGGCTGATCAAGAGCGGGCCGATATGGAGCGCGCTGAACAGGAAAAGATTAATAGAAAGAGGGAGGAAAGAAGGCGCCAAGAGGCGTCAACCAATGCCACTCACCAGGTAATCATACAGTTGGTAGAAAAGGGGAAATCAACTAAGTCGGACGTAAATAGCGATGACCGTCGCGCCCCCGGTGTAAGGGACTCCGACAAGGTTCGGCCCGACAGCCGCAGACAATCCTCGATCTCAGTAAGCATTTTAGATGTTCCAGATTCGGAGACAACCAGTGCATCCCGAGCGGTCGTCGACGTGCAGACCGGACCGCCGCGTCACCTGGAGCGGCGGCATGGAGGCGCCACAGGCTCCGACCTAAGCGATAATCCTCATCATCGAAAATCTAATGTAGATATTTACAATCGCCCCGCGCCGACCAGATTGAGGAAAGGAGGATTCGAAATCAGTAAGGACCCTGGAGCCTCCCGCGACCGGGACCTCGTCGGTAATATACGGCGGCGTTTGGGAAAAGACCGCGGCGAGATCAGGACCGACGATCTCGATTTTGCGACTGTCGAGCGGATAAAGGCCTTCGGGGGCAAGCCCGATTATGCTCATGGCAACTATCAGCTTGTACGGCGAACCAGGGAAGGCAAAGGCAAGATCGCCCGCTATTGTCTGATAGACGAGGGAGGTCGCTGGGGCTACGCAGTTCCCCGCTATAACGGCAGGAATTATCATTTCTACTGCGCCCTTCAGGCGGCCGGGTACGAGTTTGAAGATGACTACGCCGACTGGGATCGGCGCTTCTGCTTCGACTCCTGGGAATACTACTTCGACTGGGAATCGGAGATTCTCATTCCCCTCAACTACCGGGAGATGGGCGTCTACTACTTCGAGCCGTGCTATGCCTTCACCTACACCTTCAACCATGGCTACGAGCATGGCTACTACGCGGGCTATATGACAGGTGTCGAGGACTGGAACGCTGGCCGACCATATGACAGCTTCATTGAATGCTATTGGGGCTATGATCCCTGCCTCGGCCCTTACTTCGAGTACACCGATGGCTACAATCAGGGATTCATCCAAGGATATTTCGCAGGGTACTGCGGTTACACTTATGGCTGGGATAACTTCGGCTTCGGCGACTTCGGCGACTACCCGATAATCTACGACTTCGATTACGACTATATCCCCCAGGGGGAGGAGTGTCTTGAAAGCGAGCCGCGGGAACCCAATTGATAACAGTGGTGCACATTCTGTAGCAGAACCCGGTGTTCAACAGCCTGAAGAATATCGCAACGGCTCAAGTGACGCGAAACCGCTGACATCCAACCTCCGGAGCCTTAATCCGACCCACACCTGTTCCCATTCCGAACACAGAAGTTAAGCCCCTCAGCGCCGAAAATACTGCACTCTATGGGTGTGGGAAAATAGGTCATCGCCGGGATTAAAATTAGAAATCCCGTCGGCGTTATCTCAGCGCCGGCGGGATTTTTCTTTCTCTCTCTATGCCGCGAGCCCACCATTGCTTGTATAATCGAGTTGATCCGGAGCGAACACATGAACGAGATCACTGCCTACTGCGGCCTTCAGTGCCATGACTGCACAATCTTCCTCGCGACTCGCGAGCAGGACGAGGAGAAACGGGAGCGGATGAGGCGCGAGGTACTGCATATCTGCAATGAGCAGTACAGCATGGGGCTGACGCTCGAGGACATCACCGAATGCGACAGCTGCACCACCGCCGGCGGGAGGCTCTTCTCCGGCTGCGGCAACTGCAGGGTTAGGGCTTGCTGTATCGAAAAAGGCCTCGTGAGCTGCGCCTTTTGCGGCGATTGCCCCTGCCCCGACCTGGAGGAAATACTCAAGACCGATCCCGGGGCCCTGGAACGCCTGGAATTGATCAAAATTGGTAAGTCTTGGACGGAATCCGATAAAGACCATCACCGTCGCCCGCCCCATGATACCTTTACCGGGCTGGTCGCCTCCCCGGCTGCAGCCAGTGATTGCGCGAAGAGGCTTATGTGGAAAAAAGGCGCGGAACCTTAGCAAGATCACCGCGCCTTTGCATCTATTTTCAGCCGGGCGTGGAGGGAGTCCGGTCCGGACCCAACAGCCCTGCCTGAGCGGCTGAGTGCCTAGAATTCAGCCAGATCACTGTCGTTGAGAGGGATAACCTTCTCCGGGGAAATCGCCCTGCCGGCTGCAAAGTCTGCCGGCGCGACGCTCGCCATCGCACCCTAATCGGGGTGGGGAACGGTGATCATCGGTATCGTCGGGCTGAAGGCTGCTGAGGGCTTGATAAACACCGCCCCAAATATGGGAGCCGCGAAAAAAGTTTGAGAGATATAAGAAATAAGTATCCGTGCCCGCAGCTGGTTCTGATTAAATCCGTGGTGTTGTCTTGGTAAATTCCAGCTCCGACTCCCCGCTTGACAGTGGCGGCCGCCGGCCGCCAGACTTCCTGTATGAATGCGGCAGGCAGCGCACGATCGCGGGAGTTCCCGTTCATCACAGTAGAGGTGGTGGCTGAGCAGGGTGAGGTTCTCGTCTCCGCTCTCTGGGAGGGTGGGACCATCGGCGTCGAGGAAATGTTTGAGCAGGCGCCGGAGGGTCGCGTCCGCCTAAAGGCATTTTTTGAGGAGCGGAAGACCCGCCACGCCTGCCTCCTCGGTCTGCGCGAGGGGATTCCCGACGCGGAGGTGGTCGACAGCGGAAACGTGAAGATAGACGACTGGATCTCGCTGCTTCACGGCGGTTTCGAGCCGGTTGCCGTTGGGCCGTTTCTCATCATTCCCGCCGGGCCATCCCCTCCACCCGTGAAGGATGCGCGGCTGCTGAGGATCAAGCCCGGTATGGGCTTTGGCACTGGCACGCACGCCACCACGCGCCAGACGATCGAGCTGCTCTGCGAGCTGGTGAAGCCTGGGAAAAGCGTCTTCGATCTCGGCACCGGCTCGGGTATCCTTGCAATAGCGGCTGCGATGCTGGGCGCAAAAAAGGTACTGGCTGTCGACATTGACCCCGACGCCGTGGAAAACGCCGCCGAGAACCTGGCCATCAACCGTATTAGCGAATCGGTCGAACTTCGTCACGGCTCGATCGAGCGGGCCGAGGGCCGCAGCTTCGACCTGATTGCCGCCAACATCCTGACGGGGCCGCTACTTTCCCTGTTTGAACGAGGCCTCGCCGACCTGCTCGAGCCCGGCGGTGCGCTGATTATCTCCGGATTCCCCCCCTCGGAGGCTGACCGATTAGAGGGCGTCGCGGCGTTGCACGGGCTGGAGGTTCGCCGGACTCTCACAGAGCGTGATTGGTCGGCTATGTTACTCCGCCGGGCGTAATTGGCGACAAACAAGATGCCAGATGGGGAATCCGCTGTTGGAGAGGTTTTTGCTTCGACAAGGCTTACTGAGGAGATGCTTGCCTCCTCGGAATTGGTGTTCTGAAGAAGTTGGTACGTTCTCTTGGTTTTGTCCGCAGTTGGTTAAGTAAAGAACAAAAAAAGCCCGCTGTCTCCAGCGGGCTATATCTCCGAGTTAACGGAGTAAGGGGGGTGTTGGGTGGCAAGGATGCGGCGGGGGTTGCCGCTCCTCGCCGTTCAGGGGGTTAAGGGGAAAACCGTGGCCACCCCCCCGTTGCACGTCTTATTTGACCTTGATCTCGATCTGCTTCGGCTTGGCTTCCTCGGCGTGAGGCATGATCACCTCGAGGACGCCGTCCCTGAACGTGGCCTCGATCTTATTCTTTGCGACCGAGGTCGGCAGCGTGAAGGAGCGGCAGAAAGTGCCGTAAGCACGCTCGACGCGGTGATAATTCTCGCGCTTGATCTCCTTGTCGAACTTGCGCTCGCCCTTCAGTGTCAGCACGTTGTTCTCCACGCTGATGTGAACGTCGTCCTTGTTCATCCCGGGAAGCTCGGCGCGCAGAACCAGGTTGTCCTTCGTCTCGAAAATGTCGACGGCCGGGCGCCAGAGGCTGGCGGTCGTTTCGCCGTCGTCATCGAAATCGCTGAACATCCGGTCCAGGTCGCGCTTCACGCCCATCAGGTTGCGGAACGGATCCCAACGCATCAGTGTCATCTCTCTTCCTCCATCTATCGCTCTGCCGGGCCACACGACCCGTATAAGCTCTCAAATTTCGTTCGGGCTCGTCGCCCCGGCGGTTATCTTAGTCGTTTCATAATATAATACCTGAGCGTGTTGTTGTCAAGTATTTTTGTGGGTGTGCCCCCCGCTCGCGTTGACGCCCGCTCCGCTGTCCTGCTACGATTCCCTTCAGGAGGAGAAATTGAGCGCCATAACTGCGAATCTGAACCGTGTGCGTGAAAACATCGCAGATGCAGCTGCGAAGGCCGGACGCGATCCAGCGGAGATTACGCTGGTGGCAGTCTCTAAGACCAAACCGCGAGGATTAGTCGAGGAAGTGCTCGCTGCAGGCCACAACGTTTTCGGGGAGAACCGCGTGCAAGAGGCGGAAACCAAGTTCGTGCCGCCGCTGCCGGGTGCGGAGCTCCACATGGTCGGACACCTGCAGAGCAACAAGGCGAAATCCGCCGCCGCATTTTTCGATCGCATCCATTCGATTGACTCACTCAAGACCGCCCGTCGGCTCGACGGTTACCTCGCCGAGTGCGGCCGGACGATGAAGGCGTTGGTGCAAGTCAACCTCGGTCACGAGCCGCAAAAAAGCGGCACCAACGAGCAGGATACAGCCTCGCTGTTGCGCGAGCTGGCAAAGCTGGAGCGGATAGAGGTCGACGGACTGATGGTGCTGCCGCCGTTCTTCGACGATCCCGAACAGACGCGGCCGTATTTCGTCACCCTGCGTGAGATGCGGGAACGTCTATCCAAAATGGATCTCGGCGGGATAGAACTCGTCCACCTCAGCATGGGGATGACCGCCGACTACCCCGTGGCAATCGAGGAGGGCGCGACGATGATCCGCGTCGGCACCGCAATCTTCGGCGCTCGTGGATGAGGGCGGCGCGATGCAATTTATCATCACCGCAATCTATATCGTCGCCGTCGCAATGTTCTGGCTGCTGGTCTTCCGCGCGATAGCCGCCGCTCTCAAGCTCAATCCCTATAATCCTTCCATACAATTCCTCTTCCGCATCACCGAGCCGCTCGTGCGCCCTTTCCGGGGGCTGCGTCGCGGGTCGTCGCGAATAGATCCCGCTGTCTTCCCGCCGATGGGAATCCTGGCCCTTATCATCCTTTACTTCCTCTACAGGATCTGGTGGGTATGATGGGCGGCGGGGCGGAGCCGGATACCCTCTTCGAGGTCAGGCCGGAAGGGATCGTGCTATGCCTGCGCGTTGTGCCGAGGGCTTCCCGCTCGAAACTTCTCGTCGACGAGGGCGGCCTGCGCCTGAGGCTGGCAGCGCCGCCGGTTGAGGGAGCCGCGAACGCCGAGCTGATCCGCTATCTAGCGAAGCTGGTTGGCATTCCGAAGTCCGCCGTGAAGCTTGTCTCCGGGGAGCGCAGCAAGAATAAGAGGGTTTTGCTGGAAGGTGTTTCTGCCGAGGATGTGCGAAGAATGCTGGGGAGGATCGAATAGATGGCGAAGCGTGCCGGATTGAGGGTAATCGCCGGGCGTTTCAGGGGGCGCCGGCTGAGGACCATCGACGCTCCAGGCACGCGGCCGATGACCGACAGGGTGCGCGAAAACCTCTTTAACATCCTCGCGCCCGAGCTCGAGGGCTCACGCTTCCTCGATCTGTTCGCGGGCAGCGGCGCAGTCGGCATAGAAGCTCTCAGCCGCGGCGCGACGGCTACCCTGTTCGTCGAGAGCGAACAGGAATGGGCCGATATCATTACCGCGAATCTCGACGACCTCGGGCTGCGCTCCAGCAGTCTCGTGATGCGCACCGACGCCTACAAGGCAGTCGAGATGCTGGGAAGCGGCGGCCAGGAATTCAGCCTTGTTTTTGCCGGGGCGCCCTACGATGCCGATCACCACAACCGTATCCTCGCCGCCCTGCACGAGGCCGACCTTTGCCCGAGCGGCACGATCGTCCTGCAGTACCGCGCGGGCGATCCCCTGAAAGCCCCTCCCGGCTACAGCGTCGATACCCGCACCTACGGGATAACCGCTCTCAGTTTTCTGAGATACTCCGATGCCTGAGACGCTTCCGGAACTGCCGCCGCTGGTTACGGCCGCGGCTGCCGAAGAAATCCTGGCCGCACTCGAGCGAGGCGTTTCATCGGTGGATGTCTCGCTGAATTTAAATCTCAGCCGCGAGAGAATCGATTTGAGGCCCGGTGAAGCGGTTCTCAGGGGTGTTGTTGTCGGCTTTGACCTGCTTCGTAAAGTCCTTAAAAAGACAGCCGTTGTCTTCACAGTCCATGAAGATGGTCTTGATGCCGTTGAGGTCCGGGGAGCCGGCTACGCCAAGCTGGTCCCGACCGAAGGCGCACCGACGATCGAACTCAGCGGCATCCGCATGCACCGCACCGCAGGCATCGATCCCTTCGAAGACGCCCGTCTCAAGGCTGCAGCCGTCGTTCGGCACGGCGACGTCGTCCTCGACACCTGCGGCGGCATCGGCTACACGGCCACCTGGGCCAGACGCCTCGGCGCGGAACGGGTGGTGAGTGTCGAGGTCAATCCCGTCGTGATCGAATTGCGCCGACTCAATCCCTGGTCGCGCGAATATCTCGAGGATCCCGCAATCGAAAAGATCGAGGGAGACGCCGCCGAACTAATCGAGAGTTTAGCCGATCGGTCCTTCACGGCGATCCTGCACGACCCGCCCCGTTTCTCGCTCGCCGGACATCTCTATGGCGCTGAATTCATCGCTCAGATGCGCCGCGTCCTGTGCCCCGGCGGCCGCCTGATGTTCTACACCGGCGAGCCCTATCGCCGTGGCCGCGGTCGAGATTTTGTTGATGGTGTCAGACGGCGCCTGCGGAATGGAGGCTGGCGGGTTGTCTGGAGAGAAGAGCTTCAGGCCTTTGTGGCAACGGCATGAATAGCAGAGCCCTCTGCTCACGCGCTCATGATCGTATTCATTGACAGCCAAATATTTTGATAGTATATTATATAATTATTTTAAAAGAATAAAATAATTCATTTATAATGGAGAAATAATGGTTGAAAAGGCAAAGCAGGCCGTGAAGTATATATCGGGCTGTTTCTTTCTGATTCTCATTGCATTTATCATTTATCTATTTATTTCGAGCACTTTTTTTGCTGGTGGTGGTATGCAGTCAGAGGCGTTAAGCGCCGCTACCAAAATCACGGAATACGATGAAGACACAGAAATCGGTCATAGGTTTTTTGAAATCGGAGGGGACGGTTGCGATATTATGTTTGAAGACCTTCCTGACTCGTTCACGATACAGGTGCCGGGCATTCCGCTTGCCGATTATCAAAACCAACAAGTCGAGAGGTCTGCGTTAGTACCCAAGATCTTAACGTCTGGGGAGGTCAGGGGCTCTTTCGAATGGGGTGATCTCATCCCGATCGGCGTGTTTCTTCTTTTCCTACCAATGGGTATTTTCTTGCTTTCCGGCATCACCTTCGCGTTCATGTGCCTGTTTAATCGGTCGCAAAGCCTGTGGGATTCGCTCGATGACTTCTTGTCCGGGTTGGCAATGAGTTTCCTGCCTTTGCTCTTTTGTTATCTGGTTGGGATATTCTTGATCGATAACGTGGTTCTCTACGTTGATAACGCATCCGATTCGGACTATAGGGTGACCGTCGACGGCGGCTCCCCGATTCCGCTTCTCGCCAAGTCTCACGTCCGCCTAGTAATTATCCCAGGGGGATATCTGACCCCCAGGTTCGGAGAGACAATCGTGTCATTGATTGTCCGAGAAAGCGGCGGTTCTGAAGAACCTATCGAGGGCGCCATGCTGAAAGTGCTGCCCCGTAGTATTTATGTCTACAACATCGGTGGTCTGAACACCTACCACTTCAGAACCGGTGTATACAAGTAAGAACCTGCTGAAGCGGATTACTACGCTTTAATCAGTCTTTGGGCTGCACACCTTCCAGATCCCGCCGCATGACTGCGACGTTGTAGCTGTTGAGCAAATCGCGGCGGCTGATCATCCCCACCACCCGCCTCGGCTCGGCAGCGTCGACAACGGGAATGCGCTCGACATCGATCTGGTTGAATCGCTCGAAGGCGGTGAGCAGGTTGTCTTCCGGTGTGAGCGTGATGACGCGGCGCGTGGCCAGGTCGTCGGCGATAACCAGCTGCCCCAGATCCTCGTCGAAGAGGTGCTCGCGCAGGTCGTGGAACGAGAGGATGCCAGTCATGTTGCCATCCCTGTCGACGACCGGGAAGTAGAGCTGATCGCTGGTGGTCATTGCCCTGACCAGCTCCGAGTATGGCGAGGCTTGTGCGATAACCTCGAACTCGCCGCTCATCACCTCGCCGACCTTGATGCCGGCCATCACGTTCTCTTCGCGGCCCTCGCGCAGCCTCACGCCCCGGCGTGCGAGCTTGCGGGAGTAGATGCTCTCGCGATCGAGTTTCTGCGCCACCAGCGTGCTGGAGATGCAGGCGAGCATCAGCGGCAGGATGATGCGATAATCTCCGGTCATCTCGAACAGGATGATGATACTGGTCATTGGCGCGTGCGTGGCGCCGGCTACCAGCGCCCCCATGCCGACAAGCGCGTATGCCTGTGGCGAGCTGACCAATCCGGGCAGCAAGGCATTGAACGCTACCCCGACGAGGTAGCCTGCTGATGCGCCAATAAATAGGGAGGGGGCGAAGATGCCGCCGCTGCCGCCGGCACCGAGCGTCAAGGCCGTCGTTAATAGTTTTGCCAGGAACAATGCCAGGGCGACCATCCAGCCGATGGTCAGCAGGCTGAGTGCCGATCCCGGCGCCGAGATGGAGGCCAGGTCACCTTGCATCAGGCCCTCGATCGTGTCGTAGCCCACTCCGGCGACGTTGGGGAAGAAGACTACCATGCCGCCCACAAGCACCCCGCCGATTATGCCCTTGATCCAGACAGGCAACTTCACCGCATCGAAGGTGTCCTCGACCTTGTAGACCAGCTTGGAGAAAAGCACTCCGAGGGCTCCCGCTATCAGCCCCAACAACAGAAAAGTGCCGATCTCGTAGAAACTTGTCCAGGTGAAGCTCTTAAGCATTTCGGGGATCAGGAACGCGGGCGAGTTGCCGAGGTGTGCGCGGCTGACGACGGTGGCTATGACGCTGGAGATGACGATCGGGCTGAGCGTCATCGTGCCGTACTCACCCAGCAGCACCTCGAGCGCGAACAGCACACCGGCGATCGGCGCGTTGAACGTAGCCGCCAGGCTGGCCGCAGCGCCGCAGCCGACCATTATCCGCATGCGCCTGCGCGAGGCTTTTATCCCTTGCCCGATGACCGAGCCTGCTGCGCTCCCGATCTGTACGATCGGGCCCTCGCGGCCCACCGAACCGCCGGTCCCGATGGTTATCGCTGAAGCGATGAGCTTGACGAACACAACGCGGAGACGGATCAGCCCGCCGCGCAACGCGACCGCCTCCATCACCTCCGGCACGCCGTGGCCTTTGGCCTCGCGCGCCAGCCAGTAAACCAGGGGGGCGACGATGGAAATGCCGATCAGCGGAGGCAGCATCCGCTGCCACCAGGCGAGTTGCCCCATAGCACCGAGCAACTGCTCGCTTGTGCCGAAGGAGATTTTTTCGGCCGCGTGGATGACGATTCTGAAGAGGATGGCGCCGTAGCCGCCGATCACACCGATTATAATCGCGATAAGTGTGATCGCGGTCCGCTCGTGTTTCTGAAACAGCTCGAAAACCTTGCGAGCGATCGCACTCATGCGGCGTTGCCTCCCTGCTTCGTCGAAGACTACCGAAGCGCCGTCAATATTAGTTATTCAAACGGGAGCGTCAACAGCTAATTAAACCTTTCTACAATCCGCAGAGATGAAGTTCAAAGCGAGCTCGGATTGATTGAAACAGCCAAGATAAGCAGGCAACACGACTGGGCGGTTTCCGGATAAACGGATGGCCAGGGGCTGATGGGGCTGGTTAAATCCGGGGCTCAGTGCTTCGGTGAGCTGGCCTCAGGACCGGCTAGGAAGCGGAAGACTACGTTGCCGATGGAGATCGTGTCGCCGTGGCGCAGCATAGAAGTGGAAATCCGTTGGCCGTTGACGAAGGTGCCGTTGGTGGAGCCTGTGTCGTGGACGAAGAAGTTACTGCCGTCGGATTCGATGCGGCTGTGCCGGCGGCTGACGGATGAGCCGGTAAGCACGATGTCGTTGACGTGGCCGTCGCGTCCGATCCAGGTGCTGCCTTGCTGGCGCAGCTTGAACATCTGGCCCCGATCGTCACCCATCTCGACGCGCAACACCGAGCCGTAGAAGGCCATCTCGTCCTGCTCAAGCTGCTGCAATTCCACCTTCGCTGAAATCGCGTCGGGAAGCGGCGGGTTCGCCAACTCTTCCTGGCGATGGGGCATCTTCCTGAGCTTGGCCGCCACGCGCAGTTGCAACACCAGCATCAGCGCCAGCAGCATCACCACCACAGTCAATAGAACCACGAAAAGGATCTCAGTTCCGGTCATTTCACGCGTTCCCGCCAGATCCGAAATGTATCTCTTCAGCCTCGATCACCACCGCGGTCATGTCGTCGTCGGGGGCGGAATTGGCCGCGTCGGTGACCAACCTCTCGGCAATCTCCTCCGCCGAGTGAGGCTTGTCCAGTATTTCCCGGAGGCTTCTTTCTCCGAGCGCTTTCACGAGCCCGTCGTTGCACAACAGAAAGCGGTCGTCGGGTTCGACCCCACTCCTGCCCGTTGCAGCCTCCACGATACCCTCGGAGCCAAGTGGCTCGCTGGCGTAAGTCATGTACTCGGGCTCATCAAAGTCCAGCGGCGAGTAATCGCCCGTTCCCGGCCGCTCGTCCCGCACGCAGTCTTCGGGGATTATTTCGTTCAACAGGCCGTTGCGCATCAGGAAGGCACGAGCGTTGCCGCACCACCCGAAGAGCAACCGCCCGCCCGCGACGACCGCTGTGACCGCCGAACACTGGTATTCCTCAAGATGCGTTTCGGCTGCCCTCTTAAGATTGCTCACCTCCGCATGGGCGTGATCCAGCGCTAGGCCGAGGCGGTGGGTTTCGCGCACTGGGTCGTCGGAGCCCAGAGTATCGAGGCCTTCCTTGCCTCGCGTGACCATGATCCAGCGCAGGATCGACTTGGTCGCCCTCCGGCTTGCCTCGCCGCCTCGCCGTCCGCTGCCGTCGAGCACCGCGAAGATGCCGGCGTTTGACTCGCAGATCCAGCTGTCGCCGCTCTCTTCCGAGGTTGGATTAGATCTCGAAGCGGCAGCGGCGTTGAGCCGAATTATCCCCAAACAATCCTCGCCCAACGGCGGATGATCCGGCCTGGTCCCCGGAACGGCAGGCCCGCCTCCGTAAGTCGAGATCTCCAACTGCGCAGGTGGGGGAAAGGGTCCGGGCTCAGGGGCGGCGGAGTTCGTTGCGCCCGCAGGGATTGCTCTGCGCCTGGCCGAGAGGCCGGCGACATAGGCTGCCGCCGCAACATTCAGTGCGGCCAGCAGCAACGCGGCAGTCAGTAGCAGCGTCAGAGTCATACCCTGTCGAAACCTGTTTAAACTCCTCTAAATACATTTTTACGCAAAGTGATGACGAAGGTAGTGATACCGCTCACGCGAAAAATGGTTATTTGCACCCGGTTGTAGCTAATTAGTTTCGTTCCTTTTCTGGTGTGTGTTTTCCTTCGGTTGCCTTTGACAAGATCAGCTTCCTGCATTATTCGTTATCTGATCCATGCGGCCCCCTGGTGTAAACCGCATGGAGGGGCCGGGGACGCGGACAGGGCGTGAGCCCGGGCTCGGTTTTTATCCCTGCAAACATCCTGGCCACGAAAGTACTATTGTCCGAATCTTGACAATCTCGCGCTTCGCCTGCGAGAATCGTTTTCGCTTGCGCGAGGCAAGAAACGCAGCAAAGGTAAGCGGTTCAGGGGTTTAGAAGATAATATTCTTAAACACGCGTACTAAATCGCGTGATCCAGGGAGAGGAGATTGCATTGAAGATCCATGAGTATCAGGGAAAGGAAATCCTTCGCCGCTACGGCGTTCCGGTCCCGCGGGGTGTGCTGATCACTGACGCAGGGGACGCCCGCGCCGCCGCGGAAGAATTGGGGGGCGGCATTGTGGTGGTCAAGGCGCAGATTCACGCCGGCGGCCGCGGCAAGGGCGGCGGAGTGAAACTCGCGAAGAATCCCGACGAGGCTCACGAATATGCCGGGCAGATCCTCGGGATGACACTGGTCACCCACCAGACGGGCCCCGAGGGTAAGGTGGTGCAGCGAGTGCTGATCGAGGAGGGAGCCGACATCGCCAAGGAGTACTACCTCGGCATCGTCGTCGACCGCGCCACCGAGCAACCCGTGATCATGGCCTCCACCGAGGGTGGAGTGGAGATCGAAAAGGTTGCCGCCGAGACGCCGGAAAAGATCCTCAAGGCGTTCATCGATCCTATCGTCGGCCTAAAGCCGTTCCAGGCCCGCGCTCTCGCCTTCGGCCTCGGCATGGAGGGCGACAGCTTCAAGAAGACGGTCAAGTTCATCAGCAATCTCTACAAGGCATTCGTCGAGAGCGATGCCAGCCTCGCGGAGATCAATCCGCTCGTGCGCACAGGCGCGGGCGACATCATCGCCCTCGACGCCAAGATCAACTTCGACGACAGCGCGCTGTTCCGCCACCCAGACTACGCCGATCTGCGCGATCTCAACGAGGAGGAGCCGCTGGAGATCGAGGCGGGCAAGTTCGACCTCAACTATATCAAGCTCGACGGCAGCATCGGCTGCATGGTTAACGGCGCCGGCCTGGCGATGGCCACGATGGACCTGATCAAGCTCTCCGGCGGCATGCCGGCCAACTTCCTCGACGTCGGCGGCGGGGCCAGCGTCGAGCGCGTTGCCGCAGCCTTTCGCATCCTGATGAGCGACGCCAACGTCGAGGCCGTGCTGGTCAATATCTTCGGCGGCATCGTCCGCTGCGACCGCGTCGCCGGAGGTATCATTGAGGCGCTAAAGACCGTCAAGGTCGATGTGCCAGTGGTCACCCGCCTGCAGGGCACCAACGCCGAAGAAGCGGCAAAGATGCTCGGTGAAGCCGATTTTGATTTCATCGTCGCAACGGGACTGGCTGAGGCTGCCGAGAAGGTTGTCGCCGCCGCGAAAGGGGGTGCCAAATGAGCATATTCGTCGGAAATAACACCCGGCTGGTGGTCCAGGGTATCACCGGCGGCGAGGGCAAGTTCCACGCGCTCGCCTGTCGCGAATACGGCACCAACGTCGTCGCCGGCTGCACTCCCGGCAAGGGCGGCCAGGATGTCGAGGGTATCCCGGTCTATAACACTATGGCCGAAGCCGTCGCGAAGCATGATGCCAAAACCTCGTTGATCTTCGTGCCACCTGCCTTCGCGCCCGACGCGATCGTCGAAGCTGCCGACGCTGGCGTCGAGTTGATCGTCTGCATCACCGAGGGCATCCCTGCGATGGATATGGTACCAGTCAAGGCATACTTGCGCGCCAAAGGCGTGCGCATGATCGGGCCCAACTGCCCCGGCGTGATCACCCCGGGCGAGGCGAAGGTCGGCATCATGCCCGGCTTCGTCCACAAGCCCGGCCGCATCGGCGTCATCAGCCGCAGCGGCACGCTGACCTACGAGGTCGTGCACCAGCTTTGCGAATCCGGATTCGGTCAGAGCACCGCCATCGGCATCGGCGGCGACGCCATCCCCGGCACCAACTTCATCGACTGCCTCGAGCTGTTCGCCAAGGATCCCGAAACCGATGCGGTGGTGCTGATCGGCGAAATCGGCGGCACAGCCGAGGAGGAAGCGGCTGAGTGGATTATGGCCAACCTCGACAAGCCCGTCGTCTCCTTCATCGCGGGGCAGACGGCACCCAAGGGCAAGCGCATGGGCCACGCCGGCGCCATTATCTCAGGGGGCAAGGGCACCGCTGCCGAGAAAATGGATGCCCTCGAAAAGGCGGGCATTCATGTTGTAGTTTCTCCCGCCGATATCGGTGTCACCGTCAAGAAGGTGATGATCTAGTAGAAATACCTGCGAGGCCGCCCGACTCATCCCAAAAGGGCGGCCTTTCTGTGTCTTTGCCAGCCGGCTGAATCCGGCCCGTTCTTTCCCGAACCGGCAGAAATTTCTGTTCTCACACACTGTCTAGTCAACCTTTTGCGCCCAAATGTCATCTAAAACCATGTACAGACGATTGGTGCGGGGGAGTTATGTTCCTATCCTTGTTGTTCAAAGAGATTCGTTTCCACTTGCTTACTTTCCGCTTCGCTGCTGCGCTGATCACAACGCTGATGCTGGTTGTGCTCAGTATGTGGGTTCTGGGCGACGACTACATCCGCCGCCGCAACACCTACAACATCTCGGTCGAGACCACCGCGCGCCAGATCGAGGAGGTCTACGTGCCTTCGCAGATCAGCCCCACTCTCTACCGACCCCCTTCGGCCCTCAGCATCTTCGCGCAGGGGGAGGACCGCCGCTTCGGCAATACGCTGCAGGTGCAGCGCTGGGAGGTGCCGCGCCGCGCCGAGGGCAGCTTCACCGACAACATGTTGATGGCCGCCATCCCGGCTCTCGATCTCTATACAATCTTCGCGGTCGTCCTCAGCCTCTTCGGTATTCTATTCACCTACGACGCTGTCTGCGGCGAGCGAGAGAGCGGTACGCTTAAATTGCAGTGCACTTCCGGCGTAAGCCGTGGGGCTATTTTTACGGCGAAATTCATTGGCGCCCTGGTCTGTCTCGCCATACCGATCCTTCTCAGTCTCCTGGGAGGATTTCTGCTACTAACTTTCTTCTTCGATCTGTCCTTCACAGCGGAGCAGTGGCTTGCCATCTCGGCTATGGTAGGGACAGGGTTGCTCTATTGCGCGTTATTCATTGCGCTCGGCCTTGCTTGCTCGGCACTCGTGCACAGTTCGTCCGTGGCGCTGATTCTCTCGCTGCTGGTTTGGGCCCTCGGCGTCCTGCTGATCCCGAGCGCCGCCCGTAGCGCCGCCGATGTAGTCAAACCATTGCCCTCGCCCGCGGAAGTCGGCAACTTCGAGAAAATCAGCGAACGCGAGGCAGTCGCACGCTTGGATGAATTCACTGAAGAGTACCCGCGCTACAGCTCGGGCTGGTGGACGGGTAACTTCGGCCTGCCCGGGAACGGCGACTATATCAAATTCGATGGTCCGGAAATAAATTTCAGGCAAGCTATGGTTTTTGTCCGTTTCATTGAGCCAATGATGCAAGGACGTGCCGAGCGGATCTGGGAAGTCTACCGGTGCCACGACAGGGAAATGGAGGGGCAGGCATGGGCATTCAACTGGCTCGCCGTGCTCTCGCCGTCTTTTCATCTGCGCGAGGCATTCACCAGCCTGGCCAACACCAACTACACCGATTATCAGCGATTCGTCGACTCCGCCCGCCGCTTCCGCCGCCAGATGATCGACGAATTCGGCCGCCGCGGCTACTTCAGCGATAAGTCTCTATCCTTCTTCACCCGCCGGCCGATTGATGAGATAGCCCAGGCCAAATGGCAGGAGCGCGTCACCTACTACAGTGAAAGGATCAATTCGGGAGCAACTTACGACGACATCATCGGACCGCATTTCTGGGGACCGCTGCCCCCCGAACAGATACCCTCATTTGAGCCACAACCCGATCATCCCGACTTCGTGGCGGCCCTTAACCGCGGCGGAATATTCGCCGCCGCGGCGATCGTCGTTTTCACTTTGGGCTTTACCGCTTTCATACGTTATGACGTTCGCTGAGAAACGGATTTCACTATGATTTATATAGCTCGCAGACAGTTGATCGATGGCATCCGGGATGCGAAGTACCTCTTTCTAGCCCTTCTCGTACTCTTGGCTTTCATTGCCAATGGAGTCGTTTTCACTGAAAACTACCGTCTGGAGGGAGAGGACCACCGCACGGCCGTTGCCGAGACGAACCGCTTGATGCAGGAGGTTTGCGACAACCTGCAGGAGGCAGCGGTTTTCCAGCAGAAAATGATCCGGCCGCCATCCGCGCTGGCATTCATCGCCGAGGGTGGCGGCAGCATGATGCCCAACGCTGTTGTGATCAACGCTTTCAGCCGCTGGGGCATTGAGTACCAGCAACGCAGCAATGAAAAAATACCGGTGTTGCCTCCGTTGGATTGGAGCTTCATCGTCGGCGTGATGATGACGCTGCTGGCGGTCCTGGTCAGCTATAACGCCGTTGCTGGTGAGAAAAAGGATGGGACACTGAAGCTGGTGCTTTCGAATCCGGTGTCGAAATTGAAGCTGTTTGCCGGTAAGTATCTGGGTTTGCTGCTGACGATGCTGATCTGTTTGTTGGTGGGTGTTGTCTTCAATCTCGCCATACTGGTCCTTCTGGGCGGCCCGCCGATAACGGCAGAGACACTCTGGCCCGTCGGCTGGGCAGTGGCGCTGGCTTTCCTTTGTGTCTCGGCCTACCTGCTGGCGGGACTGGCCGTCAGCTCGATGACTCGCAGCCCGGCGGTGGCATTGGTGGTGCTGCTCGTTTTCTGGATAATTTCGGTCTTCGCCGTGCCCGGCATCGGGCGCCTGGCGGCTGAGCAAGTCGTGAGTGTTCCCTCCCAGGCATCGGTGGTGGAAGAGATCGACAGGGCTCAGGATGAAATCTGGGAGAACCGGCCTCGCGATGCCGCCAACTGGAGTGGTGATCCCTTCCAGCCGCACATCCCCCAGCGAGCCAAGTTGAGCTGGGATCAGATCGACGCGCGCGAGAGGATTAACGATGCCTACATCGATTCGCAAATCCGCCAGGTTTTAGCCGCCAAGCTGATCTCCGCCGTCTC
>CBFCZO010000058.1:0-18757 GCA_965602675.1 uncultured bacterium | reverse complement strand
GGCCGTCCGACCGGAGCGACATCCTGGGGAGAATCGTTTCGGCAGGCGGTTTGCCTGAGGGCGGCATCTTCAAGGTCTTGGCGGATGGAAACAGGAACGAGCGGCCTCAAGTGTACGCCAAGCCCAGCCCTCAACAAAACCAGAGTAAAAAAGACGCAGGGCAGAAGGTGAGTATGGTCTTCAGCGCTGTTCACTGGGGCGGGAAGCTGAGTGGCGTGCCGGAGCTGAAATCCGGCGCACTAAGCGGGAAATTCAAAGCGAAGCGGCCGCTGTCGCTGATCCAGGGCGAAGTCGAGAATGTCAAAGGAGTCCTGATCCCCGAAAGAATACTCCCGGCTGCCGGCGGGCAGTTTGCCGGCGACAGCCTGGTCTTAACGGTCATCCGTGAGAGTGTTCAGGAAAAGGGGACGGTTCTCGGTCAGGCGATGGCTGTCGTTGTAGACGATTCAAACCGTCTGGCCGATGCGGAGAACATCGGCAAGCCCGGCGCATCCCGGCCTTGTGTGGCAGTATTTTCCGACAGTAAGGACGAAGCACTGATTTTATATTCCGTAGTAAAAGGCAAAAAGGTACTGAATAACGTGATGAGCCTCCCTGTGGACGGCCGGGCGCCACTGCTGACCTTGTTATCTGAAGATATTGTTTACAAGAAGACCGTGGATTCCAGGATCATCATACTCGCCGCGGAACAGCCGAAAGAGGGAGCCGATTCGGTTCCTGTGGGTAACAGGACTATCGGCTATCAACTGTTCGCGGCGACCAACGGCAACGTCTACCGACGTGCGATTACCGACGGCGGAAAACTCCTAGGCCCATTCAAGAATGTCTTTGAGCACGACAAATCCTTGCAGATGATGTGCGGAACGGAAGTTTCGTTCCCGGATTCTTTAGGCCAGGTCGACAAGGGGGAAAACGTCGAGATGCTTATCCTCTGGCAGAAATGGAAATCAAGCGAAGAGCAAGAGATCCAAGCACGTTTCCTGAGTGTTAAACGCTAGATATTCTGTGCGAAGCTTATTTAACACTCTGGTTTAGACAAGTGAAGTATCGCCAGGGCGGACGCACGATCCCAAGATGAGGAAATACCAGAGATAATCTGATCAATCGAGTATGTTTATTTGAAATGAGCTGTTAGCGCCTCGAAGAGTTCGCCGTCGAAGGCCGCCTCGATCTCCTCCAGGCTTCTCAAGCCGAAGATGAAAGCCATCGCGATCGGATCCGCACGATAGGCCGTATGCCCCTCGTAGAATCCGTAGCGCTGGATGTAATAGGGCACCATCTCGCCGGTGAAGAAGTGCGACAGCGCGCTCGTCATTCGTTTGAATTCCTCAGGGCTCAGGCGGGAATATTTTAGCTTGAGGAAATTGATTTCGCCGGCGCTCAGTTCCCGGAACAGATCCATATTGAAGCAGCCTCGGATATCGTCATTGAAGATGGATTGCTGAAAACCCTTGCTCCCGCGGACGGCGATCGAGACCATGACGTCGTTATAATAGAAGCCGCTGATTTTGTCCCAAAATCTTCCTAACCGCCCCGAGTCCAGCTCGAGGAGTATCAGATTCCAGACGTGAAACATTGGGCGTGCCATTTGCGGATGGGACAGGCCCAGCGCCCTCACAATTCCGTTATCTCCCTTGAGGGTCGAGATAATCTGCTCATCTTCAGCCAGAAATCCGGCCGCGGAAAACCTGCCAGGCCTGCCGTCGTCCGTGATCTGCCCGATTGGTTCTCCGGTAATGGTTTGCGCCGTGTCCAGTTCCGTTTCCGAGTGCAGGCCGGTTGCCGCCAGGGTGGGGAAGTCCGCCTCGTCCACGGCTAACTGGTTGCCGCGATAGAACTTCGCCCTGACGGCCTCCTTGTTCTCAACGGTGACGCATACGACGCCGTATCTCTGCTCTTTGGTGACGATGATGATGTACTCGCTCCCGTCCTCGTCCGTGAAAGGCGACGGCAGATCGGGCTTCGTTGTATAGGTCTGCGGGTAAAGGTCGTAGACTTCGTTACCGGGGCTGGTGACTTGTTGTTCGCTGTCAGCTTTCCGTCCCTGATCGTTCAACGTGGCGGAATGCGGAAAATACATCAGTAAGCCAAACAGAACGCATAGTGTTAAACATAAGGGAATAGATCTTTCGATTGCCATTTCAATCCTCGCGTAATACTGCATGTTTATGATTTTTCGGTGGACAAACATCCCCCTCGACAAAGGGATGTATACAAATCAGAACACCATCACTCAATGGTGCCGCAAAGGCGAGCTCGCTCAGCTTGTGAGACATGTAATGGGTGTGTTTGTTCCTCGCATTGCGTTATAAAGCAAAGGCAGAGCGCGCTGATGGAATCGTATGCGTCTGGACGCTGTGATGATCGCACGTGAGCCCATATGTTCCTGCAATTGCGTGATAGCCTGCTCTGATGAGATCCGTTTATTTCTTCACTTTTCGAAGGTCGTGTATGCTGCCAGGATTCTTTTGAGGGTTTCCTTGTCGTCGGTGCGCGTGAGAACTAAACGATAACCGTCCATGATCATGTTCGCCTCGATTACGCTGCGCACTGTAATTTTAGACTGCCTACAAACAATTGGTTCTGGTATAAGTGTAAATAATCCGAGCGGTCGTTACCGGATCACATTATTCCCGCGGGCGATCAGCTCAAACCATGTGATCGGGGGAAAAGATAATGAATAAAAACGCTCTTGCTTTCATATTACTCGGTTTCTTCCTGTTAATGGTCGCGCCGTCTCTATACGCTCAGGACGATTCCAAGCCGCTGGTGTTGCAGGAGATGAGCTGGTTCGATGTGCAGGAGTACCTCAAGACCAGCGACATGGTGATCATCCCCCTGGGCAGCACGGAGCAACACGGTCCGCATATGCCGTTGGGGACTGACTTTTACGAGTCATTCGGAATGTCGAAGTTAATCTCCGAGCGAACCGGCGTCATGGTGGCTCCTGTCCTGTTTGCCGGCTACAGCCTCTACCACACCGGCTTTCCAGGCACGCTGAGTCTAAAGCCTGAGACGATGGAGCAGGTGGTCTTCGAGTGTACCGAGCAGCTGATCAAGTACGGCTTCCGCAAGATAATGTTCTTCAACTACCACGGCGGCAACAATATCGTCCAAGCGAACCTTATCCATCGGATCAACCACGAGACCGAAGCCGTGGCGATCGCCATCGGCGTCGGCAGTCCCGTCTTTCCCGAGATTCCGGGTGAGCCGTTTGATTGGCACGCCGGAGTGAGCGAGACCTCGATCATGCTCTACCTCAAGCCGGAGCTCGTCAGGATGGAACGCGCAGAGAAACCCGAGATACGCCTTAGTCCGGAGGTGATTAAGCTGCAGGAGCTGGCGAAAGAGGCACCTCAATTGAATTATGTCTTACAGAGCTTTCTTGGAGTTCCCGTCGAAACAGGCAAGGGCGGTGCCAGCCACGAGCTTTCCAGCAACGGCATCTGGTCGCTAAGCGACCCGAAGACCGCCACGGCCGAGCGCGGTGAGAGGGAAGTCACGGCGATGGTCGACGCCGCGGTGAAGCTTATCGAGGCATGGAAAAAAGCGGGGCGCGACTGAGAACATCTCGCCTGGCGCTCTCACCTGGGATCGTATTTGGCAAGTGCGATGAACGCCACCAATCCCACCAACGCGCCTGCTGCGAGCAGGAACAGCAATTGGAGCGCCGGCGATTGCAGGCTCTCCGGGAGCCTCTGTTGCCAGAGGCCCTGCCAGCGGGGAACGGTGGCGACCTCCACGGGCTCGACCGAGAAAGTGCCGGGCTCGGAATAGTGGCCCCAGGAGCTGATGACGTGCGGTGAGGCGGAATCGGTTTTATCTCGTTCGACGATGAAGGAATAAAGCTGTTGCCTGTAGCGGCGTGTTTTCTCCATGAAGGCGGAGAATCCCGCTATGCCCGTCGAGCTGAGTTTTTCCAGCGTGCCCGTCAGAACACCGGCGGGTGAAATACTCGAGAAAGTGTGGACGGTTTCCGCCTGATTGATCTTCTCGGTGATGTTCGCGTTTCGGATCCTAATTTCGACCGCCAGCAAGGCGTCCAATAGGCTCGTTCTCTCGAGCATGTTGTCCGCTCCCCTCCTTGTAGATCGCCTTGCGGGCAACGGAGCGCTGTACCATAGCTCATCGTGGGCACTGATAATTTCGTTTTCGACATCGGAGAGGGAACGGACGTGTGACGCCTGTTCGGCGAGAATCCTGGCCAGGCCGGGCGCGGCGATCACTATCAGAATCCAACAGGTCAACAGGATGACCAGGGCGACAGCGGGCCGGTGGGTCAGACTGCTGACACTCAAACCCGCGAGAAGAAAGAATGAAAGGTAGAGGGCGCCCGCCAGTACGGCCCACGCGATGCGGCCGAGCATCACGGAGTCGAGATGGATTGCGCCCAGGCTGAGGATTGTCACAAGGTTGAGAGTGATCCCGATGGCGAAGGCGATCAGCAGCACGACCACCAGCCCGATAAACTTGCCAAAGAACAGCTTCATCCGCGAGACCGGATTCGACAACAGAAGCCGGAGCGTGCCGTCCCTCTTCTCGCCGCATATCGCTCCAAAACTAATCAGCACCGCCAGCAGGCTCATCAGGGAGCCGATGATGAAATTCCAATCCACCGGCAGCAGCGCCGATTGCATCTCGTTGCCGCGGCTGAGATAGCGTAGATTTCTGACGATGAAGGCGTTGCCTGTGATCGAATTCGGCAGGAACTGATCTCCCGAATCGGAGATGAACGTCAGGGGAGAGGGGTGTTTCACAAGCTCCAGAGGGGCATTGGCTAGCTGCTGAAGGCTTTCCTCTCTGAGCTCGAGCTGGGCCTCTATACTTCGTAATGAAATTCGCCAATCGTCCACGTCGCTGGCGTAGCGCACGCTGTAGGCGAAAGCGTTGAAGATGAACACAACGGCGACAATCACGACCATGAAGACGAATTTGGCGTCCTTCAATCCACTTGCGATCTGATGCCTGGCGATATTGAACATCGGATAACCTCAGCGGACGTCGTAACGGATGAACATCACGTAACCGCCTAAAAAAACCAGAGCTACCATGAGAATCATGGTTGCCAGGGGCGTTATCGTATCTTCGAAGCGCGGTTCCGCTTGGATATCGGCAAAATGCGGGAGGAGATCGGAGGGCAGGGGATTCCATGCTTCGACATTGATGACACTCACGAAGTCATCGGGTGCCTTGATCTGGCTCCTGTAGTAGTTCCATCTGGCCTCCAGCTTCTCAGGAGTCAGATCATCCGGGCTGCGTTGGGAGAAAAAGCTGATCGCGTTCTCGCCGAAGTAGCCCTTGCGTCGGAAGCCGTCCAGGAGCTCCTTGCGATAGCGGCGGACGAGTTCGATGAACCTTACCTGGGACTGGTAATCGGTGTCCGCGCACGAGGTGAAGACGCTACGCAGTTGCGACGCGGGCGAGGTGGCGGCCAACAAGTCGGCCGATCGCTTCTGCTGTTTCTTGATATCGGTATGGCGCCGATTCAGATTGTAGATCGTCTCCGCCCTCTCCTGCCATAGCGACTCTGCAAGCTTGAAGAACTCGATCGACCATCGCCATAGTTCCGGATTCAGGTGGTTTTTCGAAAAATCCATCTGGCGGATGTCCGGCGAGGTACACTCAAAAACGCGGACCTCCTCGCTGTATCCGACGGCGGTACCCATCTGGTAGCCCCGCGGTCGGGGGTGGGCCTGCCCGAATTCAGTGCGCTTGGCGGCCGCTTGCTGTTGGGTCTCGTCTTCCAGTTGCTGCAATTCAATCGGGGACGGGGAGCCGACGAGAAGGTTCGACGCCGTCACTGCAGCCCCTGGAATAAGAAGGACGGAAACAGTCCAGATCAGCAGGGCGAAGACCAGGGAAATCGAGGAGCGCCCGAACACCGACGAGGACAGCAAGCCGATGGAGACGAAGATCGCGCCGTAGATGATCGTTGCCAGCAGCATCAGGGCCACGGCCGACCACTGCGAGAGGTCGAAAGTGATCCTGTGGACGAACTGCAGTATAAGGAGTGCGCCGATGTAGCTTATCGACAGCGGGATGGCGAGTATCACAACCCCCGCGACGAATTTGGCCGAAAACTGTACCCCCCTGCTGACGTTGTAGGAGCAGATGAGTTTGAGTATCCCTTTCTCCCGGTCCCCGCTGATGGAGTCGTAGCTGATCAGTATGCCGAAGAGGCTGATGATCAGTGTGAAGATTGTGAGCAGGTCGAAGGGAATGAAGGCGGCCATCAACTGGTTGTCGGTGAGGCGGTCCTCGGCTTCAGAGGGTACGGACCAGCGCCTGATCTTCACCGCGTTACCTAGTCGTTTTTCTTCTCCCTGAGCGAAAATTCCCAGTTTTGAAGGGGATTTGAAGACAGTCGGCTGGATATATGCCGGAACGAGAACCTCACTCAGCTGGTGCTGCGTCCGCTCGGACAGGGTGTTATACGTGTCCTGCCGGCGGTTGTAATCCTCCCCGAGAATCCAGACGCTCGCCGCTATCAGAAAAAAAGTGATTAGCAGAGAGGCACCGAACCTGAATGTCATTAAGTGATCGCGAATATTGTTCCAGACCAGCATGCGAAACATCGTCACCCCCACCTTACGCTTTTTTGACGTGCCTGAGTTTGATCGGGTTGCCTGAGGCTATTGAGTAACGAATAATTTTAGATGCATTCGAACCGAATCGATTGAAGCCCAAATAGTACAAAATGGATCGGAATCGCTTCCTTCAGTTGCATCGCCATTGCACTGCCTGAATGTGGATCGCAACCATGATGCGCCGCATGCACCGTCAGAGCCGACTCCAGCGGACAGAATGTGTGAATAATTTCACAGTCTGCAAATCTACGTTCAGTCGCACTGCAAGTCAAGAGAAAAGTGAGAGGATTTTCACTTTGCTGTTAGGGTGTCCGCTCCGGTAGGCGTTTTGGTGATTTTCCCGCTGGGCAGGCAGTCGACATACCACTCCGGGAATACTTGTTAACACTACTAATCCTCTGGAATTCCCAGCATTTGCATTGACAGTTTTTTCTCGATCTTGCATGCTGGTACTGCACATTTCCTTGGGAGGACCAAATGCCTGAAGAAAAGGGAACTTCCTGTGTGGAGCCGGCCAAAGGGCCGATTGTTCCCGAGGAGCAGGACGACAAAGCGGCGACCGTGACAAAGAAGGAGGAACATAAAGTGTTGGCACGAGTAGGTCAAAAAGCTCCGGACTTCGAAGCAATGGCTTTTATCAACGGCGGATTCAAACTTATTCGATTGTCCGACTTCAGCGGAAAGTGGATCACTCTCTGTTTCTATCCGGGCGACTTCACATTCGTCTGACCGACAGAGTTGTCGGCAGTTGCCGTCAAGAAGCCGGTATTCGACGAACTCGGCGTTCAGGTTCTTGCCATGAGCACGGACAGTCATTTCACTCACAAAATATGGCAGGAGGAAGAGCTTTCAAAGATGGTCGAAGGCGGATTTCCCTTCCCGATGCTGTCGGATTCAGGTGGCCGCATCGGCAAGATTTACGGTGTCTATGACGAGGCGGGCGGAGTGGATATCCGCGGGCGTTTCCTCATAGATCCCGATGGTGTCATACAAGCGATGGAAGTTATGACACCGCCTGTCGGCAGGAATGTCGCGGAATTTATCAGGCAGGTTCAAGCCTTCCAGCATGTGCGCAACACCGGTGGCAAAGAAGCCACGCCGGCCGGCTGGACTCCCGGCCAGATGACGCTGAAGCCCGGTCCGGACCTTGTTGGCAAGGTCTGGAAGGTGTGGAAGCCGACCAAGTAAGATAAATCGAGAGAGCTGCACACCGCGCGCAGCTCTCTTTGTATGTCCCTGCAAATCAATCCCCCAACAAATACTCTTTAATTAATCATGGCTTGGCAGGCGCTTTTCCTGCCCGGGGACAAGCGAATATTTGTAAGTGGACCGTCCTTTCGATCCCGCCCGTATCTCCGGTGATCGCCCTTTTACTTATGAAGACCAACGGCACTGGTTTTCTTTAGTGCCATACCTGCACTTGCGGCGATTTGCGCGATTTTTCAAATTATGGAACCGGTTACATAAATTTTTCGTTTAAGACTGCAGGTGGAATTGAACCGACGGTGCAGGCATGGACTTTCTTGAGGAACTCGGCGTAATGGCATTCGGCAGCCGGCTGAAGCGGCTGCTGGAGCGGAACAACAAGGATATATCCAGATTCTACCGGGTGTTGGGAGCCGATTTCGAAGCTCGCTGGTTTTCTACTCTTTACCTGCTGGGCTCTCAGTCCCCGATGACGATTACCGGCATTGCCGACAAGCTCAGCTTCACCCATCCGGCTGTCAACAAGATCGTCACTCAGATGAGCCGTGCCGGCCTGGTTACCTCTTTTCGGGGGAAAAGAGATAAGCGCAGGCGGATGGTCGAGCTCACGGAAAAAGGGCGGTCGATGATCAGCTTCCTCACACCGGCATGGGACGACGTCTGCGACGTGATGACAGGATTGATTGCCGAATCAGGCCACGATTTTATGAAGTTAATCGGCGAGATCGAAAGCCGTCTCCATGAGAAGAGCTTGTATGCCCGACTCAAGGAGCGCTCGAAACCGCGCCTGCTCGATGAAATTGTCATCCTGGATTACCGTCCCGCCCTCAAGCAGCACTTTAAGGAACTCAACTATGAATGGCTCAAGGAGTACTTCAAGGTTGAGAAACAAGACGAGGAAATCCTTTCGGATCCACATGGGAAGATAATAAAAACCGGTGGATGCATATTCTTCGCCGAGATAAGAGGCCGGATAGTCGGAACGTGCGCGCTGGTCAGGCACCGGGACGGTAACCATGAATTGTCCAAGTTGGCCGTTACCAAGGAGGTGAGGGAGTGGTTTGTCGGTACCAAATTGGCGACTGCAGTGATCGATAGGGCAAGGGAGTCGGAAGTCGAGACGCTCTATCTTGAGACCAACCCGAAGGATCAACGCGTTATTCGCTTTTTTGAAAGCCTTGGTTTTAAAAAGATGGAAAACAATCCGCTGCCGGCGCGCTACAAGCGCCCGCGGATAACGATGTGTTTGAACTTGTAGGGTGAAACCAGGAGAGAAGGGGACGGTGATTTTTCCAAACGGAGGTTGAAAATGAGAAGCAGAAATTCACTTTCATCGCTGATGGTTATCGTGATCTTGAGCGCTACGTTGCTCGCGTTGCCGGCTCTGTCCATTGCTCAAGAGAAGCCTGAAAAACAGGCAAGAACCGTCGATGCCGCAACACGCTCGGCAATCATCGAGAAGGTGATACAACAGCTTAACGAGTTTTACATCGATCCCGATGTAGCTAAGGAGATGGAGGAGTATGTCCGGGGCCAACACAGCAAGGGAGAGTACGACCGTTTTGTCGAACAGAGACCTTTCCTCAGCCAATTAACCAAGGATTTGCGACACGTGTCGAATGATCTCCATCTGGGTGTCTGGCCGATCGAAATGGCCATACTGACGGATGAGACCTCAGGGGAAGTACGGAAGAGTCTGGAGGCCAGAGCGCGCTACCAAAACTACGGGCTTAACGGCATCCGGCGTCTTCCCGGGAATATCGGCTACCTCGAGTTGTCCTACTTTGAAGAGATCAAACTGGGTGGAGAGACGGCGGTAGCTGCGATGAATTTCCTGGCCAATTCCGACGCCCTTATCATTGACGTACGCAGGAATGGTGGCGGAAGCGATGTGGTCAAGTTGATCATGAGCTATCTGTTTGGCGAGCCGAAGCATACAATCGATATCTATTCCAAGGTAACCGGAAAAACCGAACAAGGCTGGACACTTGACTACGTGCCCGGTCCACGCCTCGCGGAAATTCCGGTTTACGTGCTTCAAAGTCGCAGGTCGGCATCCGCTGCTGAGGGTTTCGCGTACGGGCTAAAAAACCAAGGAAGAGGGACAATTGTCGGAGAGCGGTCGCGCGGCGCGGCGAATCCCATTGAGGAATTCAGTTTCCCGGAATTGTCGATTTGTATGGCTGTTTCAGCTTACCGTGTGAGTAGTCCGATCACCGGCACATGCTGGGAAGGCGTCGGAGTCGAGCCTGATATCGAAGTGCCCGGGGAGAAGGCTTTATATGCCGCCGCTGCCGAGGCGATGAAAAAACTGCTGGAATCCGGAGCCGACGAGGAGATAACGCGAGGGCGTCAGTGGGCGCTCGAGATGTATCAAGCCCAGCTCAATTCGGTGACTCTCAGCGAATCGGAATTACTAAAGTACATCGGGCAATATGGCGACTCGTATAAAGTGAAGCCCGCATTGGGTACATTGATTCTAGAGAGATCGAACAGGATGCCGGTCACGTTGATTCCGCTGGGCAACGACCTCTTTGTCTTCGAAGAAGAAGAGGGGGGCCTCAAGTTTGAACGTGATGAAGCAGGTGCAGTAACCGGGATGAGCGGCTGGTATTTCGGCGGTTATAATTACACTCTAAAAAAGACCGGCGAATAATCCTGGCGGTGATGGACCGGTAATACGAGAGCAATGAAAGGTATTCATATCTTATTCAAAGGGGGGGGCAGGGATGCAGTTATGCTGCCCCCCGTCTCGAAGTCGGACACCATCAGGGCGCTGATCCTGCGCCATATCCGGCGGGAGAGCCTGGATTTCCCGGCTCCGCCTCACTGCACCGATGTGGAGGATGTAATAGGCGCTCTCAGGCAACTCGAATCGGATAGGGAAGAGGTTGAAATAAGCATCAGGTTGGGCGCCGCGCCGCTGCGCTTTATCCTGGCTCTGGCCGCGGTCACGCCGGGCAGGAAAATAGCCATCAACGCACGGCCGTCCTTGCGAAAGAGACCGCACGCAGTGTTGATAGACGCTCTGCGCCGGGGTCTGGGAAATCATGGTCTGAAAATAGACAGCGATAATTGGCCTATCCGTATCGATACGACGAATCTGCGCCAGCCCCACCGCCTGTCTTTCTCCGTGGGGCCGCTCAGCAGCCAGTTCCCCTCGGCTTTGGCACTCGCCGGTGCCGAGGCCGTCCGCAATCGCGGGTGCAAATCTGTGGCTGTGGCATTGAGCCGGGGGGCGGTCAGCTCCGGTTACCTGGGCCTTACTGTCAACTGGATGAGTAGCGCTGGATTCAGCGTCGAGCAGGAGGAAAGCACACTAGCCGTCAAGGGCTTCTCCCCGGTCGAGTGGGAACCGAAGCTCGCGAAGGACTGGTCGTCCATCGCTTATCTGCTGGTCTGGGCGTGGAAATCGGGCGCCGCCGTTGAGGTGGATGCCGCGGAAAATCATCCCGACGTGGCGGTGGTGAAGATCCTGCGCGAGTCCGGCCTCGACGTCGACATCAGTGGCGGCCTGATTAGAGTTAACGGAGAACTGACGGGTGCACTGGATGCGGATGCTGAGAAGAATCCCGATCTCGTGCCGACGCTCGCCGTGTTAGCCCTCGCCGCTCCTTTACCTTCGTGGTTCGATAACGTCAAGGTCTTGAAGCACAAGGAGAGCGATCGCCTGAAGTTCATCCTCGATGTGGTAAAACGGGCGGGGGGAAAGGCCGACCTGAGCGCCGGCAAGCTGACGATTTTCCCTTCTCAATCCTTACCCCGCAGAATCCATATCGAGACGGAGAACGACCACCGCAGGGCGATGGCCGGCTCGGTCATGGCCGCGATTGGCAACACGGAGGTATTCATTGACGAGCCCGCTAGCGTCGATAAAAGCTTCCCTGGCTTCTGGGATGAAATAGAAAAATGCGGCGCGATAATAGAAACCGCGTCAAGGGGCGGCTATACAGCCCTCTAATAATCGAATCGCATTCTGAGACGAGCCATATTGTTTGTTCGTGTAGAAATGGCTTCCCGCTCGACTCAAACTTTCAGCGCTCTGTTATTTCTTGAATTTCCTCAGCCTCTTCTTCAGCTGTTTCTCGTTGACCTTGTAGAAGGTGTATTCGGTTTCGCGCATCATCGATGTGGGCGTGGGGCGGTAGAGGCCCTTGCTGCCGTACGAGCCTCCCTCGAAGACGCCGTACCCGTCGTAGTCCTGCGGCGTCGGCACTGTGATTTTGCCCTTGATGAATTTACTCCACTTCACCTTCTTGGGATTGGTGACCTTGGTGAGATTAACGGCCCACGGCTCGGGTCCCGCGTAGGTGCCGCCGGTGGAGACGTATTCGTCGTCGAGGTTGCCGATGCTGTGGCCCAGCTCGTGGATCAGCACGTTGCCAGACCTGGAGTCGACGGCCGAGAGCAGCACGCGCCCGAAGTTGAAGGAGGCGTTGGAGAGCAGCAGAATGAATGGATCGCGGACGACGACGATGGGAACCGTGTAGTTGGGCAGCGCCGCCTTCGCCATGTCGTAGACTATTGTCGGATTGTCGATCTTTCCGGACCTGTTGCACCCTTCGCCGATGCAGTAAACGCCGAACGCCGTATTCATGTTTTGCCAAGGCTTGGATTCGGTGATTTTCTGCACGCCGTGCTTCGAGGGGGCCCAGTATGTGTAGACGTTTATCCGGTCGGAGAACTTCATCGACAAGAACCAGAAAATCAATTCCATACGATTGATTTACAGGTGTGGCTACCTGAATGTCGCCAAGGCGGCCAACGCGGTTATTTCGAAGATTCGAAATCCTAACAGTAGGGATGGGAATAAGCTTCTTAAGTTTTGGGATAATCAGACCAGACTGTCAATGATGCTGACAGACAAGGGATTCCAGGCAGAGCTGGTTGATACACA
Organism: uncultured bacterium; assembly: GCA_965602675.1. Lineage (GTDB taxonomy): Bacteria > Acidobacteriota > DATKUA01 > DATKUA01 > DATKUA01 > DATKUA01. Next base: position 6,067 of record CBFCZO010000058.1, on the reverse strand, counting down.
AAATCCCTAGATAATCTGAAAGAATTCTTTTTAATATCCCGTGCCCCTTGATATCAGCCTTGATATGGCACGGCATGGAGGCAGTCCGATGTACGCCTACTCCGAAGAAGATATTTGTGATGGCAGGACATCCGCTATAGGTATAAAAGGGCAGATTAACACCCGCTATTGATCATATAATCATATTGACAGAATTTGAGTAATATAGTAGATTTTTAGCAAGAGTGGAGTAGCCTGCAAGTAGGTCCTATCAACTAGACAAGCCCATCATTGTCATCCGCGTGTGTGCCTGGTGGAGCCGGCCGAAAAAACAGCCAGACCAAGCACATCTTGTCTTTCACCGATTTATTCGGGCTTGGGATGATAACGGTAGTCTAGAGCAAAAGGGGGGAAAAATGTTAGGCGCTAATAAGTTATTTAGAAAAGCAACAGGAGAAAGCAATATACTGGGTTTCATTATTATAATATCTTTATTGTTGCTAATAATCTGTCCTACATTAATCCTTGCCGATTCTTATCTGAAGGTCAATATCCAGCCTTTTAACGCAAGGGCTCTCGGCGCAAAGTGGCGCTACCAGGAAATGTTGTATCCGGGTTGGTCGGACTGGTTCAGCAGCGGCTATAACGTCGGGGATGTTCTTGAGCCGGGGAATCCTCACGAGATCGAGTTCAGCGAGATACGAGGGTATGTGAAGCCCGATAACATCATATTTACCGCCGAGTTTGACATGAATGAGTTTACCGGCACATATCTTCACGGCGGACAGATAGTGTTCTGGCTCAACCCTTTTGACGTAAGAGATGCCGGTGCGCGCTGGCGGCGCGTGGGAACAGGAACATGGCTGAGCTCAGGGCATCCGGATATTGGTTTGCCAACGGGATGGTATGAGATCGAATTCAAACCGGTTGAAGGTTATGTCACGCCGGAGAACATGCGGGTACAGGCTGTAATCGGGGAAATAAAGGACTTCACTGCAACCTATGGACGGGCTGACGGCAAGCTGACCGTAAACATTAATCCCAGAGCGGCGCGTGATGCAGGAGCGATGTGGAGGTGGGGATCGTCAACCACCTGGCTTGAGCCCGGGCATACCGAGTCGCTGCAACCGTTCATGTACAGGATATTCTTCAAGCCGGTGAGAGGCTGGGTTGCCCCGGAGCCGAAAATCGTCGAGGTACCCCAGTCGGGGGAGAAGACGGTAACTTACAGCTATTCAAGGCTGGATGTCGGCAAAATAAGAATTATCGCCGACGAATGTACATTAACAGGGAACAATTTCACCGCCGGTGGTAACGTCCACTTTGCGATAAATACTGCTGCTTCCGCTCCCGGTGGGAACCCGGCCGGATACACCAGTGATTTCGTCCACGTGACCGGCAATGTCAGCGGAACATTGGCCCCGGCACGGATAAAGGGAAACGGCGAATTCACTCTCTCAGGTGTTGATCTGCCTGTCATCGGCAGCCTTCCTCTCTACAAAGGCCCCTACACAATCAACGCCGACAACCTGAAAGTTACGGATGTCAAATTCTTGCCGGTGTGGAAGTATCTCGGCTTTGACCTCGAGATCTACTATTGGCAATTGTTTGTAAGACCGGCCGGCGTGGGATTCGGCTTGAGGTTGGATCTGCCCGAGGCAATATATGGTCCCAACAGTTACATTGACATACCCAAATTTGAGGTGAAAACGACGGGGATCTCGGTTATCGGAGAGATCAATATAACCGATTTCAGTCTTTTTGAGGGTTTCTTCACTTTAAAAGGAATGCACGGCTCCATCGACACCACAACGGGCTCGTTCAGCTTTATTGTGGACGAGCTGTCCATCTATGAACTGCCGACTTTCAGCGCCAGCCTGATAATCGAGAACAAACAGCTGAGAGAGATCTCCGGCGGTGCGTATGATATGGGATTTCAGATTCCTGACACGCCGATATACTTCCAGGACCTGGCTTTGTGCCTCCGTGATCCGGGGATGAAGACTACCAGTGTATCTCTCGATACAATTGCATTCACATGCTTCGACAGAGTGGGTGGTTGGTCCCTACTCGAGTTTGCCGGCAATGCCACAGTAGATTTCACAGGACATCTCGGCATCGGAGCTTACATCACTGCGCTCGGCTACGACTTCGCCCACGCCACCTTCGATCTCTGGTGGAACATTGGCCTGACAACAAGTGTGCGCTGGACTGAACCGAAGTTCCTCCTGACCGCTGACGGTAAACTGACTATCTGGTGGTTTTATAAACCGCATTACTGGTACCTCTGGTTACAAGGCATGATCGGCTTCGATCTGCCTGACTGGATGATAGAAACGGTCAAGTTCTTCAAGCCCAGCTTCGATGAAACGAGTCTATATCTAACCAAAGGATCTATCGCAGTTGCTGACGACGGGTTCACCTGTTCAACCTCCATCCTGGGGATGTTTGATGTTTCGTTCCATATCCCGCCGTTCTGGAAGTCCGCGCCTCCCCAGGAAGTCTCGGTAAGAGGCCTGCAGACCGCATCGATAACCCGTGCGTCACCGACTAAAAGCGAATCCTTTAAAGTCTCGCAGTTTTGTCCGGCTGTAATTGCTTCCGTTAAAGGGCAGAGCGGTCTTCCCGAAGTCTTGTTGACACTTCCCGACGGCTCCACCTTCGACTCCAGAGGATCTCTTCCGGAAAACGGCAACGACTTCGTATTCGTTCAGAACTCCGAAAAGAATATCACCTCCTTCTTTTTCAGGGAGCCGATGGCCGGTAAATGGAAGGTGGCGGTAAAGAACTCCGGTGAAATTGGCAGCGCTACAGTTTACTTTGTAGGTGGAAACTGCGCGCCCAATGTTATCCCGAAGAAGATCGAGCAGATCGGGAACAACAGCTACAAACTGATAGCCAATGCCTACGATCCCGACGAAACGGCAAAAGTCACGTTCTATTGGAACAAGGATAACGAGTCGTTCACCGGTTCTGTCATCGGAGAGGTGGATGAGAACGACGGCAGGCTGGAATACGTCTGGACACCGTCTGCGGACACCCCGTTCAAGACCGGCTATGTCTTTGCGGAGATCAAAGACGGGTCCAACCAGATGCGCCGCGTCTACTTCAAGGAGAAACTTAACATAGGGCAAACGCTGATCCGCGCCCCCCGTTTTGGCAAGTGTAAGGTGGTGAAAGACACCGTGAGGTTCAGGAGCACGATCAGGAACGCGAGTGGGGTAGACCATCTGAAGGTTTACTTCAGTGACGACCTGGAACTGGAAAACCTCACGGACTCTATCAACATCCGCGCCGAGAGAAAGGTGGTACTTGATGAGAATCAACTGAAGCCGGGCCGCAGGTATCAGATCCGCCTGGCCTCGCTCGGTTACGACGGCTCCGAGAGCCCACAGAGCAAGAAACGGGTGTTCGACTACCACGCTAAAAAGATCAACAACCATCCGTATTTCATCAGCGAGCCGGTGCTCGAGACAGCCGCAGGAAGCGAATACGTATATGAATTCAAAGCCCGCGATTACGACAGCGACGTGCTCGCCTACACGCTAAAGGAAGCTCCCGCGGGGATGATTCTGGATCCCGGCGGCAGCAAACTGCGCTGGATGCCCACGGCGGACAATGCAGGCCAAAACTACGTTGCACTCCAGGTCAGCGACGGCAAGGGCGGCGAGGACAGGCAGGAATTCACCGTCATGGTCGAATCCGCCGCAGTGCCCGTCCAGACCGCAACCATGGAGGTTGTCAACACGCGAGACGGCCGCCTGCTGATCGTGCGCGTAGCAGATCATCTCGCGGGCGGGGATCCCTCGGCCAGAGAGATGCTTCAGGTCAGCATGCGCGACAAATGGGATCAGTACGACACCGAGATAGCATTGCTTGAGACAGCCGCTAATTCGAACCTTTTCCAGGGCACACTGCGCCTCGACGATCCGGCAGCTGCGGCTCCGATCTGGCTCATTGTAGATCGGGATGAGAATGGAAGCATCGAAACAATAGTCACCTGGGAAAACAGGCAAGGGAAAGCCCGTAAAGCCAGGACTACAGTGATCGGTAAATAAACACCCAGGGGGAGAGGCAGTGTCAATATGTCTCTCCCCATTTATATGCCGGGCCGGACCTGGGTATGTTCCGCCGTAAATCTCCTCGCACTTCGCCGGAGCCGTGCGGGAAGGAGCATTCGATTACCGGCGCGCTGCCGTAGTACGGCACGCTGACGAAAAATGAATCGGTCACCGCTTTGGAATAGCCTTCCAGCTTGCCGTCCGGACCGGCGCTGTGATCGTGGAAAATCCTGTTACGGACGAGGGCGGGCCTCGTTGCGACGATGTTGCCGTCGACATCTCTGAAAGTGAATGTCCCGCCGTCATCAACGCCGGGCAGCGGTTCCGCGCCGGGCTCGACACTCACCGACTCGAAAACAAATGCATCGCCAAGCTGCCGCACGTGCAAAAGCATGCGGCCTTCGGGCTTGTCCGATTGGTGGCTGGAGTTTACTAGGATTAGAAGCGATGCCGCGGCCAGAACCAGCGCGAAAATACGCTTAAACATTACGATGCCCCCCTGCAAATTTGGCGTCGATTAACGAGATGAGGCGCTTTTTCCGTTAGTATACAAGCATTATATGGTTTGGTAATCAAATGCTAGGCTAGCGGAAAAAACCAGGAAATGAGGATCAACTACCGCGCAGACCAATGTGAGTCTTCATTGTCGCTCACGGCGGGTACATCACGTATCCTGTATTTCCTTCTTATGTGCCTCGATGATCATTGTTTCGCCCAGGTACAGCGATAGCGAGTGCATCTGCCTGATTACTTCAGCATTGAGCGCTCTTTTTGCGCCTTCTTTATCGTCCCTCCTGAATGCGAGGCGGGAGGTGATATACGACAGCGGCCAGGCAAGGAGGTAGATCCAACTGATTAGCTTTGTCCTGTTGGTTGTGACGCGGCTGATCCTGAATCCATTGGTGTGGAGGGCATAACGCGCCATCGGATAAGAAAGCAGATTGATGTGGTGAAACGGAGTAACACGATTCTCATTCAGGGGGGATTTGCCTTTGTTGTGAAATCCGGTGAGGAAGTGCCGCCAGCGAGAACGGACCGCACTGATATTCGGAGTCGAGAGAAACAAAATCCCGCCCGGTCTCAAGATCCGCCGGCATTCACGAAAAAAAGCGAAGACGTTCTCGATGTGCTCGATGCCGTCGATGCAGACGACCGCGTCAAAGCTCTCGTCTTCAAACGGGAGCGCGGAGTTCATATCGGCTGATTTGAAGCGTTCCTCTTCGATGGAGCCCGACCGTGCGATGTCCGCTCCGATGGCATCGAAACCGGCATTTCTCAGCCTGAGCAAAAAAGCGCCTTCGCCACAGGGAATATCAAGGACGGTCCTGATTTGCTCATGGGCAAGCAAAAGTTCGAACACTCGCTTGTGAGTATTCTTTGCTGCGATCTCTTTCATTTATACAGGACTCATATCTTTTCCGAGTTCGTTTGATCCGGGTGATTACTCATCATAGCTCCCGTGGGGCTGACAATCACTGCCAATGTTGGACAGGGCTGGAGCATTGGAGGGAGATGGAATAATCTCATTGGAGGCAATGCCGGGCAGTCTCCGCCGCAGCGGACATGCACTATAATCGTCGCTGTTTTTAACTTTACAAGAACACGGCTGTCTTGTAATAGGGGAGGGTCGTATTGTTCGCTATCTGTACTTTTCCCTTTATCAGGTCGCAAAGCTTCGGGAAGAACCACCGGCTTGCAAAGGGGTATTATAATCACCAGATAAATGAAAAACGGGATTATGATGAGATTTGTATCAATTCTGGCGATCTTGATTATCGCCTCCCCTGCAATAGCACAAGACAATCACGACGACGTCCCGGTGCTTCAGTGCACCAGGATCGAGGAACAAATAAAGATTGACGGTTCGCTTGAAGATCCCGCGTGGCGAAACGCTAATTGGTTCGATGATTTCCGCCAGAGTGTTCCGTATCTCGGCCAGAAGGCTACAGAGAGAACCGAGGTCGCGTTCGTCTACGACACGAAGAACATCTATATCGCCGTTCGCTGTTTCGACAGCCAGCCCGACA
>CBFCZO010000057.1:0-19189 GCA_965602675.1 uncultured bacterium | reverse complement strand
CAAAGATTACGATCTTGTTGAGGAACTGGCCGGCTGTCACGATCTCTTTCTGCTCAGCAGCAGCCGGGAGCTTTTGCAACGCGCGAAGGGCGTTTTGCCTGAGGGAATGCTCTACGCGGAGTTGGTGGTCCATGAGGATCCCGCACCGGCGCGCAGGCTGGCCCGCTGGGCGGCGGATAACGGCATTCCTCCCGTGGCGACAAACAACGTTTATTTCGCCGACCCCTCCGGCCACGAGGCCGCCGCCGTGCTGTCTGCGATCCGCCTGCTGAAGACCGTGGGGACGTTGGAGCCGGGCGACGCGCCCTCGGCTGAGGCCTGGCTGGCAACTCCCAAGGAGATGGAGAAGCGCTTTCGCCGGATGCCGTCGGCGCTGGCCAACGCGGCTGCGATCGCCGAGCAGTGCCGCCTCCGCCTGCCGCTGGGGCGCCGCCTGCTGCCGCGCTACGACCGCCTGCGCGAGTGCGGGGCGTCGTCGTCGCTGTCTGAGCTGCGCGGCCGCTGCGTGTCGCGATTGCCATCGCGCTTCCCCGGCGGACCACCGCCGGAGGCGCTTGACCGCCTTGGCGCCGAGCTGGCCGTGGTGGCGCGCAATGGCTTCGCCGACTACTTTCTGATCGTTGACGACATCGTGCGCGAGGCAGATCGCCGCGGGGTGCGCACCCTCGGCCGCGGCAGCGCGGCGGCCAGCATCATCTGTTACCTGCTGGGCATCACCCACGTCGACCCGATCCGCCACAACCTCGCCTTTGAGCGCTTCATGAACGACGGCCGCACCGATCTGCCCGACATCGACCTCGACTTCCCCTGGAACCGCCGCGACGAGATGGTGGAGTTCGTCTACGAGCGTTTCGGTCACGAGCGGGTGGCGATGATTTGCACCCACTCCACCTTCCGCGCCCGGGCCGGGCTGCGCGAGGTGGCCAAGGCGATGGGGCTGCCTGACGAGGAGATCGGCCGGGTGACAAAGCGCGTGCCGCACTACATCCCCGCCTCCGCACTCGACGATGCCGCGGCCGATTTACCCGAGTGCCACGACCTTCCGCTGCAGAGCGAGCCGTGGAAGTCGATCGCCTGCCTGGCGCGGCGGATCGGCGGCTTCCCCCGCCACCTCGCCGTGCACCCCTGCGGCCTGGTGGTCGCGCCGCAGCGCATCGACGAGATCGTACCGTTGGAGACGGCGGCCAAAGGCCTGGTGGTGACCCAAATGGACATGTACCCGGTGGAGGACCTCGGCCTGGTGAAGATCGACCTGCTGGGGCAGCGCTCGCTCGCTGTGATCAGCGACACGATCGCAGAGGTTAACAGCCGCAACGGCCGCCCGCCGCTCGGCTACGACGACCTCGCGCTCGACGCCTCCACCGCCAGGCTGCTGCGCACAGGCGAGACGATGGGCTGCTTCTATATCGAGAGCCCCGGGATGCGCACGCTGATGGCCAAGCTTCAGGTGGCCAACTTCGAGCTGCTGACCGCCGCCTCCTCGGTCATCCGCCCCGGACCGAGCGACAGCGGCATGATGCGCAGCTTCGTCGAGCGCCACCGCGGCCGCGAGCCGGTGCGCCACCTCCACCCGAAGATGGAGGCACTGCTCAAGGAGACCCACGGTGTGATGATCTACCAGGAGGACGTGATCCGCGTGGCCCACGCGGTGGCCGGGATGAGCATGGCCGACGCCGACAGGGTGCGCCGCAGCATGACCAAGAAGCGCCGCTCCGAGCCGATCGCGCGGCTGCGGGAGCTCTTCCTCGGGGGCGCGGTGCGCGAGGGGGTCGAGAAGAAGGCCGCGGAGGAGATCTGGCGCCAGATCGCCTCGTTCGCCGGCTACGCATTCTGCAAGAGCCACAGCGCCAGCTTCGCCCAGGTCTCGATCCAGGCGGCCCACCTGCGCGCCCACTATCCGGCGGAGTTCATGGCGGCGGTGCTGAGCAACGGCGGCGGCTTCTACCACGCCGCGGCCTACATCGAGGAGGCGCGCCGCATGGGGCTGCGCATCCTGCCGCCCTACGTCAGCAAGGCGCGCGTGCATTACCGGGGGCGCAACGGAGCGTTGATGGTCGGGCTGATGGCGGTGAAGAACCTTTCTGAGGAGACAGCGCGGCGGATCGTCGAACTGCAGCCCTACTCCGATCTCGGCGACTTCCTCTCCCGCGTTCGCCCGGCGCGCGACGAGGGGGAGTCGCTGGTCTCATGCGGCGCGCTCGACCGTTTCGGCTACAACCGCCCGCAGCTGATGTGGCTGATCCAGCAGAAGCAGAGGGAGACCGGCGAGGGGGTGCTCGAGGGCATCGACCCGCGCCGCCTCGAGGCCCCCGAGGTGCCCGACTACTCCCTGAGCGAGCGCCTGCGCCGCGAGATGGAGGCGCTCGATTTCACGGTCACCGCCCACCCGCTGGCGCTCTACCGCGACCTGATGAAAAGGGAGGGCATTGTGGAAGCGCGCAACCTCGGGCGCCACGCCGGCCGCTTCGTCACCACAATCGCCTGGCTGGTGCACGCCAAGCGCACACGAACCTGCCGCGGCGAGTACATGAAATTCCTCAGCGTCGAGGACCTCACCTCCGCCTACGAGGCTGTGCTCTTCCCGCAGGCCTACGACCGCTTCGGCGGCCTCCTCCGAGGGCGCGGACCCTACCTGCTGCGCGGCCGTGTCGCCCGCGACGCCGGGGCCGTCAGCTTCTCCGTAGACGAACTGGAGAATGTGGGGTGAAAGCGAAAATTTTTCCGAGAAGGGAACCTGGAACGATTCGCTTGCGTATTGATTGCTGTGAACATTTTCTCACTCAGTGCAGTTGTCCCAAGGGGAGGAGTTTCCATGAAATCTGCATTCTCTGTCGTAGTGCTCTTGGCGGTATTGCCGGCCGCGTACGCTCAGGATACAGCTGACCAGGCAACCGTCGATGCTGCTTTCCTCGACTTCACGCAGATACTGATCAGGACGGACCGGATCGAGAATGTCGATGCGGAGACACAGGCGTGGGGCCGCGGCCTGATCGCGGGGCTTGGGATCGAAGGGCTGCTGGCACAACAGAAGGCGAAGAAGATTCTGGACTTCGTGCACGGCAACCTTGTCTTCAACTGGACGCGGCCGAAGTCAGTAGCAGAATTCATCAAGACCAAGGCCGGCAACTGCTTCGCGCACGCGCGCATGGGCATCTTCCTCTTGCGCCTGTCAGGTGTGCCGGCGAAGTTCGCCTACGAGGTGCACCTACAGCTCGGCAGCGAGTCGGCGACCAAGGACGCCCGCGAGATGGGAACCGGCTTCTTCAGCTGTTTCCACAACGATCACGCCTGGGTGCTTTTTCACGATGGTGAACGCTGGATCCCCTACGATTCGACTTCCGGACACCTGGGAGGCGAAGGATTCATCGCCCAGCGCTGGACGCCGCCGGAGGCCAATCCGCCGTTCGTCATCTGGGAAGATATGGGGACCGGTCTGGACAATATGGAGAACGTCACCCAGGACGTCTGGGAGGGGCTCAGGCTGCCGACCCACGGTGAGATGAGCGAAGACCTGTGGCGCGAGTTCATGTCTTCGTTCGCGGATAAACCGCTGGACTACTTTAGCACGCCGCTATCTGACGACGAGATGACGCGTATCGAGCAGGCCGCACGCGCCTACTACGCCTCCGAAAGCATCCCCTGAATAGTCAGGGACGATCTATTCGCCGGTGTGCTAGAGTGTCACACAAGCTCATGTATAGCGTGATTGTGTTCTCTACTCACTTCGGAGGTCTCTAAATGCCGAGAGCGGAAGCGAATCGCGATCTACTCACCTACTGCGGCCTCTATTGCGGCGACTGCCCCGGCTACAAGTGAGCGATCGCCGACCGCGCACTGGCCCTACCTGCTGCGTGTCCGGGTCGCCCGCGACGCCGGGTCCGTCAGCCTATCCGTAGACGAACTGGAAAATGTATGATAAGCATTTATCTCTTCTTCCTGTCGCTTGTCAGGTAACACGCCTTGAATACACTTGAATACGTTAAACTTTTTCAATATGATGTTGTTTGCGATTTAGCGCTCTCAATAAATCTGATGGAGAATTAAAATGGCCGGTGCGAAAAATGACCATGTAACAATGAGGATTAGGATAGGTGACAGCGAATTTGAAGTAACTGGTCCGCAAGACTTCGTAGAAGCTAAGATTTCGGAATACGCTGATAAAATTAAAGAACTTACTCCTCTATCTCCCGTGACATCACCCACACTCACTAATGCAGAATTCCCCTTAGCAGCCGACCAAATCAAGCACAAAATGGAATCAGAAGCTCAGTTCTTTAGAAAAATATCTCCTCGTACAGATGTTGATCGTACACTAGCTGCTGGTTATTATCTTGAAAAGATACAGGGACAAGAAAGTTTCACTGCCGCCGAGATTAAAGATGTGATTAAACAAGCCAAAATACCCCCCCCAAAAAATCCCAGCGACACCATTTCTAAAAACATTAGAAAAGGTTTTATCATGTCTTCTGGTGACAAAGACGGCAGAATGGCTTTTGTGCTCACTTCTGACGGAGAAGACGCATTAGTTAACATGATAGCCTTATAGTATTGATCTGCCATGCCATCTTCATTTTATGCTTATCTAAGAGAATTAAAGGCTATATCCAATTATTTCACTAACTTTAAGAAAAAAAGAATCTACGATGAAACTATACGCGACAGAATAAGAAATGTTTTCAGATCATGGGACACAGTTGTTGCACAAGAAATTGAAGCCTATATTAAAGATAAAGAGAAAATAAAATATATCACCGAAGAATTACAAAAGCTTGCTAAGTTAACAATAAAAATTAAACACGTAGATGACTACCGTAAAATATTGCGCAGTGTAAGTAGAGCTTCATACGAGCTAGTTTTGCACTTACCCCCTTCTGACGCACCTATTACTGTGTTTAAGAAAAGTTCCGGTTTCGACTTATTTCTTTCCCTTATACCAGATCTCCCTGTAAGCTTAGTACCCAATCCTTTGTTTGGATGGAAAAACAGCATTAAACAATTTGTCGAAAAACATCACTTTGACAAATCTTGCTTTATAATGATCAGATATAGAGATAAAAATGAACCATTGATTAAGAAGATAAAACAAACTCTATCTAAAGTAAACATTTATGGCGTACTTGCCTCAGACCATAACCTGACTGATGATTTATATAACCCCATCGCATGCCTGCTATGCTGCTCTACGGGAATAGCTATATTTGATGAGCCTGAAGCAGAAGAAATGTTTAATCCTAATGTTGCATACGAACTAGGAATGATGCATTTGCTAGGAAGAAAGTGCTTGATACTTAAACATAACAGCCTTGCCAGCTTGCAAACAGACATATTGATGAAACTATATGAAGAGTATGACAACTCAGAAACGGCAGTTTCATATATAAAAGAATGGGCAATAAATATATGATGGGCTAAATATAGAGGATTCATGAAAAGTGTCATTAGCGCTAGAAAGGGACATGAGTAATAACAAACTAATAACCTACTGCGGTCTGTCTTGTGGTGACTGCCCCGCTTACAAGGGCATAATTCCCGACCGCGCGCGGGCCTTGAGAGCCGAACTCGAGAAGGTGGATTTCCAAAAGGCAGCAGAGTTCTTCTCTAAAACACTGTCAATGGCCGTTTACGGGAAATACCCTGAGTTCTCGGAGGTTCTCGGGACGCTGGAGAATATGTGTTGCCCGCAAATATGCAGGGCCAAAGCGGACCAGATCTGCGAGGTGGCACTCTGCTGCAGGGAAAAGGGAATCGAGGGATGTTGGGAATGTACGGATTTCGAGACTTGCGATAAGCTCAAGCTCGACATCCTCGAGACGCTCCACGGCGACGGGAATATCGCCAACCTGCGAATATTGAAGGAAGAGGGAATCGAAACCTTCCTCTCCGGAAAACGCCATTGGTTCGGCAAGCCTTGTTCATGATTAGATCGAATCGATTCAAAGGGGGAAAACGAGGATGAGCGGACATGGCGAAGGCAGGGAGAAAATAGGGTTTTGCGGCCTCTATTGCGGCGACTGCTACGCCCACCAAGGTAAAATTGCCGATCTGGCTAGGGACCTCAGGGCAGAGCTGCGGAAGGCGAGGTTTGAGACGCTGGCAGAGTGGTTGTCCCAAGTCCCTTTCTTTAGGAAGCTGAAAGACTACAAAACTTGTTACGAGGTCCTGGGTTCGATAGTCAAATTCCGCTGCAGTAAAGGGTGCCGCGAGGGCGGTGGCCCTCCATTTTGTAAGGTGAGAGGGTGCTGTGGTGAAAAGGAGATAGAAGGTTGTTGGGAATGCGACGAGTTTAAGGACTGCAATAAGCTGGAATTCGTCGAAGCCTTACACGGAGACGCCCACCTGGCCAACCTGCGTAAGCTGAAAAAACAGGGTATCGATGCTTTCCTGGCGGGCAAGCGCTATTGGTTCGGCAAGGAAAAGAAAGGCTAAGTCCCGATGGGGCGAATGTCATCTTTCCCTTTAGGGATTCATTCAATACCTCGCTAATCCCTTGTTTAATATCTTGACCTCTCTCAGTAAACGCTCAATCGCCGTCGAAATCGGTAGCCATGGTGGAAGTGCGTATGGTTCAAGGCACACTCATGCGATTACAAGGAGACATAATGCTCCTCTGCTCAATTATCAGGCTTTCGAGTGTTTCTGAATGCTTAAGATGCCACTGAGTTAATCATAATTATAGAGTCTTTGGAATAGCATCGGATCTGAGGCCAAAGCAAAGATCCACATGACGACTATAAAGATGCCGATGATGGCACAGATCAGCCCCGCCATGGCCATTCCTTTGCCGCTGGCCTGACCCCGCTTGGCTTTAGAGATGCCGACTCCACCAAAGATGATACCCAGGATGTCGCAGATCAAGCCAATCCCTATACCGATTGGAGTTAATGAAAACACCAGACCGATGATCCCGAGCACTAGCGAAGCTACTGCAAATCCCTTGGGGAGCTTGGGGGGCATCATCCCCCCCTGCTGAGGACCTTGGTACTGATAGGCCTCAGGCTGCTGAGGTGACTGCTGAACAGGCCCGCTCATAGGTTTCCCCCTGTCATATGATATGGCGTATGTTAACGAATGTTTTACTATCGTTGCAAGCGCTAGGGCGTCCGTCTTGGCGAACGGATTGACGCCGCATCGACTCTTTTCGGAACAACACGCCTTCGATTCAGGTTAATACCTGTTGCAGGCAGAAATTGTTTTGGTCCGCTGCCAACGTTGCCGGCTGGCGAGCGCGAATCTGGAGGGCCTGATGCGAAACAAGCCCTTTAGGCCGCATTGATGTTCGGGTTTCCGAGATCTGCTTCGGAACGATGACCTTCGGCATCGAGTGGAAATAGGGTGCTAACGAGAGCGAAAGGTGCGGGGCTAGAGCCCGACGCCACATAAGCCCTGGTTCCTCCAGTGGAGGAACTTGCATCCCGCGTGCGGGATCAGCCACGCTGAAGCGTGGCGCTAGACCTTCGGTCCCGGCGATGAATGAGCACCTCGAGACAAGATGTTTCCAATATCTGCGAACGGGGCCTCACTTCCCTGATCCCACAATCAAACCAGCGCCTGAATCAACTCCCACGCCCGCTCGACGTGGCGGCGCTCGGTGTGAGTCTGGCCGATGGACATCCGCAGTGTGAGCTTGCCGTCGAGTTTGGTGTGCGTCAGAAATATCTTACCAGAGGCATTGAGCTGATCCATTATCTGCTGGTTTTTCTCGTCGCCGTCGATATGGCGGAAGCAGACGAGGTTGAGCGGCGGTTTCATCGCAAGTTCGAAGCGCTCGTCGGCCTCGACCCAGGACGCAAATTCCTGGGCGATCTCGACGTGGCGGCGCACGTGGTATTGCAGGCCCTCAACTCCGTAGTGACGAATTACGAACCAGAGCTTGAGGGCGCGGAAACGGCGACCGAGTTGGATGTGCCAGTCGCGGTAATCGATCACCGCTCCCGACTCTGTGGCCTTGTTGCGCAGGTATTCGGGCAGGATGCTGAGGGACTTGATCAGCGGGACGCGGTCGGCGACCCAGAAGCAGTCGCAGTCGAAGTTGGTAAACATCCACTTGTGGGGATTGAAGCAGTAGCTGTCTGCCAGCTCGACTCCGTCGTTGATCCAGCGGAACTCGGGGCAGAGGGCGGCTGTGCCGGCCATCGCGGCGTCGACGTGCAGCCAGAGTGCGTGGCGGCGGCAGATTTCGCCGATCATGCGGATGGGATCGATACCGTTTGAGGAGGTGGTGCCGATGGTCGCGCTGACGAAAAAAGGCGTGAGGCCGGCATCGAGATCAGCCCGGATCGCAGACTCGAGCATTTCCGGCTTCATCGCGAAGGACGCGTCGGTCTCGATCAGGCGGAGGTTATCAGAGCCGATGCCGGTGATGCGGATCGCTTTTTCGATCGACGAGTGGGCCTGGTCGGATGTGTAGGCGACGAAGCGGCGGTCGACGCCCGAGGCATTAGTGGCGAGGCCGGTGGCGCGCTCGCGGGCGGCGATGATTGCGGCCAACGCGGCGCTGGAGGCGGTGTCCTGGATGACTCCCCCTCCGCTGCCGGACGATTTGAAATGTTGTGGCAGGCCAAGCATGCCGACGAGCCAGTCGAGCACGTGCGTCTCGACCTCCGTGCAGGCGGGGCTGGTGGCCCAGATCATGCCCTGTACGCCGAGGCCGGAGGAGAGCAGGTCGCCGAGTATTGCCGGGCCGGAGGCGTTCGCTGGGAAGTAGGCGAAGAAGTTAGGCGATTGCCAGTGGGTAATTCCCGGCATCACGATCTCGTCGACATCGCGCAGCATCGCATCGAACGGTTCCCCCCTCTGCGGCGGTTCCGGTGGCAGCTTCCCGCGAATCTCGCCCGGTTCGACCTGCGACATCACAGGGAATTCTTCAACTCTGCTCATATAATCCGCGATCCAATCGACCACCGCGTGCCCGTGGCGACGGAACTCCTCAGGGGTCATGTGGTGGTTCTTTTCTTCTTTCATGATTTCTCCGGAAAGACGGTGTGTCGATTCATATAATGATAATCCAGATTCCGCGGGAGTGCATGGTGCGGAAATTTCCGCTCGGCCTCTAATCTGCCGGTGGAAATAGACATTTTGCCGATTTGGCTCGTTTATATATTAGAGTGACGATCTCTCCAGAAGTGCTAATTGGGGATTTCCAGGCTGCAGGCTGGGTAGTAATACCGACGAGCTGCAAAATGCAAAGGGAGGGGTACAAGTGCTCTTCAAGACCATTCTGTCGATATTAGCTTTCGCGCCAATGTTCGTAGCACCGATTAACGCTGCGCTCGCTGACGAGGAGCAGGTGACCCGTCCAGTGAGGGTCGAAACGCCTCCCAGGATCGACGGTCTGCTCGACGAGTCTCTCTGGAGCGAGATCGAGCCGATTGCCGATTTTCGACAGCGAGAGCCAGATGACGGCCAGCCTGCGACGGAGCGCACGGAGGTCCGCCTTTGTTACGACAGCCGCTACCTTTACGTTGGCGTGCGGGCCTTCGACAGCGAGCCCGACAAGATCATCGCCCGCCAATTCGAGCGCGACGGTAACATTGACATGGATGATACGTTCACGATTTCCATCGACTCGCTGGACGACAACCGCACTGCGTTCGCCTTCGATACCAACGTGCACGGCACACAGCTTGATGTGCAACTCTCAGAAGCCAGCGGATACACCATGTCCTGGGACGCCATCTGGTACAGCAAAGGCAACGTCGACGACAAAGGCTACACGCTGGAGTTGGCAATCCCCTTTTTCGTTCTCCGTTTCAAACCGTCTGATGAGGTGAGGATGGGAGTCCTCCTCGAGCGGTTAATACGCCGCAAGAACGAGCAGGTTATGTGGCCTTATATCAGCAGGGACTACAAGTTCGAATCGGTCAGCCAGTACGGGAGCATGGAGGGACTCAAGGGCATTGAAAGGTGGGTGAATCTCGAGATCAAGCCCTATGCCATCGCCGGCTACAGCGAGAATCCGGCTGACAGCGATTACGACGCCGACGCCGGTCTCGACGTCAAATGGGGAGTAACACCGAATTTCACCACCGACCTGACGCTCAATACCGACTTCGCCCAGGTTGAGAGCGACGCGTTGCAGATCAACCTGACGCGCTTCAGCCTCTTCTATCCCGAGAAGCGCGATTTCTTCCTCGAGAGTGCCGATCTCTTCCAGTTCGGTCTGGCCTCTAGCGCCACGGTTTTCTTCAGCCGCAGGATCGGCATTCGCGGACAGCGCGAGGTGCCGATTATCGGCGGAGCCCGCGCTTATGGCTTGATGGGCGACACCAACCTCGGTTTGATGACAATGCAGACCGACGAAAGCGGCGGTGTCGACGGCGAGAACTTCAGCGTCGCGCGCGTCAAGCATAATATCCTCGGCAAGAGCTATATTGGAGGCATCATCACCAGCCGCAGGGGTGTGGAAGCCGAGGAGGACACCACGGTCGGCGGGGACTTCATGTATCTGGCCGGCAAGAACATCAAGATTCAGGGCTCTCTCGCGCGCAGCGGCCGGGAAGGCATCGACGAGGACAACTGGATGGGAATACTGGACACCTCGCAGTACACCGATCTCTACGACTGGACCTTCCGTTACATAGATATCGGAGAGAATTTCGATCCGGGTATGGGCTTCATCCAACGCCCCGACCAGCGGGGAATCCTTACCAACATTCACTTCAAGCCTCGCCCCAAGTTAAAGGGCATTCACCAGCTCACCTTCGGCAACGTCTACCAGCGTACCGAGAACCATGACGGTGTGCTCGAGACAAGGAGAATCCGGCCCGGCTTCCTGGCCACATTCAAGACCTTCGACTACCTCATGGTCCTCTACGACGACAAGTATGAATTCGTGCCATATTCTTTCCCGATTGCTCCCGGCGTGTTCATCTCTGCGGGTGAATACACCCTTCGCCAGCTAATCGTCGACTTCAACTCCAGCTATTCGCGAAGGCTGGTTGTGGGCACCGGCTTCAACACGGGCAGCTTCTATGACGGCGACCTCTTCAGCAGCTATCTTAGCCTGATCTACAGGCCGATGCCGCGGCTCTATCTCGGGATGGATTACTCATTTGACTCAGTTGATGTGCCGACAGGGAGCTTTGACAGCCATATCGCGAGTTTTCAGTTCTCTTACTATTTCAGCCCGACGCTGACGTCGCGCGCGGTGGCGCAGTATTCGTCGCTGCTGGAGGACTTCATTTTCAACTTCCGGCTGCGCTGGATCTACGCCCCCGGCTCGGAGGCATGGCTGGTTTACGATGAGGGGCGACGCTTCGGCACGCTCGATCCCTCGCTGCAGGACAGGGCGCTGATCTGCAAGATCGTGCACAACTTCAATTTCTGAGGAGATATCTCCGCGGTAGAATCCATCCTGAGTCGACAAAGGAAGCACGGACGCTCTTTGTTGTTCGCAACCCTCCAGCCGGACAAGATTGTCCTGCCTCCTGCTTTCGCTGATTAAAACCTTGCGCAATAAAAGGGGGCCAGCACTCCGGCCCCCTTTCGCAGTCAATACGCTTCGTGGATATCAGTAGTCAGGCTCTTCGCCTTTGACGTACTTGTCGAGCCAGCGGGAGGTCTCCCACAGCATGTGCATGATCGACTCGCGAGCCTGGTAGCCGTGGCTTTCGTGGGGTAGAAACACCAGACGTACCGTGGCGCCGTGGCCCTTGAGTGCGGCATAGTAGCGCTCGCTCTGGATCGGGAAGGTGCCGGAGTTGTTGTCGGCCCGGCCGTGGATCAGCAGGATCGGCTCGTTGACGTCGGGCGCGTGCATGAAGGGCGACATTGTGTAGTAAACCTCCGGCGCCTGCCAATAGGTGCGCTCCTCCGCCTGGAAACCGAACGGGGTGAGGGTGCGGTTGTATGCACCGCTGCGTGCCACGCCGGCTGCATAAAGGTCGGAGTGGGTCAGCAGGTTGGCGACCATGAAGGCCCCGTAAGAATGGCCTCCGATGGCGATCTTTTTCGGATCAGCGACCCCTCGGCGAACCACTTCATCGACCGCCGCCTTGGCACTGGCCACGAGTTGCTTGACGTAGGTGTCGTTGGGTTCCTTGTCGCCCTCGCCGATGATCGGCATCGTCGGGCCGTCCAGCACGGCATATCCGCGCACGAGGAACAGCAGCGCCGAGGTGGGGCTGACGCGCACGAAGCTGTAGGGGGAGCCGCTCACTTGGGAAGCAGCGCGGGCGCTCTTGAACTCGCGCGGATATGCCCACATCAGCATCGTTATTGGGCCCTGTGACGGATCGTAGCCTGGTGGCAGGCAGAGCGTGGCGCTGAGGTCGACACCATCATCGCGCTTGTATGTAATCAGCTCTTTCTTGACCCCGAGAAGTTGGGGCATCGGATGCGGGAACTTGGTCAGCGCGGTAATCGAGCCCTGCTCCAGGTCACGGATAAAGTAGTTGGGCGGCTCGTCGACCGACTCACGGCGGGTGAGGATTTTTATGCCGGATTCGTCGAGAATATCCTCGAGTTGCTCATAATAAGGTTCATCGGAGCGCCAGAGACGTGTTGTCTCGCCAGTTTCGAGGTTGAGCTTATCGAGGAACGGCCTGTCTCCCTCCGGCGATGCTCCGCGGCTGTAAAGGAGGATCGACTTTCCACCATCGGTCGTCTCCAGCACCCTGGCGCCCGAGTCGTTCGTACCGGATAGCGGTGTGCCAGGATCGTTGTAACGGTCTTCCGATGAGAGATCGAAGAGCAATTTAGGCTCCGCTCCCGCCTCGTCCGGCTTGACCAACCACGTGCGTGTCCAGCGGGTTTTCCACCAGCGCGTGGTCACCAGTGCGAAGCCCTCCTCCGACCACTGCACCCTGCGAAGGCGCAAGCCGAGATCGATCATATGGACGGGATCAGCCGCGAACGGCGCGGGCAGCATGTAGACCTTGTCGCGGATCTCGGCCTCGATGTTCGGGTCGCCGTTGTCGGCAGCTTCGACCCAGCCGAGGGTTGCAGGTGCGTCCTGGCGCCAGCCAAAATTGCGCGGGCCCGTGGCGACGGCATCGAAGGCGGTCGGTATCTCATCCGCCAACGGCAGGTCAGCGATCTGTTTCACTATGTTGCCATCCAGGTCCCAGATTTCGACGCGATTCGGGAAGCGGTAGAAAGGCACTAGGTAGGAGAAGGGCCGGTGAGTGGTCTCGATGAGGATGCAGTTGCCGTCGGGCGAGGGCTCGGCGAAGGTGATAATACCCGTAGGGCCAATCGCCTTGATGCTGCCGTCGGGGCTGATGACCGCAACGCGTGAGGTCATGTAGAACTCGAACAGTGCTTCATCATACTGGTTCTTCAGAAGATCCTGATAAGTACGGGCGGGAGCGGCCTTGCCGATGTTCTCCTGGACCACCGGCCCGTCGGGGACGCGTGGTTGCTCAGGAGCTGGGCCGCGATCTGCGGGAACGGTTTTGCAGATTATTCCTTTACCGCCCGGCAGCCAGGAGTAAGGCATACCGTAGAAGGTTGCGTTAAGGCGGATGCCCTCGATCTTCGTTGCTTTCCCATTTGCCGCCTCAGCGACCCACAGCTCGACGGCGTCGAGGGTGGTCACGGTAAAAGCAATAGCCTTGCTGCAAGGCGACCAGGAGACATTGCCTATGCTCGGCTCGGCAGGCAGCCCGGTGATTTCGATCTCTTTGCCGCCTGTGATCGGTTTGAGTGCCAGTTGGTTGTAGGAATACCTGGTACGGCTTGGCCCGTTGCTGGCGGGATCGATCCGCAATCCCGCGATGCGCAGCTCCGGCCTAGCCAGCTTGGCAATCGACGGCAGGCTGGTGCGGTGCATCAGCAACACCCAGTCCTTATCAGGGCTGAGGCTGAGGTCGGGAGTTACCGGTGCGTCGACCAACTCGGCTATCTCCTTCGGGGGCATCTTGTAGCCCTCCTGCGCAGACGCCGGCGCGGCAAACGCCAAGATTACTGTCAATGCGACAAGCAGACAGATATGGTCATGAAATCCTTTCATCTGTTCCCCCCTGAAAGGCTGGTGTTTGAACAACAATCACTTCAACTGGTGAATTTTAGCATACCCGCTGCACCAGCAAGCAGATTACTGCGGCAAAGTGTGGGCTGTTCGATTGTGAAATCAAGGAGATGCAGCAACCGGCCTTAAAGCCCTTCGGCTTAATGCGTGGCTTAATGCGGGCTCCGAAAATGTCGTTTCACAGCCTGTCGAGGGCTGCCTGGAGTTTGGCGCCGACCGCATCGGCAAGCGGCTTGAGGTTGGGAACGAGACCTGCCATAGCCATCTCGACATTCATCGCCGAGACTACCGTCTTGCCGTCATCGTCCTCATAAACGATCACGTTGCAGGGCATCAGCAGGCCGACCTCACGCTCCAGCTCCAGAGCTTTATGGGCAAACGGAGGATTGCAGGCGCCGAGAATGTTATAACGGCGATAGTCGATGTCGAGTTTCTTTTTTAACGTGGCCTGAACATCGATTTCGGTAAGCACGCCGAAGCCCTCTTTTTTCAACTCCTCTTCAATGCGGATGCGCGCTTCATCGAAATCCATATCGAGTTTCCTGCGAATACCGTAATCCATCGTCTTCCTCCTGTGGTAACCGCCATGAAACATGCGGCTGTGCCGCACTCTATACTACAGCGAGCCGTGTACGCTTACTTCGCATCACGTACCGGTAACAGGCGAGAGCGCCGCCGCCAGCGAGGCGAACGACACGAAAAGGCAGAGTGGCGAATAAACATAAGTGTCTAGGCGCGCGAAACGAGTCTCCCAGACTCTCTTGGTTAGGCCGACGTAGCGGAAGTCGCCCAGAGCCCGCAGTAAGAA
This sequence comes from uncultured bacterium, assembly GCA_965602675.1. Taxonomy (GTDB): domain Bacteria; phylum Acidobacteriota; class DATKUA01; order DATKUA01; family DATKUA01; genus DATKUA01. The sequence goes on along the minus strand of CBFCZO010000057.1, from coordinate 4,412 downwards.
AACCGCAGCGACCACCCACGTTCCCCACTCGAAGAGCAGCAGTGGAGCGACGGGACCCAGCGTTCCGACGCGCACCAGCAGTATCAAGCCCGCCAGCGCAAGCCCAAATCCTATGCCGAAGAGACCGAGCGGCTCCGGCCTGAAGACAAACTCCCCTTCGTCGGTGGGGATTGCAGCGTAAAGTCCCCACCTGCCGCCGAAAGCCCAATAGATATGCAGCGCCGAGGCGACGAACAACAGAACAGCGGCCGCAAGGCCCAACGGAAACGCCGCCGCTTCCAATGATTCGAGATATTCCATCTACCACCAGAGAAATTATCAGGCAGATCCATTGTAACCCGAATGCTGCGGATGGCAGTCTAAAAACTGGGGGTGACCACCGACCCTTCAAATAAAGTCGGCCTCAACATCGCTGGACAACTTTGGTAATCTATCATGGAATCACGCAAGGCATGCATTGTTCTCGCGAGACAAAAACATCCACTCTTGAGGAGGGACATTGTTATGTGGGGAAGATTTTCTCGGGCTGTCTGTCTTCTGCTGATAATCACTGCCACACTGATCGCGAATGACGAGGCCAGGCCCTATTACCGCCAACCGGCAATCTCGGCCGACGGCTCGACGATCGCTTTCGTTTATGCGGGTGACATCTATCTCGCCCCGGCGGAAGGAGGCCAGGCAAGGTTGCTGGTTAGTAACGATGCGTATGATTCATATGCGCGCTTCTCGCCGGACGGCCGCTGGCTGGCCTTCAGTAGCAGCAGGATGGGCGGCAACGATGTGTTCATCATCAATCTGGAGAGCGGGGAGTTGCGCAGGCTGACCTGGAACAGTTCCTCTGACCTAGTCGAAGAATGGAGCCCGGACAGCGCGTGGGTTTTTTTCTCGTCCAACCGCAGCGATATCATGGGCTCCGCGGACATTTACAAGGTGTCGATCGACGGCGGTACGCCGATGCCTGTGTGCCGCGACCGTTACGAAGAGGAGTACAACGCCGCGCTCTCGCCGGACGGCAAAACGCTGGCTTTCAACGCCAATGACGGCGTGCGGCAGTGGTGGCGCAAGGGACCCGTTACCAACGACGCCACCGAAATCTGGCTCAAGAGCAATGACCCGGCAGCCACCGACTATCGGCAATTCACGACGTTCGAGGGGATGGACAGCTGGCCCATGTGGGCACCCGACGGCGGCGGGCTTTACTTTGTCAGCGACGAAGGCGATGTCCGCCAGGAGAATATCTGGTACCAGATCCTCGACGGCGATCGCCGCAGGCTTACAAGCTTCACTGATGGCAGGGCAATCTGGCCCGACATCGCGCACACGGAGGGCAGCATCGTCTTCGAGCGCGAATTCGGCATTTGGCTGATGCGGCCGGGCGAAGAGGCGAAACCTGTTGAGCTGACAGTGATCGCCGACGAGCGCAGCACACCGGTGGCGAACAGGACATTCAGCGGTGAGGTAAGTGAGTTCGCTCTTTCGCCTGACAACAAGAAAGTGGCGTTCATCGTCCACGGCGAGGTCTTCGCTGCTCCGGCGAGCAAGGACGACGACGAGCCGACGCCTACCGCATTCCGCATTACATCGACTCCGGCACGGGAGAGCGGCTTGTCATGGAGCAGCGACAGCAGCAAGCTGATATACACTTCCGACCGCGACGGCAATCCTGACCTCTTCATCTATGACTTCGTCGGCGGCGAGGAGAAGCGCCTGACTTCGACCGAAGAGCAGGAATATCTTCCGCTGGTTTCGCCCGATGGCAAGTGGTGCGCTTACTACCGCGGTATGGAAGAGATCAGGTTGATCAACATGGAGGATCTCAGCGACCGGGAGTTTACCAAAGGATTCTTCCTCAGCGATCAGCTCTACGGCGCGCCCAGCTTCGCATGGGCGCCCGACAGCAAGTGGCTGGCTTACTTCACGATCGACGATAACTTTTTCCGCAACGTCAACGCCAGAAACATTGAAAGCGGCGAGGAAATCCAGCTCACTTACCTACCTAACATATCCGGTTTTTCACCGCGTTGGTCGGGCGACGGCAAGTTTATTGTCTTCACTACCAACCAATACCGTAGCGAAAACCAGATAATACGGACCGATCTTCAGCCGCTCGAAGCCGAATTTCCGGAGGACAAGTTCGATAAGCTTTTCGAGAAACCTGAGAGCGGGAAGTCCGAAGCGGATGCCGACAAAGAAAAAAAGGAGGAAGTGAAAGTTGAGATCGTAGCAGAGCGGATCAAAGACCGAATCCGGCGGCTGGTGGATTTCACGGATAGTTCCCGCGTCGCGGGCCTTTCTCCCGACGGTAAAAAACTCCTTTTCACAAACTACGTTTCGGGAAGAACCACTCTTTGGATTACGGGCGCCGACCCCGACGGCCCGCGCCAAAGTCTGCTCGCAAAGCCTTTACTTGAGTCCTCGCGGGGCATCGGCAACATCCAGTTCGACAAAAGCGGCGACTCAATCTGGCTGCTCGACGGCGGCTCGATCAAGACCCTGCCGCTCAAGGGAGACTCAGCCAAGCCCTACGCGATGCGTGCGGAGATGGAAATCGACTTCCACGCGGAGAAATTGCAGGTCTTCAGGGAGGCGTGGGTGATGCTGCGCGACCACTTCTACGATCCCACATTCAACAACCAGGATTGGCAGCTGGTCTATGAACGCTATCTGCCCTACGTGAAGGGGGCGCGCAGTAACTACGACCTGAGCTATCTCATCAACCTGATGCTGGGTGATCTCAACACCTCGCACATGGGCTGTTACTACTCCGGAGGAAGCGCAACACCGACGGGAGATCTGGGAATCACCCTCGATCCTCGCGAATACTTGGAGAACGGCCGCTTCATGGTCGATGACGTCGTTCAAGGCGGGCCGGTGGCGAATGAGGAGAGCGATCTCAAAGCAGGCAGCTATATCCTGACCGTCGACGGGACAAAGCTCACTCGCGAAACAAACCTCGCCTCCCTGCTCGAGCGCAAGAGAGACAAAAGGGTTATTGTCGAATACGCCTCCGATCCGGAGGGCGGCGAAAGCAAGAAGGTATCAGTCAAACCCGCCTCGGGATCTGACGTTAATCGACTGCGTTATCGCCTCTGGGTGCGCGACAACGAAGCCTATGTAGCAAAAATCAGCGGCGGGCGCCTGGGCTACGCCCACATCCCCAACATGGGCGGAGGGGCACTCGAGCAATTCAAGCTCGATCTGGACAGTCAGATACACGGCAAGGAGGGGGTGGTGATTGACGTGCGCTATAATACCGGCGGCTACGTGGCGCCCTTCGTTATCGACGTGCTGCAGCGGCGCACAGCCCTCTACAACGCCTTCCGCAGCCGCAGCCGCACTTCCTCCAGCAACTACGCCGGCAACCGCATCCTCGACAAGCCGACGGTTGTTGTGCAGAACGAGCAAAGCTTGAGCAACGCCGAGATGTTCGCCGAGCTTTATCGCAAGGCCAGCCTCGGTAAGATCGTGGGCACGGAATCGAACGGCTGGGTCATCTGGACCTGGGGCACCGGCCTGCTGAACGGCGCCTACCTGCGCCTGCCGCGGGTGGCCGTACTAACACTGGAGGAAGAGGACCTCGACGACGTGGCGCGCAAGCCGGACATCTTCGTCGAGCGCCCTATCGGCCAGAGCCTGGTGGGAAAAGACGATCAGCTCGACGCTGCGGTGCGTGTCCTGCTGGAGCAGATCAACGAGAACAAATAACCAGCGTGGCTACCGGGGCCGTCAATGGTGGCGGCCCCGGTCCGCTGGGGACAATCACCTTGACACCCCAAGACGGGTATGTTTAGATAAAAAATGCTGCGTAACTCTTGTTATACGTTAAGTTACGGGCAACAAGGCCGACCGAGGGTAAAGCCGACTAATCTACGACAGGCTGATTATCCGAACTAACTTATGAAGATCAGGATTCTAGGTTGCTACGGTGGGATGGATGGTAAGCACGGCCTTACCTCGTTCCTGGTGAACGATTTTCTTGCCGTCGATGCGGGGGCGATCACTGACGCCCTTTCCTTCGAAGAGCAGAAGAAAATCACGGATGTAATCATCACCCACTCCCACCTAGACCATACCGCGTCGCTGCCGTTTCTCGTAGATAACATCTTTGGAACGCAACACAAGCCGCTGCATATCTACGGCCACGCTGAGGCGATAGACGACTTGAGAAATCATATCTTCAACGAAGTGAGCTGGCCTGACTTCTCAAAACTACCCTCGCCGGACAATCCTGTATTGAAATACATCGAGTTGCCCGTGGGGGAGGAAACCCGAATAGGGGAACTCCTGGTGACACCGGTGTGGGTAAATCACTTGGTGCCGACAACCGGCCTGATCATTACCGAAAACGGCCGGAGCTGGATAAACTCGAGCGATACGGCCGACACCGAAGAGATCTGGGAGCATGTCAACCG
>CBFCZO010000056.1:0-19486 GCA_965602675.1 uncultured bacterium | reverse complement strand
GCCCGGCGCGCGCCACCCCGTCCACATCAACTCGCCCAACACCACCGGTTCGATCCCGATCCGCAGCGATCCGCCGCCGTACTGCGCCAGCCACGACTCCCGACCCTCGAGGATCTCTCTAGAGAGTGAGCCGTCTTGAAATTCGATCGACAGCCTGATGCACTCGTTCGCCAGCACGATCGTCCTGGTGCCGCAGTAGTCCGTGTACTCGGCCGTGACCTCGTCGGCAAACGACGACCCGGCAACGAGCAGAACTGCCAGCACCAGCGCAGCGGCCCGCACTTTTCCCTTCATTCGATCTCTCCTCGCTTTATTCTTCCTTCGGCAGGCGCAGCCGCGCCACACCGGCGGCATCCCCCATCGACGGATCGTAGGGCCTGATGCTGAAGCTCAATTCCCGCGGCTTCGGCTTGAGCAGGTACTTCTCCAGCGGCCCCGGACCGCAGCTGCCGTTGCCCAGGCCGCACAACGCCGCGTCGAGGCTGAGAATCACGTCCTCGCGGGGCTTCAGCTCGTTGATGTGGTCCGCTTCGTTCAGGTCCCTTGCATTGTAGTGCAACGCCGTGGCCGACATCAGCCCCTCAGCCACCAACAGCAGGCCCGCGCCGCTCTCGTCGGTCAGCGCCGCCCAGCGCACGTCCTCGCGGTTGCCCATCTCCTGCGGGCGGACATATTCCTCGTAGAGGCCGGCAACCTTGCTCCGGTAGCGCCCGACGGCCGCGCCGGTCTTGCGGTCGGGGTAATTCTCGTGCGGGCCGCGCCCGAACCACTCGTAGTTGTCAAACGCGCCGTTGACGGTCATTTTCACGCCCAGCCTCGGCAGCACCGTCAGACCCTCCACAGGCACAGGCACGAAGCGGTTGTCCACCCTGATGCAGCCGTTTGCGAGCACGGTGAAAACCGCGTGGTGGACGAAACGCTCTTCCTCCCCGGCAAGGCAGTGGGTTTCCACGGCGATCCGCACCGACCCCGGCCCCTGCCGCTTTACTTCAAACCGGCTCACCTCGCGTGACAGTTTATCGAGGCCGTACTTGTACCACTGGGGATCGAAGCCCTTGTCGTTGTCCGTCGGCGCGCGGAATCCGTTGAACACCGGCCCGCTCACGCCCTCCTGGGCGTTGCCGATCACACGCCTTTTGCCGTAGGTCAGCGAGGCGAGCGTCCCCTGCTCGCGGCTGAACACCGCCTCGAAGCCGCCGCCGCTGACTCTTACTTCATCACCGGACTCTGACACCTCGATCTCCGGCTTCTCAGCAAGCGACACCTCAGGAGCAGGCAGCGACTGGAAAGGCAGCTCGAACTGCTCCCAGGCGATCTCGTGACCCTTCTCCGCCCAGGGCGTGTCGCCGCGCAGGCGGAAGCTTATCTTCAAGTGGTATTCGGCGCCCGGCACGACCAGCATCGAGGGATAAGGTATCGTGATTTCAGCCGTCCCGCCCGGCTCGGCGTCGATCGGCGCAATCTCATTGCCGAACATTTCACGGCCGTCCTCCGTCAAGCTCCAGTTTGCGTCGAACTCGCTCAGATTCGTGAAGAAAAAGTAGTTCTTAACCCTGAACCTGCCGCCACTGAGGTCTTCCGGTTCGATCTTGATGTTCTGGTAAACTTTCTTGACCTCCTGGATCTTTGCGGTTACGCCGCGGTCGGGACGCACCAGGCCGTTGAGACAGAAATCCCTGCTCGTGGGCTCGTCGCCGAAATCACCTCCGTAGGCCCAGTATTCGCTGCCGTCGTCAGCCTTTGCACGGATCCCCTGGTCGACCCAGTCCCAGATGCTGCCCCCCTGCAGATGCTCGTACTTCTCGATCGCATCCCAGTACTCGCGCAGGTTGCCCACCGCGTTACCCATCGCGTGCGCGTACTCGCAGAGTATCAGCGGGCGGTCGGTGGCGCGCTGCGCGTATTCGACAATCCGGTCGACGTGCCAATACATCGGGCAAACGATGTCGGTGTGCGGAAGTTCCTTGGCGCGCTCATAGTGGACGGGACGCGAGGGATCGCGGTGGTGGATCCAGTCGCTTCCCTCCTCGAAGTTGGTGCCGTCGCCGGCCTCGTTGCCCATCGACCAGATGATCACCGACGGGTGGTTCTTGTCGCGCTCGACCATCCGCCGGATGCGGTCGAGGTGGGCTTCCTTCCACTCCGGCTTGTTGGCGAAGGTCTTATCGGGCTTGTAGCCCATGCCGTGCGACTCGATGTTCGCCTCGTCGATCACATAGAGGCCGTAGCGGTCGCAGAGTTCATACCACTCAGGTGCGTCGGGATAGTGGCAGGTGCGCACGGTGTTGAGGTTGAACCGTTTCATCAGCTCGATGTCGCGCACCATCGATTCGCGCGAGACGTAGTGGCCGGTGTCGGGGTCGTGCTCGTGGCGGTTGGCTCCCTTGATCAGGATCGGCTGGCCGTTGACCAGCAGCTGACCGCCCCTGATCTCCACCTCGCGGAAACCCACCTCGCAGCGCTCGACCTCCAGCTCGTTGCCGCCGGAGTCCTTGAGCGTCAGCAGCAGCGTGTAGAGGTTCGGCTTCTCCGCCGACCACTTGAGCGGATCGGTTACGACCGCCTTCATCGGGATCACGCTCTCCGCGCCGGGCGCCAGCCACGCTGTGCTCCCGTTTAACACATCCGCTCCAACCACCTCCACGCCGGACGCATCCAGCAGCACGGCCTCCACCAGGGGATTCTCCATCACAGCGCCACCGTAGTTGCGCACCCGCGCGGTCACCTTCATCGTCGCGTCGCGGTAATCTCCGTCGAGCTCGGTCCGAACTTCGAAATCGCGGATGTGCACTCCCGGCGTCGAGTAGAGGTAAACATCGCGGAATATCCCGCTCAGGCGCCAGAAATCCTGGCACTCCAGGTAAGAGCCGTCGGACCAGCGGTAGACCTCCGCCGCCAGCACGTTCGCTCCCGCCTTGACGTAAGGTGTGATGTTGAATTCCGCCGGAGTCCGGCTTCCCTGGCTGTAGCCCACCCTCTCGCCGTTTATCCACAAATAAAACGCCGACTCCACGCCTGCGAAGTGGATGAACACCTGCCTGCCGTCCCAGCCGGGCGGCATGGTGAACTCCATCCTGTACGAGCCGACCGGATTGTAGTGATCCTGAATGAACGGCGGATTGTTCTCGAAAGCGTATGGAACGTCCAGGTAATAGGGTATGTCATAGCCCTGCAACTGCCAGTTGCCCGGCACGTCGACCTCGTCCCAGCCGCTCACATCGTACTCCGGCTTGTAGAAATCGACGGGGCGATCGGCCGGCTTCTCGACCCAATGGAACTTCCAACGCCCGTTCAGCGGCTTGAACCAGGGCGAGAGCGACGCAAAGCCCTTCAGCGCGCTTTCTGTCCCGGCGTAGGGGATCAGCGTCGCGTGCGGCGCCTCCTTGTTGATCCCGATAACCTCGGGATTCTCCCAGTCCTTCACATCCTCTTCGCCATAAACCGGCCCCATGACACATACCGCCAATACAAATGCCATCATTGCTTTGAGAAACATCTTCACCCCCGCCAAAGACACCTTATGCATGACAACCCCCTTCTATCTCCGCCGATCCGCTTGACGCCTCAGGCGCCGCCGCGGGCACGGTGGTTCTTCCAGGTCAACGTCAGGAACACCGCCGCCAGCAATCCCGTTGCCGTGGTGATGACGGCCGGAACGGTGTTCGAATAGAGCCAGAATCCGGTCGCGAACAGCATACTATAGACCAGCACCAGCCCCATCAGCACGTTCAGCAGCCCCCGCGGCACATCCCAGCCGGCCTCCGCCTCTCCGGTCAATTCGCCCTCACGCGCCGCCTCGCGCAACACGAGCTTCCAGCCCGGGCCCCCGGGACGCGTCAGTTTATAGAAGCTGATCAGAGTCCTCATCTCCGTGGGCTTAGTCAGCAGCGTCACCGCCACCCAGCCCACCGTGGTGATCCCCACGCCGATCACCAGCCGCTGCCATTCCGCCAACTCCGGCAAACCGATCTGCACGTGCACGAACTCGAAATAGACCGCCACAACGAACGAGATCACCATCGCCGCCAGCTCGCTGAAGGCGTTGATCCGCCACCAGAACCAGCGCAGCAGGAACAGCAGCCCCGTCCCCGCGCCGATCTGCAGCAGGATGTGGAAAGCCTGCAGCGCATTGCGCAGCAGCAACGCCACCGCCATCGACAGCACCATCAGCACCGCGATCGCGATCCTCCCTACCCACACCAACTGCCGCTCGCTCGGCTCGCGCACGATGAAGCGCCGCCAGAAGTCATTGACAATGTATGACGCGCCCCAGTTGAGGTGCGTCGAGATCGTCGACATCACCGCCGCCACCAGCGAGGCGATCACAACCCCCAGAAGCCCCGCCGGCAGAAAGGTCAGCATCGCCGGGTAGGCCATGTCGTTCCTCACGATCTCCGCAGGCATGTTGGGGAAGGCCTCCCGCAACGCCGCCAGGTCGGGGAAAACCACCAGCGAAGCCAGGGCGACGATGATCCACGGCCACGACCGCAGTGCGTAATGCGTCACGTTGAACAGCATCGTCGCGCCCATCGCGTGGCCCTCGTCCTTCGCCGCAAGCATCCGCTGCGCCACGTAGCCACCGCCACCCGGCTCCGAGCCGGGATACCACACGCTCCACCACTGCACCGCCAGCGGAATCAGGAACACCGTCATCAGCAGCGAGCTGTCGGAAAAATCGGGCAGTATCGACAGCTTGCCGGCCACGTTCGGGTTTGACAGCAGGCCCTCCAAACCGCCCACCTGCGGCAGGTTCAGCACCACAACCGCCGCGATGATCGCCCCCGCCATCGCGATCGCGAATTGAATGAAGTCGGTGATCAGCACTCCCCGCAGGCCGCCCAGCATCGTGTAGACCACCACCACAACCGAAGTTATAAACAACGTCTCGAACGGCGGGATCCCCAGAATCACCCCCCCGATCTTGATCGCCGCCAGCATCACCGTGGCCATGATCGCCACGTTGAAGAACACGCCCAGGTAGAGCGCGCGGAAGCCGCGCAGGAAGCCCGCCGCCTTTCCGCTATAGCGCAGTTCGTAGAACTCGATGTCGGTTAGCACCCCCGAGCGCCGCCACAACCTCGCGTAGATGAACACCGTGATCATGCCGGTCAGCAGGAAGGCCCACCACATCCAGTTGCCCGCCACGCCGTGGGTCCGCACCATGTCGGTCACCAGGTTCGGTGTGTCGGCGGAAAACGTCGTGGCCACCATCGAAACCCCCAGCAGCCACCACGGCATGTTGCGCCCCGAAGCGAAAAACTCGGCCGTGTTCCTCCCCGCCCGCCTCGCCACGCTGATGCCCACTATCAGCGATACTACGAAAAACGCCCCTATTAAAAGCCAGTCGATCGTTTGCAGAATCATGCGCCTGCACCCGGCTGGTAGCGGGCGCCGTCAACCGTTTTCAGCTTCCAGACCTCCGGCGGCTCGGGAGTTCCGCCGCCGAACTCCGCCGCCAGCGCTCTGGTCAACTCCTCGGCGTCGAGCTCTCCCTCCCTGGCCAGGAAAACCAGGCTGCCGCCGAAGCCGGCGCCCGTCAGCCGCGCACCCACCGCGCCCGGCCGCGCATAGAGCCAACCTATCATCTCGTCGAGCACCGGCAGACTCACCTCGTAGTCCTCGCTCAGGCTCCTGTGGCCCGCCAGCAGGATGTCGCCCACCGCAACCCTATCGCCCTTCCCGAAAGCCTCGATCAGCGCGAACACACGCTGCTGCTCCGTCACCACGTGCCGCGCTCGCCGGTAAATCCGCTCGCCCAGCTTTTCTTTGAGCGCCCCGACCATCTCCGGCGTCGCGTCGCGCAACGCCCCCACCTCCGGATTCGCCGCGGCCAAAATCCTTACCGCCTCCTGGCACGACTCCTGCCGCTCGTTGTACTCGCTCGTCACCAGCGCGCGCGGAATGCCCGAGTAGATCGAGAAGAAATCGATGCCCTCCGGCAGCGGGTGGTGCGTCATCTCCAACACCCGGCAATCCAGCAGCCCCGCGTGCCCCGCCCTGCAGGCGCGCGACGCGAACTGGTCCATCGGCCCGCTCTTGATCCCCACGTAGTTATGGTCGGCCCGGCGGCAGATGTTCACCATCCGCCCGTCCTCGATCTCCAGGCCCTCGAGGCGCTCCATCGCGGTCGCCGTCGAAATCTCCAACGCAGCCGAGGAGCTCAGCCCGGAGCCCGGCGGCACGTCACCGTGGATCGCGATTTCCTTCCCCCCCACCTCGAATCCCGCGCGCCGCATCTCGACGATCACGCCGCCCACGTAGGAAACCCAGACGGGCCGCTTCTCGGGCAACTCTCCCGATTCGAATTCGAAATACTCGTCGAGATCGGCAGCATACAAACGAAAACGCCTGTCGGCGCGGTCCGCCGCTGCTGCCACTATGTAGCGGTCGATCGCCACCGGCAGCACGTGGCCGTCGTTGTAATCGGTGTGCTCGCCGATCAGGTTCGCCCGCCCCGGTGCTGCCACAGTTAGCTCCGCCTCGCCCGCAAACCTCTCGCGGAAATATCCGGCGGTCTCCTCCAGCAGCCTTTCCCTGTTGCCCATCTATCGACCCCCGCCTGACATTAGCCGCACCTCACCAGAATATTATGTAGAGCACCGCGGTCGCCGCGATGATCAGGCTGCCCCAGATCCACGCCGAGGGCATCACCCGCACGTCGATGTCAGAAACCGGGAACGTCACCGCCTCCTTCATCGGCCGCAGTGCCGTCACCACCAGCATGAACACAGTCAGCGTCACGAAAGTGATCGCCATGTGGTGCAGGAACGCCACCTCAGGCAGGAAAAACAGCAACCCCCCGTAGAGTGGAATCCCGAACAGCAGCGCCCAGTTGGCCGCCACCGCCGGCGCTTTCTTCACCACCAGCCCCACGACAAATACCGTCACGATCGCCGGCGTGATGAACCCCCACAGCTTCTGGATGTAATCGAACACGCTGCCGAAAGAGCCGACCATCGGCGCCCACAGGCAGGCGAAGACCATGAACCCGGCGGTCGCGATTCTCCCCACCGTCACGAGTTTCCCCGGGCTCGCCTCCCTGCCCCAGAACTTCTGGTAGAGGTCGATCGTGAAGATCGTCGACGCCGAGTTCAGCATCGAGTCGATCGAGCTCATCACCGCCCCGAACAACGCCGCGAACATCAGCCCCCGCAGGCCCGCCGGCAGAATCTGCGCGATCATGTGCGGGTACGCCTGGTCCGGGTTGGCCAGCGTCGCGCCGTAAAGCTGGAAGGCCATGATCCCCGGGAAGACGATGATAAACGGTATCAACAGCTTCAACGCCGCCCCCAGGAAGATGCCCTTCTGCCCCTCCGCCAGGCTCTTGGCACCCAGCGTCCGCTGCGTGATGAACTGGTTCAGGCCCCAGTAAAAAAGGTTGGGAATCCACAGCCCGCCGATGAACACCGCCATCCAGGGCAGCTCGGGATGGTCCCACGGCAGAACCGTGTGCAGCTTCGCGGCGTTGTTCTGCAGGAAACTGTCCAGACCCCCCACCGCATTCAGCCCGATCACCGTCACCACCAGCCCACCCAGCAGCAGCGCGGCGCCCTGGATCAGGTCGGACCAGACGACTGCCTTCAAACCGCCGTAGATCGTGTAAGCGCCCGCCGTCAGACCGATCAGCCACACCGCCAGCGTCGTATCTATGCCGAATATCGCATTGAGCGCGATCGCGCTGGCGTAGAGCACCGTCGACAACGCCACGACAACGTAGGCCGCCATGATGAACACGGCCATGATCGTCCGAGAAGTTCCGCTGTAACGGTACTCCAAAAATTGCGGCATGGTGTAGATGCCGCAGCGAAGGAATTTCGGCAGGAAGAACCAGGCGACGATCACCAGCGTCACCGCCGCCATCCACTCGTAACTCGCTATCGCCAGGCCCACGCCGAAGCCCTTGCCCGCCATCCCCACGAAATGCTCCGTCGAGATGTTCGAGGCGATCAGCGAAAAGCCGATCAGCCACCAAGTCAGCCGCCTCCCCGCGAGAAAATAATCCTCGCTCGACTTCTCACGCCTGCCCGCGATCAGCGAGACGGTTACCACGAATCCGATGAACGCGATGAATGCGGTGTAGTCAATCCAATTGAGACTCACGCCGGCCTCCCCCGTTGCGCTCCGACAACTCAACCGTTGAACTGAGCTCGAGGTTTTTCCGTCTCAGTTTCTGTCGTGGGAGCGCCTTACCCGTGGCGACTCGATTATAAACGGACGCTCGCCTTTTTTGCTAATATTCCCTTAACATTCATCGGGAAAACGGGGGAGCACAACTTCAGACAACTCCAGGGGGAGCTGGATATGAAATCCATATTGGTATCGGCAATATTCGCGGCACTTTTTATCACAAGCCCTGGTGCGGGTGATTCGAGAGACGGGCATGACCTTATGCCCGCTCCGGCGGAAATCTCCTTCGGCAAAGGGGCGCTCGTTATCGACGGCAGCTTCAGCGTCGAGCTCGCCGGCTACCGCGAGCCGCGCCTCGAGCGGGCCGCGGCCCGCCTGCTCGATCGCATCACGGCGCAGACAGGCATCATCTTCATCCCCGCATACGACGGCATCGATGGCGCCGCCTCGGTCCTTACCATCCGCGTCGACAAGGCCGGTGAGAAGATTCAATCCCTCCACGAGGATGAATCTTACAGCCTGGCAATCGACGGCAACGGCGCCTTACTCAGCTCGGCCACCCCCGTCGGCGCCCTGCGCGGCATCGAAACCTTCCTGCAACTGATCGAGCCCGGCCCCCACGGCTTCGCCGCCCCCTGCGTCACTATCCACGACCAGCCCCGCTTCCGCTGGCGCGGCCTGCTCGTCGACTCCTGCCGGCACTGGATGCCCCCAGAAGTCATCCACCGCACCCTCGACGCCATGGCCGCCGTCAAGCTCAACGTCCTCCACTGGCATCTCTCCGAGGACCAGGGTTTCCGCGTCGAAAGCAAGATCTTCCCCAAACTGCACCAGCATGGTTCCGACGGCAACTACTATACTCAGGACCAGATCAAAGCCGTCGTCGACCACGCCCGCGACATCGGCATCCGCGTCGTCCCCGAATTCGATATGCCGGGCCACACCTCCTCCTGGCTCGTAGGCTGTCCTGAGCTCGGCAGCGCCCCCGGTCCCTACCACATTGCCCGCACGTGGGGCGTCTTCCCGCCGGTCCTCAATCCCACCCGTGAAGAGGTCTACCGCTTCATCGACAAGTTCATCGGCGAGATGACGGCCCTCTTCCCCGACGAGTATTTCCACATCGGCGGCGACGAGGTCGTCGACGACCACTGGCGCGAAAATCCCCGCATCCTCCAATTCATGGCGCGCAACGGCATCCCCGACAGCCACGCCCTCCAGGCCCACTTCAACAAGCGCCTGCTAAAAATCCTCCAGCGACACGGCAGGAAAATGATCGGCTGGGACGAAATCCTCCACCCCGATCTGCCCCGCGACATCGTCGTGCAGAGCTGGCGCGGGCGCGAGTCGCTCGCCGACGGCGCGCGCAAGGGCTACCTCGGCATCCTCTCCAACGGCTACTACATCGACCTCTTCTTCCACGCCGCCGACCACTACGCTGTCGATCCACTCGGCGGACCTGCAGCCGATCTCTCCGACGAGGAAAAATCCAGAATCCTCGGCGGAGAAGCTTGCATGTGGGGTGAGCTCATCACCCCCGAGCTGATCGACTCCCGCATTTGGCCCCGCACGGCCGCCATCGCCGAGCGCCTCTGGAGCCCCGCCTCGATCAAAAACATCGATGACATGTACCGCCGCCTCGAAATCCGCAGCCGCTGCCTCGAATCCCTCGGCCTCAACCACCGCTCCTTCACCCGCGTATTCCTCGAAAGGATGGCGGGACCAGGCGAGTCGATCGAACAACTGCGAACCCTCGCCGCAGCGCTGGAGCCGGTGAAGGACTACACCCGCCACCGCACCCGCGAATACTACAGCTACACCCCGCTCAACAGGCTGGTCGACGCCCTTCCCTCCGAAAGCGCTTTTGCCCGCGGCTTCAACAAATCAGTCGAAAAAATGCTCGCCTCGCCCGACGGCTGGAATTTAAACAGGGCCGAGGTCGCCGCCGTCCTCACAAAGCTCAAGCAAAACCACCCGGAGTTGCTCCCCCTGCTGCGGAACAGGGCTGGCCTGAGCGAAATTGTCCCCCTCTCCGAGACAGTCTCGCGCCTCGCTGCCGCCGCCCTGGAAGCGATCGATTCGATTGCCGAAGGTAAAAAGCCCGAAAACGATTGGCTTGGGAGAGTCAACGAGCTCCTGCTCGCCGCAGAGGCGGAAAAGCCGCAGCACGAACTGCAAATCGCGATCTTGCCGGGCATCAAAGCCCTGGTGGAAAGGGCGGCGCAATAATATCAGCGGCATCAACCGCTAACGTTGAAGATCTCTCTCAGGCCCTCGTCGATCAGCTTCAGCCCCGCCCGCAGGTAATCCCGCTCGCCGCCGATGCCGATGCGAACAAAGCGGTCCATGCCGAAGCAATCCCCCGCGATGATGAACACGCCTTTCTTCTCCCGCAGGCTGTCGGAAAGCTCCGTGGAGTTGATCTCCATCGCATAGCGCAGGAAAGCCATGCCGCCGGCGCGCGGCGGTATCAACGAAAACCGACCCCCCTGACCGTGCACCCACTCCTGCAACAGGTCGAGATTACCTCTCAGGATCGCGCGGTTGCGGCTCAGTATCTTCTCCCTCTTCCCAGGCTCCAGCGCGCGCGCCGCCGCGTAGTTGCTTAGCACCCCGGTCGCGATAGTCGTGTAGTCGTGGTGCGACCAGGCATCGGCGATGAAGGGCTTTGGCCCCGCAAGCCAGCCGATTCTCAAACCAGGCAGCGCATAAGCCTTGGAAAGCCCCCCGGCCACGATCGTCTTCTCATACATCCCCGCAAAGCTCGGTGTCTCCTCTCCGTCCAGCTCCGCACCGCGGTAAATCTCGTCGACATACAGCCATGCGCCCGAAGCGCGCGCCAGGCGGATTATCTCCGCCATGTCCTCCGAACCGAGGACCGAGCCCGTCGGATTGTTCGGGTTGCAGACGGCGATCACCTTCGTCTTCGGAGTCAACTGTCTCCCCAATTCCTCCAGGTCAGGCCGCCAGCCCAGATCCTCCCGCAGGTGGAAAGGCTTCACTTCCGCCCCGAAGGCGCGCGCCGCGCCCCAGATCTGCATGTAATTGGGAAGCATCAGCACCAGCTCGTCGCCGGGCTCCAGCAGCCGCCACATCGCGATGAAGTTCGCCTCGGCCGAGCCGCTGGTGACCAGAACGTTGTCGAGATCGAAGCACCGGTAAAGCCGGCTGATCGCCTCGCGCAGCTCGATCGAACCGTTCGTCTGCCCGTAACCGAGCCTCAACGACAGCAACTCCCGCTGCTGGCCCGCATCCAGGAGCTCCGAGAGATCGAATGGATGAACGCCCGTCTCGGTCAGGTTGTAATCGACCTGGTTTTCCCAGATGGACTGGATTCTCTCGAGCTCGAATACTTCTATATTCACTTGCTAGCCCCTTTCGATTTTCAGCGTGTCAGAACCTCAATCAACTTCTCAAGGTTGATCTTCGCCCCGCTGATCACCAGCACGACGTCCCTGCCCGCGAAACGCTCCCTGTTCTTCAAAAAGGCCGCCACAGGCAACGCCGCCGAGCCCTCGATCAGCATGCAATGCTTCTCGACCACAAGCCTCAACGCCGCGGCAATCTCTTCCTCGCTCAGCAGAACATAGTCGTCGACAAATCGCCTGCAAAGATCGAAGGTAATCGAGCCCGCCTCGATTCCGCCCGCCGTGCCGTCCGACAGCGTCGGTTTCGATTCCATCTCCACAATACGCCCGGCTTTCACCGATTCGTACATCACCGGCGAGTTCTCCGGCAGGCAGCCGATCACCTCCACCTGCCTCCCGCGCGACTTCAGGTAGCCGCCCACACCGGATGCCAGCCCCCCGCCGCCAACCGGCAGCAGCACCGTGTCGAACCTCTCGAGCTGCCTCTCCAACTCCACTCCCGCAGTGCCCTGCCCGCCCACAACCTTCGCGTCGTTGTACGGAGAAATCCAAAACATGCCCAGCCGATCAGCTTCGCTCTGGGCAAAAGCCTCCGTCACGACACAATCGTCTCCATGCAACTCGATGTCCGCGCCCATCAGACGCAGTGTCTCCACCTTCGCGGGCGAGGCATATTCGGGCAGATAGATCCTGCCCCTCCAGCCGAATTTCTCCAGCACATACGCGAAAGCGGCCCCGTGATTGCCCGACGACGCCGTGACCACTCCGCGTGCCCGCTCCTCCTCGCTCAGCGACAGCAGCTTGTTCATCGCACCGCGCAGCTTGAACGAGCCCGTTATCTGCAGGTTCTCCAGCTTGAGATAAACGCGGCAGCCGCCCAGCTTACTCAGATAATGTGAGAACTCCAAAGGAGTCTCGCGGATGAAGGGCCGTATCCGCTCCTCAGCCTCCAACACCTCGGCAGGAATATCTATCACGACAAGCCTCTCTCTGAATTTTCTCCGATCTCGTTTACTGGGGTTGCCGGCTCACGTGCCACCGCTCATTCCCTTGCTGTCAGCTCGGCGGGTAATTCCCCCCCCCCCCGGGGAACGGGTGGAAATTATAACAGCTTTTCAGCCGCCCGATCGGTGCGTACATAAAATGGCTGATCCCAATTCGGTATGGAGTGAAGGCGCTTCCTACGATCCGCCGCTTCTACCTTCCCTCAACGCCGGATTGGGACCAGCCGTCTGGAAATCCCAAATCGCGACAAGAGTGGTCTCTTGTTCTGAAAATACGCAGCTGGCGGTGGCCTGGAAGACTCAGGTTAACTACCACTGATAACCGGTGAATGACTTGTTGAATACCTTGAATCCTACCGGTGAAGCACGACAACAATCCTAACAAGACGGAGCTCCTAAACCCACATTACTCCGACCACAAGCTCTTTATACCGCTCCCGGGCCTGGCCCGCCGGCTGCGACTTGGCGTAACAGAGAACTGTAACTCCAGTGGAAATGCTGCCAACCAACCTTTTCCCCAGTACGTAGAGTGATATATCACACCTATATCTCGACGGCAACCATCAAATCGCCTTGATCTATTTCTTACATTGAAAGGAATTCGACGCTGGGGCAGCGCTGACTAAGGGCATCAACTCAGCCGATGATCGAATCCAGAAGCAACTGCCGAGTGCCCGCATTGTGCAGATCGATTACCTCGCTCACCCGCTTCTCGTCGCCCGCATAAAGCGCATCCAGTAGCAGCTTGTGCTCGCCGCGGGTCTTCTCCGTTCTCGCGTAATCGGCAATGAAGTATACGAAGAAGCGAGTGTTGTGGTCATAGATCTGCGACAGCGTTCGCGTTATCTCGTGGTTGTTGAGCGTCTCGATTATCTTGCGGTGGAAATCGAAATTCGAGGTGATCACCACGTAATCGTTTTTGCTCTCGTCACCCATCTTTACTACGAGAGAATCCAGCTCCTCGAAAAGCTCGTCGCTGATCTTGCCGACGGCCTTGACGGTTGCGTAACGCTCGATGATGAAACGCAACTCCAGCTGGTCCATGATCTTCTTGATGTCGAACTCGGGGATCACTATCCCCTTGCGCGGGATCAGCGTCAAAAACTGCCCGTCGTGAAGCCGCTGCACCGCCTCGCGCACAGGCGTCCAGCCGATATCGCCAAGCGAATCCGATAGCTTCCCGATGCTGATGAATTCCGACGGCGGAAATTCGTTGCGAAGTATCTTGTCCTTCAGGCGACGGTAAGCGTCCTCGGCAAGCGATACTTGCTGACCTTTTTCCTGCCTTGCCTTTCGATTGCCGTAAGTCATCTTGATTTCCGCCCCACATACCTATGCTGTATATTGTTGCCATTAATCAACAGACAAATTTACTTGCGCCATTACCCTATTAGGCTCGTTGCCCTCATTATCCTAATAATTATTCATATTATATCCGAAACGATAATTATGACAGAGCACCGGCTTCAGGAGCAAATGCCTTCTATAAAAAACCGCTCAATGAAGGTAAATCAGTTCACTTACATTCTCTTCTATAGTAAAGTAGGGATGAACATAAACCTGCCTGGCTGTTAATATACGGAATGCCTCAGACAGCAAACGACCTGGCGCGGCGCGCCGGACCACCTCTAGGCCCACGTGCCAGCCCACCCGGAAAGAATGGAGGCCGCTTTTACGTAAAGCTTCTTGATGAAACAACATAGGTGATGCAAGATTAACTGCCATGAATACAAACGGTAAACTGCACGTGATCCCCCTCGGCGGCCTCGGCGAGTTCGGCATGAACATGATGGCCCTGCGCTATGGCGACGAGATCATCGTCATCGACAGCGGCAAGATGTTCCCCGAAGACAACTTACTCGGCGTCGAAGCGATCATCCCCGACATGAGCTACATCCGGGAGCACCGCGACAAGATACTCGGCCTCTTCCTCACGCACGGCCACGAGGATCACATCGGTGCCGTTCCCTACTTCCTCAAAAACGCCGACGTCCCCGTCTTCGGCACGCGCCTCACACTAGGCCTCGTTAAAATGCGCCTGCGCGAGCACGACCTCCTCGGCATTTCCGACCTGCGCGAAGTCGAGCGCGGCGACACCATCGAACTGGGCGACTTCGCCGTCGAGTTCATCGGCGTCAGCCACGGCATCCCCGACTCCTGCGCGCTCGCCGTCACCACGCCAGCGGGAGTCGCGATCCACACCGGCGACTTCAAGCTCGACCAGACCCCGCTCGACGGCCAGACCACCGACTACCACGCCCTCGCCCGCTACGGCGACGCAGGGGTCCTGCTGCTGCTCAGCGACAGCACCAACGTCGAGCGCCCGGGCTACACCTTCTCCGAAAAGGAAGTCTACGACGACTTCGAGAGCGTCTTCAGCAAGGCCCGCGGCAAGATCCTGGTCGCCGCTTTCGCCAGCCACCTGCACCGCATGCAGCAGATCGTCGACCTCGCCGAGCAATTCGGGCGCAAGGTCGCCTTCTGCGGCCGCAGCATGGAGCAGAACAGCCGCCTCGCGCAGGAACTGGGCCACCTGCGCGTCCCCGTAGGAATCGAGATCAGCCCCAAGCAGGTCTCCGATCTGCCCGCCCACGAAGTGGTCGTCATCGCCTCGGGCAGCCAGGCCGAGCCGAGATCGGCGCTCACCAAGATCGCGCTCGACGAGCACCAACATGTGCGGCTGCAGCCAGGTGACCTGGTAGCTCTCTCGGCGCGCAAGATTCCCGGCAACGAGCGCTCGATCACCACCCTCATCAACCACCTCAACCGCCGCGGAGCCGAGGTGGAGCACAACGGCACCCTCGATCTGCACGTCAGCGGCCACGCCTTCAGCGGCGAGATGAAGATGATGCTCAACCTCGTCAAGCCGCGCTTCTTCGTGCCGATCCACGGCGAGTACCACCAGCTTCACCTGCACGCGCAGCTGGCCCGCAAGACCTGCATCGAAGAGGAGAACGTCCTGCTCGCCGAGAGCGGCGACGTGATCGCCGTGGACGAGGACGGCATGGAAATCGTCGACCGCGTCGAGGTCGGCAGGACGATGATTGACGCCTCGCTGAACGAATCGATCGGCGAGGATACCGTCCGCGACCGCCGCTACATGGCGCAGGAGGGCCTCGTCGCACCCGTGATTGTCGTCAGAAAGAAGCACGGACCCAAGGTAATCAAGATCCACTTCATCACCAAGGGCCTGCGCTCCGACGAAGACCACCGCACTCTGCTCGAGGGGGCGGAGGGGTTGATTACCGAGCTGGTCGAGGAATCCACCCTGGAACAGCTCAGCGACGAAGATCACATGCAAGCCAAGATCGGCAAGGCGCTGCGGCGGCTGATGCGCAGAAACCTGCGCTCGCACCCAATGATCCTGCCCAGGATTCTGGAGGTTTAGGCCTTGGACCCCCTGCGCGCCTTCCTCCTCGGACTGCTACAGGGCTTCACCGAATTCCTCCCCGTCAGCAGCTCAGGCCACCTCGCACTCGCCGAGGCGCTCTTTGGCGACCTCTCAGAGACCGACATCTACCTCTTCTTCAACGTCATGCTCCACGTCGGCTCACTGCTGGCGGTCCTCGTCTTCTGCCGCAGCGAGCTGATTATGCTCTTCCGCGCAGCCTTCCGCATCGGCCGCAGGGCGGAATCCGACGATCAGAAACGCGACAGGCGCCTCCTGGTCGCCGTGATACTAACCACAATCCCCACCGCAATCATCGGCTTCACCATCAAGCTCACCGCGCTGGCACTCTTCTCGGAACTGATCTTCGTCGGATTCATGTTTTTTATCACCACGGCCGTCCTCGCAGTCAGCTCCAGGTTCAAGGGCGAGCGCGCCGAGCCGACGCCGCTGGCGGCGCTGCTCATCGGCGTGGCTCAGGGGATCGCCGTGATGCCCGGCATCTCGCGCTCCGGCATGACCATCGTCTCCGCAAAGGCCGCGGGAATGGAGGCCGCTGCGGCAGCGCGCTTCGCCTTCGTCATCTCTATTCCAGCCATCATCGGGGCCGCACTGGTGAGCTGGATGGATGTCATCAATCTCCCTAAGTTCAACACCAGCTTGATCTTTTCCGCCCTCTACGGTATAATAGCCGCTGCTTTCGCCGGCTATCTCAGC
This sequence comes from uncultured bacterium, assembly GCA_965602675.1. Lineage (GTDB taxonomy): Bacteria > Acidobacteriota > DATKUA01 > DATKUA01 > DATKUA01 > DATKUA01. Next base: position 2,885 of record CBFCZO010000056.1, on the reverse strand, counting down.
CTCATTTGGCTGATCAGAATCGTCCGGCGGGCGAGACTAAACCTCTTCGCCTTCTATTGCGCCGCAATCGGCATTGTCAGCATTGTGCTCGGATTCATTCGCTGACTGCGGCGCCGCTTTGATGAACGGAGCATCGTCGTAGTGGCCGGAAAAACGACAAAAAAGAAAACCGCCCTCTCTGCTGTGGAAAAGGGCTTGGGCTACGCCCGCGAGCTCACTGCGTTGGGAATGATCGCCCTCGCAACGCTGATCGCGCTGAGCCTGGTCAGCTACGACCCGCAAGACGACACCATCCTCTTCAACAACCCCGCCGGAGAGGGCACGAAAAACTACATCGGCGCGGTCGGCGCAAACGTCTCCTCACTGCTCATCCAGTTGCTCGGCTTCTCCTCATTCCTCGTCCCGGCAGCTCTCTTCGCCGTCGGAGGCTGCCTGGCGCTCAGAATGAAACTGGCCGCTCCCGTCACCAAGGCCGCGGGCCTTACCGGGCTGGTCCTGGGATCGGCCGTCCTGCTGTCCCTCATCGTTCCCGAGTTGAACGTCGACGGCATGGCCCACGCCTTCCCGGGCGGCGGCGTCCTCGGCGCACTACTGCTCGATTACATGCGCAACCCCTTCAGCGACCTCGCCGTCTACATAATCTCGGCCTCCGTAGTCGCCGTCTCGCTCGTACTCGCCGTCAACTTCTCCTTCGCCGGCCTCTTCCGCGGCGTCGCTGATGTCGCCGTCTCGAAGGCAAAGCGCGTTAAGCAAAACCGCCGCGAGAGAAAAACATCCGGAAAATCCCGCAAGGACGGCAAGAAAAAGCCGGTTGTAATCGTGCGTATGCGGCTTCCCTGGCGCAAGCGCCGCAGCGAAGCCGAAGAGGCGTCCGGCCTCCCGACCGCCGTCAACAAGGAACTGCCTTTCGACGAGCCGGCAACACTGTCGGCGCAGCAGGAGGAAGAGGAATTCATGCCCCTGCTGGTCAAGCCCAAACGGCGCAGAAGGCGTGCGACGGTCCGCAGCGACGGCCGCCTGCCGCCCATCGCGCTGCTGGACGATCCGCCCGAGCGCGATTCGCCCCTCAACCTCAAAATGCTCTCCGACCAGGCGCGCATGATCGTCAACCGCTACGGCGAATTCGGCATCGAGGGCGAGGTTCTGCAAACGAATCCAGGGCCGGTCGTCAACACCTTCGAGTTCAGGCCGGCGCCCGGCGTCAAATACAACAAGGTCATCGGGCTCAGCGACGAGCTATGCATGGCGCTCAAGGCGGTATCGGTCCGCATCAACCGCATGCCCGGCAAGAGCACCGTCGGCATCGAGGTGCCAAACCTCGGCCGCGAGCTGATCAGCTTCCGCGAGGTCGTCGAAAGCCCCGAATACGAGCACGCCAAGAGCCCCCTCACTCTCGCGCTCGGCAAGCAGATCAACGGCGAGCCCTACGTCACCGCCCTGGATGCCATGCCGCATCTGCTGATCGCAGGCGCAACCGGCACCGGCAAAAGCGTCTCGCTGCACTCCATGATCTGCTCCATCCTCTACAAGGCCCCCTCCGACAAGGTCAAGTTCATCCTCATCGACCCCAAGCAGGTCGAGCTCAACTATTACAACGGCATCCCCCACCTACTCACCCCCGTCGTCAGCTCGCCCAAGCGCGCCGCAAACGCCCTGCGCTGGGCCTGCGAGGAGATGGAGAGTCGTTACCAGAGGCTCGCCGCCGAAGGATGCCGCAACATCGGGCAGTACAACCGCGTCGCCGCCGAAACACAGAAGCAATACGGCGACCTCAAATTCGACGAGGACACCGCCGAGGCCGCGATCGAGCCGATGCCATACATCGTCATCGCCATCGATGAGCTCTCCGACCTGATGATGGTCTCCTCCGCAGAGGTCGAAGACAACATCTGCCGCCTCGCTCAAAAGGCACGAGCAGTCGGCATCCACCTCATCGTCGCCACCCAGCGGCCAAGCGTCGACGTGCTCACAGGCGTCATCAAGGCAAACTTCCAGTGCCGCATCGCTTTCCGCGTCGCCACCAAGGTCGACAGCCGCACAATTCTCGACAGCAACGGCGCCGAAAACCTCCTCGGAGACGGCGACATGCTCTTCCTACCACCCCGATCCTCGCGGCTCATCAGACTCCACGGGCCCTTCATCGGAGAGAAGGAAATCGAGCGAACAATCAACTTCCTGCGCGACCAGGACAGCGCCGAGTACGACGACGACATTCTCACCATCGAGCACGAGGAGAGCGGCAACAGCCTCGACGACCTCGCACCCGCCAAGGACCCCCTCTTCGACGACGCAGTCAGCCTCGTCCTCTCCACCAGCGTTGCCTCCATCTCAAACCTCCAGCGCAAAATGCGCCTCGGCTACGCACGCGCAGCGCGCATCATCGACATGATGGAGCGCGATGGCATCGTCGGCCCGCCCGACGGCTCAAAACCGCGCCAGATTCTCAGGAAAGACTACCTCGACAGCCGTGCCGAAGGCCGCAGCTGAAAAACCGCCGACATTCTTCTCACAACCGAAAAACGCTGGTCTGAACTTGTAGGGGAGAGCATTTATGCCTCCCTGATCACGCCACAGGCATGATACAACGACAGAAAATCCCGCCGGACCCGCGAGCAAAACTACCTCGACACCCGCGCCGATAGCGGCAGCCGATTATCCTCCTGAAAAAACGCCGGCCGGAACCTGTAGGGGAGAGCATTTATGCCTCCCGATCACGCCACCGGCGTGATACAACGACAGAAACTCCCACCGGACCCTCAGGAGGACTACCTCGCACAACAGCTAAAGAGATAGATCAGACTCTACCAATTTCTCCGCGGACTCCACGGCCTGCGGTATCCGCGGTAGTAACCCCTGCCGTATCCCCTGCCGGGAGCGCGTGCGTA
>CBFCZO010000055.1:0-19549 GCA_965602675.1 uncultured bacterium | reverse complement strand
ATGGAGGGGATACCGATCCGGCCAACAATTCGATGGCCGGCAGGAAGAGCCTCACAATCCATTAAAATTGCTGAAGTCGGCGCAGGCAACACCGGGGAAGTCCGGAGCAAGGATCAGGACTGAGGTCAGCTGTCAATCTCGCCGGGAGTAATTTGCCGGATCTCGGATGTAAGGCATAGTTCTAGAAACAATCTTATTGCTCGTTTAAAAGTTCGACTATCTTGTTCTCAATTTCCGTGTGGGTACTTGGCAGATAGCCTGCTTTTCGCCACCGCAGCTTACCTTTCTTGCCGATAATGAAGTTGTAGGGCACGAGGCGGTCGCCGGCAACATACGGATTGTAAACACCCTCTATAGGATCGGCCATAAGCGGGAATGTTATCTTGTATTTCCGCGCCCACTTCTTTAGTTCTTTATCCGATGGTGTCCTGATCTCGTAGGCATGGGTGAGAACCGACAAGACGACGAGTCCCTCGTTTTTGTATGTTTCGTAAAGGTTCTGGAGTTGGGCCGCCTCGGTTTGACAAGGACCGCACCACATCGACGAGAAATCGATCAGGACGACCTTGCCGAGGTAATCGGACAGGGTGATCTTTTTCCCTTTGTAATCGATGAGAGAAAAATCGTAGGCGTATTGTCCGGCTTTGCTGCCTTGGCGTTCTCCGTGGACCTTCTTCGATCTTGTCAGCCTGATGGTTGTCGGATTGGTGTTGCAGCGATCGCGGGCATCGGTGATTCGCAGGGAACGTATCTTTAGCGATTTCCAACTACCCGGCAGCAGGCCGAATGAGATCGAGTACCTACCCTTGTTTTTCTTGTATGCTTTGTCCTCAAGGTCGAAGAAGAAAGCAGTGGCGGATCCTTTGCTGTGCTGGTAGTTGAGCGCCGCCTCGCCGCCCTGGAGCTTTCTGCCGTCTTTCTTGAGCCTGAACGTCAAGGTTACGAAGTTGATCCTGTTTTTCTGTAAAGTGGCGGGCGTGACGCTATAAGAAAGGATTTTCAGAGCCGGGTCGTGTTTCGACAAGACAACCTGGTTGTGGGCTGCTTGAGGCAGAATCAAAAGAACTGTCATTAAAGCAGCCGATCCACTTAGCAGAGCCTTCAAAATTCTCTTGCCGATCATGGGTGCACCTCCCGGCATGCATGGTTATTCATTCAACAGCGCTTCTATCTTGTTCTCGATTTGAGCTTTGGTCGAGCCGTCGGTCTGATAACCATAACCTTTCCAACGGAGTTCAACATTTTTATCGATGATGAAATTGTAAGGGTAATACCTAGTATCAGAATATCTGGTGTATGAGTAAAAGACGCCGTCAGACGTATCGGCGAGTACCGGGCAAGTCAGGTTGAATCTCTTGGCCCACTGTTTGCAGTCCTTTTGATTAGCCCAATTGTGGCTCACTCCCTCAGTGAGAATGTTGATGATTTCCAGATCGTCTCCGAATCTATCGATAAGTGCGTTGTGGTCGGCGGCCTCGTTGGCGCAATAGGTACACCAGGCGGTGGCGAACTCGATCAGAACCACTTTGCCCTTGAAGTCGGATAGTTTCACGTCCGCGCCGTTGTGATCGGAGAGAGTGAAGTCGTATGCTTGCTGCCCTGGTTTGTATCCCTGCTTGCCACCCTTGGGATTTTTCTTCCTGAGTTTGCGGGTCACGTATTCCGACTCGTTGCCGTTGGTGCCACCGGCGTCTCGCATCCAGGCCCAGATGGTGACCTGCTTCATGTTTTTGCCGAGGAGCCCGAAGGAGAGTTTGTATGAGCCGTTTTTCTTCTTGAACACCCTGTCGGTCAGAGCATAGTTAAAAAAGCGTCCCTTGGTTTTCGAATACTGGAAATTGATAGTCAAGTTGCCGCCGCGCAGGTTTCGCTTCTCGTCCTTGAAAGAGAATTCAACTGTCACCCGGTTGATCCTGTTTTTCTGAAGTTTATTGGGCGTGACCTTGAACGATGTGATCAGCGGCGTGTCGTCTTTCGCCGCGGGCTCGGCATTGTCGCGCGTGGCTTCGGTCGGCGGGATGAAGGCGAAGATCAATGCTATAGCGGCCAGCGCGACGACTAACCGAATCATTATTAAGCCCTGTTTCCAAGACATTCTTCCCCTCCTCGACAGCAATCTGTGGTTATTATCCTGTTGCAGCGCTTCGCGGGAAACGTGAGCCCGGGCTTCGGGCCCCCGAACCTCCACCCGGTTCTCGCTGCTGCCGCCGTATGGCAGCCGATGACCTCATCGCAACCACTTGTCAAAGCTGGTGCAGAGGCCGGCTGAAGAAGTACAAACAGGAAAGCGACGAGAATGAGAATCAGCCTGGGCATGGAGTCATCCCCCCGATCATGCATTTGGAAGCCTTGTCGATGCTATCGACAAGCGCCGTTTTTATCAAGGCAAAGTAAATATAATTGTTCTTTTATCAGCATATTGAGTAGGCTTGCGCAATGGTTTTCTTGTTTTTTGGACCGGGTGGTCTGAAGTAGTCGCAATTATCCGGGAGTCGGCTCAAAAACCGACACATGGGCACTGTTTTCACCCGCATTGTTGGGCGAAACGGTAAAAAAGTCCGGTAGCGTGAGGGCGTGGCGCAGCATGCCGCGGCTCTCCGTGCTCTTGTCCGCCACGGCCGTCAATGGGGATATCGGCGGAATCGGGAGAGCCTTAGCCGGAACATAAACGCGTTTTGCGATGCCCATCTCCCACCCGGAATTTTTTCATATTGTTATCGTAATTCGGAGTAGCAGGATGTGCGGAAGGAGGGCAAGCGGCAGCCGCCGGGGGGCGTCGTCGTCCTTTACTTTCGACAAGGTGAGACCTAGAATAGCCTACCGGTCCTGGAACAATCCCGCTCAAGTTTGGAGGGATGGATGAGCAATAAAAAAGAGATATTCGACGTGACGTTTGTCGGGGGAGGCCCTGCGGGGCTCTACGGCGCTTTCTATGCCGGGCGGCAGGGGTTGAAAGCCAAGATCATCGACAGCCAGCCCGAGCTCGGGGGGCGGCTGATATCACTTTACCCGAACAAGACTATTTACGACGTAGCCGGCTACCCGGAAATCGCAGCCAGGGACCTGGTGGGTAACCTGGCCGTGTCGGCCGAGAGCACAGGCGTTGAAGCGTGCCTCGGTGAGAGAGTGACATCCCTCGAGGGGATCGGGAACGAAGTTATCACGCTGCTGACAGATACCGGCATGCACTACTCCCGCAGCGTGGTCATAACAGCCGGAGTCGGGGCCTTCGTTCCCCGGGGGCTCGACGTGCCCGGCGCCAAAGAGCTCGAGGGCAAGGGGATCTACTACAACCTCGACGACGTCGAGCGCTTCCGCGGCAAGAGAGTGATCATCGTCGGCGCGGGTGACAACGCTTTCCAGTGGGCCGCCGAGCTTGGAGAGGTCGCCGAGAGCGTGCTGCTGATCCACAGGCTCAACAATTACGGTGCCGGCGAGAGCCTGCCCGCGCGGCTGGCCAAGTCGGGCGTGGAGATGAAATTCCCCTATTTCGAGTTGAAGGCTCTGCATGGGGAAGAGCGGATTGAGGAAATAACTTTCCTCGACACGCTTACCGGCGAGGAAGAGCGCCGCGAGGCGGAAGCGCTGCTGCTGAATATCGGCTTTGTGGTCAACCTGCACCAGTTCGAGAGCTGGGGGCTAGCGGTCAGCGGGAATTCGATCGCGGTTAACCGCAAGATGGAGACCAACCTGCCGGGTGTATACGCAGCCGGTGACATCATCACTTACCCCGGCAAGCTCAAGCTGATCAGCACCGCCGCGGGCGAGGTAGCGACTGCGGTCAACGACGTTGTCGATCTGCTCAAGCGCCGACGCGAGGAGAGCAGGCGCAAAGCCGCCGGCGCCGAGCGCGCGCTGGAAACCGCCGCGGTGTTTTACAGCGGCTTCGAGGCGGTTCAGATGGCGATTGCGCTGGTGCGCAACAGCGTGGAATTCTTCCGCATCGCCGTGCTCAGCACTCGCGATCCCGAGCTGAAGAAATTCTTCGCGCGCCTGCAGAAGGATGGGATCGACCACCTCAACGTTATGAAAGAAAAGGTACTTCCGGCGTTTTCCGAAAGTTCCTACACTACTGAGGATCTCGACGACACGGCGTTGGCCTACCTGCGCGACACTATCGATCCGTTCGTCTTCGGCGGTCACCGGCTGGCCGGCGAGGCGGCGCGCAACGGCATCCCTTCAGACCTCGATGCGATCTACAAAGGGATTAGAGTGCACGAAGATACCGTAGCATTTTTTGAACGCCTTACTCGCGAGCCGAGTATGGTAAAAGTAAGCGGCACCCTCGAAGAACTCGCCACCAGCGAACGCCAACATTTGGAAATGCTGCGGGAGCAACAGAAGATACAGATGGAAGGCGGTCCCGCAAGAATCTGGGAATAAAGGAACGCGTGAAAGGAGATCGATCAATGGGAGAGACAAGGAAATTTAAAGTCGGCGACGCGGCGCCGGATTTCACCCTCGCTGACATCAATCAGGTCAAGGTCAGCCTGAGCGATTACAAGGGCAGGAAGAACGTGCTACTCGTTTTTTATCCGATGGCATTCTCACCGGTGTGCAGCGCGCAGATCCCCAGCTACCAGAAGATCTATGACAAGTTCGAGGAACTCAACACCGAAGTCATCGCGGTCAGCGTCGACTCCATCTTCACCCACAAGGCGTGGGCCGACGGCTTGGGCGGCATCTCATATCCGTTGCTGTCGGACTTCTGGCCGCACGGCGGAGTCGCGGACCTCTTCGGTGTGATGCGCGAGAACGAGGGCTTTGCCGAGCGCGCCCTCATCGTCATCGACAAGGAAGGCATTATCCGCTTTATCGAGATAGTTGAGCCCAAGGAAATTCCGGAAATCGAGCCCGCTCTCGACGCCCTCAAAGCGCTAAACTAGATTCGACGATAGAACTTTCAGCGTCCGTCTCCGCCGGCGGGGACGGGCGTTTTATTTTACCTATCCGGCAAGATCGGGCTTGACCAGCAAGGAGAGGTTTTGGCAACGTGATCGGCGACGGCCGTCTGCCGATACTCAGCGGCCGCCCGGACGTCGCCATGAGAAAAGCCGGTTTCGTTTACTCGATTATCTGGAATCTTACGTTATTGACGGTCGGCTCGATCCTTTTTGCCCTCGGAATCAAGGCGATCGCCGTTCACCACGGCTTCGTCACCGGCGGGATCTTCGGAACATCCCTGTTGTTATTCTACGTAGCAGACATCTTCTCGCCGAACGTGTGGTACTTTCTGCTCAACATCCCGCTGTTTGTTATCGGCTACCTGCTCGTCAGCAAGAGATTTTTCTTTTACAGCCTTTACGCGATGTGTGTGATCACTGTCGCCTACCAGTTGATCGATATCGAATTCGTCGTTCACAACCAGCTATACGCCGCTATCGCCGCCGGAGTTATCAGCGGTGCCGGCACCGGCATAATCCTGCGCTCCATCGGCTCAGCCGGCGGCCTCGATATTATCGCAATCATCCTTAACAAGAACCTAAACATCGGTATCGGCAAATTCTACTTCGTCTACAACGCGCTGCTCTTCAGCATCACTCTTGTATACCTCGAGTCAGACATCGTCATCGCGTCGCTGATCCTCGTGTTCATGTCGTCGATGACTGTGGAGTACGTCCTCTCGCTGTTCAGCCAGCGCAAGCTGGTCTACATCATCTCCGACAAGAACTCCGAGATCGCGAAGACTATACTGAGGAGGTTCCGCCTGGGGGCCACCTTCCTGAAGGCCCAGGGGGCCTATAGCGGCCGAGAGAAGACCGTTCTGATGACGATAGTCAACAGCATGAGCTTGAAGCGTGTGGAGGAGGTTGTGTTCACCATCGACGACAGCGCGCTGTTCATCGTCGAGAACACTCTTGGCGTAGTCGGATCCCGGTTTTCCAGACGAAAGGTATATTGAGAGATTTCGGTTGGAAAGCAGTTCTCTGTTCCGCGGCCCGACGGTCCGGCAAAAGCGAGGCAAATCACACCTCAGGAATAGGTGTCCTCGTAACGCTCCTTCAGGTAGTTGTGAAGCTCATTGGGAGTGATTCCATCCAATTCCACAAACCTCGCCCCCACAAAGTACTGCTTCCCTGGTATCGCTTCCAGGTTATGCATCGCCTCGCACTCGGTCTTGATCGGCTGCTCGCGGCCGGGGAGCGAGAAGAGCAGTGTAAACTTCTCTCCCACCGCAATCTCAATACCGGAACGGACCAGCAGCCCGCTGGCGCTGATGTTGATCGACTCGAGCGTGACGTTGCTGTATTCCCCCGCCTCGTCCGTCTGCAGAAGCGCCTTGAGGTAGTACCTCTTATGCTTTCGCCTCTCCTTCATCGTCCCTTTTCCAGTTCTCTCTGAAATATTGTATCGTCTCCCGCAGCCCTTCTTCCAGAGGGACTTTCGGTTCCCAACCCAACTCGTTGCGAGCTCTCGAGCTGTCAGGCTGTCGGACCTTGGGATCGTCCACGGGCAGGTCGCGGAAGACGAGTTTGCTCGCTGAGCCGCTCATCTCGATGATTTTCTCGGCCAGCTGCAGGATCGACATCTCGGCCGGGTTGCCTAGGTTGACCGGCTCGCTGATGTCGCTTTCGAGCAGTTTGATGAGTCCGCTCACCATGTCCGCGATGTAGCAGAAGCTGCGGGTTTGAGATCCGTCGCCGAACACGGTTATCGGCTCGTCGCGGATGGCCTGGTTGATGAACGTAGGTACTGCGCGTCCGTCGTTAATCCTCATCCGAGGACCGTAGGTGTTGAAGATGCGTGCGATGCGTGTGTCGACGCCGTGGTAGCGGTGATAAGCCATAGTCAGCGCCTCGGCGAAGCGCTTGGCCTCGTCGTAAACGCCGCGTGGGCCGATCGGGTTGACGTTGCCCCAGTAGCTCTCCGGCTGTGGGTGGATCAGCGGATCGCCGTAGACCTCGGAGGTGGAGGCGATCAGAAAGGTCGAGCCCTTGCCCTTGGCCAGCCCGAGCGCTTTGTGCGTCCCCAGCGAGCCGACCTTGAGAGTCTGGATCGGCAGCTCGAGGTAGTCTATTGGTGACGCCGGACTGGCGAAATGCATGACGTAGTCGACCGGCCCATCGATGTAGATGTAGTTGGTGACATCGTGTTTGATGAAGAAAAAGCCGCTGTCGTGGATGTGGGCGATGTTGTCGATGGATCCGGTGAGCAGGTTGTCGATACAGATGACCTCGTGTCCCCTTTGCAGCAGGTTCTCCACGAGGTGGGAACCGATGAATCCTGCCCCCCCGGTGATGACCGTGCGCGGTCTGTTCACAATTACAACCTCAATAGTGGCTGCGGCCGAACATCGAGCGCGAGATAGTCAGCCAGATGATCTTCAGGTCCAAAGCCAGCGACCAGTTTTGGATATAATATAGATCGTATTCTATACGCTTTTCTATGCTCGTGTCACCGCGCCAGCCGTTGACCTGCGCCCAGCCCGTCATTCCCGCCTTGACCTTGTGGCGCAGCATGTAGTTGGGGACGTGGTGCTTGAATTCCCTCACGAACTCCGGCCTCTCGGGCCGCGGCCCCACAAGGCTCATTTCGCCCTTGAGCACGTTCCAGAACTGCGGCAATTCGTCGAGGCTGGTGCGTCGCAGCAGGCGGCCGATGCGCGTTGCGCGCGGATCGTCCAGTGTCGCCCAGACGGGTTTGCCGGTTTCGGCATCGACCTTCATCGTTCTGAACTTGTAGAGGGTGAAGGGTTTGCCATCGATACCCATTCGTTCCTGGCGATAGAAAATCGAGCCTCGGCTGGAGATCTTCACCGTGAGCGCGAGGATGGGGAACAAGACTGTGGTGATGATCAGCCCGATGGTCGACATGAGGATGTCGAATGAGCGTTTGATGATGCGGTTGAAGCCGTGCAGCGGGGTTTGATCGATATTTATAATCGGCAAGCCGTCGAAGTCCTCGACCGTCGCCCGCAGGTTGAGGAACTGCAGCAGGTCCGGCACGACGCGCACATCGACGCAATGCTTGGTGGCAATATCGGCGAGCTGCAGCGTTTTACGATAAGCGCCTGCCGGCAGGGAGATGAAGAGCGTGTCGACACGCTGCTCGTGGACAATTTCGTGGAAGTCCTTGAGCGAGCCGATCACTCTCGCGCCCTGGTAGACGCTGCCGCGCTTGCGCTCGTCGTCGTCGATGAAGCCGATCGCCTTCAGCCCGAATTCTTCGTGGGAGACGATCCTGTCTACCAGCGTGCGGCCCAGCTCTCCGGCCCCGGCGATCAGGATGTTGTGCTGGTTGAATCCCCGTCGCTGCAGCGCTTCGAGGCCGTGACGGATCAGAAATCGCAGCCCGGCGACGAAGACGATGGCGATCCCCAGGAAGAAGGCGAGGGTTATTCGGGAGAATTCCCATTCCGGCGAGACATCCGGCGTGTGATAAACCCTGAAGTAAAGCAGCGATAGGAAGATGAGCAAGGTGGCGAGGGTTGTCGAGACGAAAATCGAGAAGAACTCGTCGATGCGGCTCCTGCCTCTGCGCGACTTGTATAGTCCGTTTATTGCGAAGACGGCTGGGATAAGCAACAGGACCAGCGGCAGAATCCTGAAGTACTGCGCCAATGGAGGAATGATCGGCGGCTGGGGGATGATTCCCGAGTAGAAGCGGATATAGTAGGCCGCATGGAAGGCCAGCGCGGTGGCGACCACGTCGCTGGTTATCAGCAGCCCGACCACAATACGGTTCAGACGCTTAAGCACCGCCATTGACCTCCAGATGTTCTTCTAGTCGCGCCTCGATAAACTCTCGTATCTGCTTGATGAATCTCGACTTCGAGAACCGCTCGGCGCGGCGGCGGGCATCGCTGATAGTAAAAGACATGCTCTCAAATTTGTCAACCGCGGCCAGAAGCGATTCCTCGGTGTCTTCGTTGAAAAAGAGGCCGGTCTCGCCGTCCACCACCGTTTCCAGCGCTCCGCCCTTGCCGTAGGCGATCACCGGCCGACCGCAGGCCATTGCTTCCAGCGGCGTTATGCCGAAGTCCTCTTCGCCCGGGAAAATTAGAGCTTTCGCTTTCCTGTAATACTCCTTGAGTTGCATGTCCTCGACGTTACCGAGGAACTCGACGCTCGGCCCGGCCTCCTTCTTGATGCGTCCTGCGTCGCTGCCGGAGCCGATCACGACGAGCCGCTTTCCGGAGCGGCTGAAGGCGTGCACCGCCAGACCCACGCGTTTGTAAGGGACCATGGCGGAGACGATCAGATAGTAGTCGCCAATTTCGCCGTTGCCCGGCGTGAAGTATTCGTCGTCGACGGGGGCGTGAATCACCGTAGCCTCGCGCTTGTAATGCCGCTTGATACGGTCGGCCACATGGTGGGAATTGGCGACGTAATGGTGAACCCTGTCGGCTGTGCGGACGTCCCAACGGCGAAGCGGTCCCCTGCTCATCGACAGGAACAGGCGGACGAGCGGGCCGCGCTCGCGCACGTAATCGTCGTAAAGGTCCCAAACGTAGCGCATCGGTGTGTGGCAGTAGCAGATATGCAGTGCGCCGGGCGGCGGGATTGCTCCCTTGGCCACGCAATGGCTGGAGGAGATGATTAGGTCGTAGCCGCTGAAATCGAAGCTCTCGATCAGGCGCGGGAAGCTGGGCAGGTAGTGGCGAAAACGGCTGTGGCCCCACGGCCATCGGTGGACGCGGCTCTCGACGATATTCATCTTCTCGATGGTGGGGCTCATCGCTCCTTTGTGGTGGATCAGGGTGTGGAGGGTGGCTTCGGGGAAGAGGTCGCAGAAGATCTCCAGCACGCGCTCGCCGCCGCGCATTCCGGTGAGCCAGTCGTGAACGAGGGCTACTTTCACCGGTCGCTCCCGGCCCTGCCCAGGGCTTCGCGGTAACCTGCCAGAGTTTTTTCTGCGGCCGTCCGCCACGAGAAGCGTTTCACACGTTCGCGGCCGCTGTTGATGAGTTGCTGACGCAGCTCGTCATTCTCGATAATCCTTAACAACGCGTCGCCCATCGCCGTGGAGTCGTGCGGGTCTACCAACAGAGCGGCATCGCCCAACACCTCCGGCAGCGAGGAACTGTTCGACGAAACAACCGGCACCCCCGCCGCCATTGCCTCGAGCGGTGGCAGCCCGAATCCCTCGTAGAGACTCGGGAAGAGGAAAATGCCGGCCAGCTTGAAGACCGACCTCAGGTGCCTTTCCGGGATGAAACCGAGGAAGCGTACCGCGCCCTTCGCCCCGGACATTTCGATCCGCCGGTAGACCTCATTGCCCGCGACTTCGCTTCCGACCACGACGAAGCGCCATTCGTCACCCGCTTCGTTGCGGAAACGCGCGAATGCTTCCACAGCGACGGCTAGGTTCTTGTGTGGCTTGAGGTTGCCGACGTAGAGAATATATGGCTTGTCGAGACGGTAGCGCGTGCGGGCCTCCTCAAGTTCGGCAGTCTCCGGCTCGAAGAACATCCGTGGGTCCACGGCGTTATGGGTGACAACGATTTGCTCTTCTTTTGCGGGAAGGTGCTCTAGGATGTCGGCCTTGGTCCGCTCGCTCACGGCGAAAATAACCGCCGCCTTGCTGGCGGCGCGCTTGAGGAAGTAGCGGGCGTAGCGCAGCGCCGAGCGGTTGGGCAGGTACTGCGGGAAGAGCAGGTGGATCAGGTCGTGGATGGTCACCGCCATCGGGCAGCCGGGGGCGAAGGCGGTTACATAGTGGGGGCAGTGAAGCAGGTCAATGCCTTCGCGCCTTGCGCTCCGACCGAGCTTGAAAGGTTCTAGCGGGGAATAAAGGCGGGATTTTTCCACCCGTGTTTCCATTCCCAGGGGCAGCGAATCGGTCTTTTCGTCCGGCTTGCGGAAGAGCAGGTATTTGTGCTCTCCGCCCAGCTTGTCGAGTTCGACCAGCAGGTTGCGGATATAAGTGCCTATTCCGTAGTCGCCGAGCTTCCTGATGTCGATGCCGATGAGTGCCATGTGATGAATTCCATTTTGCTCGTGCAATCAGGCCCTGAATAAAGAGCAATGCTACCACAGCGGCGCCCCCTCGGAAACGCTTTGTAATAGCCCCTTTACCGCGATAATATCGGGTGGGGGGATTTTGAATGCTGATCGAGGTGGAAGGAGTATCGCTACGGTTTGGGGACGGCCGCGGCCCATCGGTCGAGGTTCTGCGCGAAATATCTTTCGGGGTGGATCGGGGCGACCGATTCGTTCTTATCGGACCTTCGGGAGCCGGGAAGAGTTCCCTGCTACGGCTGATAAACAAGCTTCAGGATCCCAGCGGCGGGCGCATCCTGCTGGCGGGCGAGGACATCCGGTCGCTGAACGTGATATCCCTGCGCAGGCGTTGCGCGATGGTGTTCCAGCAGCCCGTCCCCCTGCCGGGCACCGTGGAGACGAACTTGTTGACCGGCCCGCGCCTGCGGGGTGCCGATCTCGAAGCAGCGCGCGAGCGGATTCCCGAGCTGCTGAGGCGGGTACATCTCGACCCTTCACTCAAAGAACGAAAAGCGGAGGACCTTTCAGTCGGCCAGCAGCACAGGGTGGCGCTGGCCCGTACGCTGATGAACGAGCCCGAAGTGCTGCTGCTCGACGAGCCGACCGCCGCGCTGGATCCCGGAACCTCCTCTGCGATCCTCGATCTGGTTACCGAACTGAACGAAGAACTCGACCTGACGCTGATCATGGTCACCCATGCCTTCAGGGAAGCTAGGAAGCTGGCGACGGCGGCGGGGATAATCATCGACGGCCGCCTTCGGGCATACGGCGGACCGGAGATTTTGCATGAATCCGTAGATCCCGAGGTAAATCGCTTCCTCAAGGAGGACGAGGAGTAGCTGATGGATTACATTCAGCTGGGCTGGGGCGAGCTGGGTTTCGCGCTGCTATTCATGGCGCTCGCCATCCTGATCGTGGCTTTCGAGCGGCTGGGCCAGGTCCGCTCGATGATCACGGGGACCGTGCGTGCGTTCGTCCAGCTTATGGCGGTGGGCTACATCCTAGAAGGGATTTTCCTCGCCGAGCAATGGTGGGTGACCGCGCTGACGCTCCTGCTGATGGGCACGGTGGCCACCTTCACCGCCTTCGGGCGACAGGAGATTCGCATCCCGGGGCTCTTTCCCCTGATCTTCATCTCGATCGCGGCGGGCACACTGTTCACGCTGCTGCCGACGCTGCTGATAATCCTCAAACTCGACAACACATTTCATCCGCAGTACGCGATACCGATAGGCAGCATGATCCTCTCCCCGGCGCTCAACGCCGTCTCGCTCGGCTGCGAACGGATGTTGAGCGACATCAAGCTGCGCCGGGCGGAGATCGAAACCTACCTGTCGCTCGGCGCCAACCGCAAGCAGGCGCTGGGCTCGAGCGGCGTCGCCGCTTTGCGGGCCGGCATGATCTCTTACATGAACAAGCTGATGACGCTCGGCCTGGTGGCGTTGCCGGGGATGATGACCGGCCAGATCATAGCCGGCGCGAGCCCGGTCGATGCGGTCAAGTATCAGATCGTGATCATGTATATGATCGTTGTCTCCGCTGCGATCACAGGGACGGTTGCCATCGCCCTGTTGCGGAGGTTGGTGATCAACCGCAATCTGCAGTTGGTGCGCCTGCCCTGAAGCGCGCCCGAATGTGACCCGGCGTTCCAGTCTAGCGGATGGATTACCATATATTACTATAGAAGTAACTTCTTAAAACTATACTTATATAGTCGACATAAGAAGAGAACCTACCGGCAGCCCAGGGGGGGCTGCCTCACTTCAGCGGGGGCAGATGCTCCGGCGGCGCGGGAATCCAATCAACGTTGAACAGCGTGCCGAAGTCGATAATTTCGTAAAGCCAGACGAGCCAGATCCCGGCGGCCGCCAGCAGCAGCAGTAATATCAGGAAGGCCACGATGCGGGGCCATCTGCGCGGCCGCAACGCCTTTGCGCGGATTGTGGCGGTGACTGTGGTGTCGCTGTGCCTTGCCGGGGCTTTTTTGACCGCCCTGATGATCTGAACAGTGATGTTGTCGGGGCCGCCGCGCTCCTTGGCCAGCGCGATCAGGCTATGGGCCGCTTCCTGCGGGGGCAGGGAGTTGACCGCCTCAAGTATTTCCGGGTCTTCAACCTGGCCGCTGAGGCCGTCGCTGCAGAGGATCAGGGCATCGCCCTCGCAGAGCTCGATCGGTTCCTGCACATCGACTTCGACCTTCACGGCGACGCCCACGGAACGACTGAGAATGTGCCCTTCGGGATGGTTGCGGGCCTGCTCCGGCGTCAGCAAGCCTTCACTCACCATCTTCTGGACGACGGAGTGGTCCTCGGTGACCTGGCTGATTTCGCCGTCGCGGATTAGATAGCACCGGCTGTCGCCTATGTGGGCGACAAAAGCTTTTCCACCGGCAACAGCCGCCGCCACGGCGGTCGTGCCCATCCCGGTAAGTTCGGGTTTTTCCTCCGCACGCCTGAATATCCTGCGATTGGCCTCCCCGAGGGCTTCCTCGAGGGCCGCAGCGGGGTGCTTATGGTTGCTGCTGTAATAAACATCGGGAATCGTTTCGGCCGCGATCCCGCTGGCGGTTTTGCCGCCGACCGCTCCTCCCATGCCATCGCAGACGAGCAAGAGGTATCCTCGTTCCGCCGCCTGCCGCTTGCCGACGGGCTCCAGGCAGGCGAAGCTGTCTTCGTTGTGCTCGCGCACGCAGCCTACATCGGTGGCGTTCCCGATTTCGAAAGCAAGTCTCTTTTTTCCCATAGTGCTCTTGTATACAGATGATTATGAAGGCCCCTACACTGTCAGCCATTATTGCCGCTAGCGGTGCTGCTGCGCAAGATGTTTCCCCGAACGTTTCGGATGAGATCGCCGGGGCTTGCTTTACATCAATGGCGGCGGGAACAAAGCCGTCGTTCGTAAGTCTAAAAATAATAGAGCTTTAGGCGAAGCATGAGGGCGGTTCAAATCGCCGGCTCGTTGACTTTCCGGAGCCTGTGAGATAGAATACGCCTGCTTGAGAAGCTCGTAGTTTACGTCGAAACCGGGGGCGACACGGCTTCGACGGGAATGTTGAAGCAAGAGCAGCATGCCGAGGTCCGCCGCCTCGTTAAACAGGCGAACAAACTTAATTGCTGACACACAGTTAGCACTGGCAGCTTAGAGTAGTTGCCCGTCCTCCGGGATCCCTCCCGCGGGTTTTGGAAGGGCGCCGTAAAGCGGGATAGCCTGGCGGCAGCGCCTGCTCGTCACCGGGCGAAATAACATGCGGGCTAGCGGCTGGTTTGGGCTTCGGTCCTCCTCTCCGGCGGCGAAACGCTTAAAGACCGAATAAGCATGTAGAAACTCTTGACGGATCATTTTCGGACGCGGGTTCGATTCCCGCCGCCTCCACCATATTGCTAGAGCCTATGAACAGAGCGTTAATCGCCGTCCTAGCTCTGATTTCCATATCAGCCGTCGCGGCCATCGACGACAACGCGGTGCGTGCGCCGCAGGTGCGGACGATCGTGCTCGATCCCGGGCACGGAGGCTCGGACCAGGGATCGATCGGCTCGGGCGGCCTGATGGAGAAGGACGTCACCCTCGCGATCGCCCTCAAGCTGGGCGATCTGATCAGGACAGATCCCGCCCTGCGCCGCGATAATGTCAGGGTGGTGCTGATACGTGACGATGACAGCCGTATGTCACTCGAGGACCGCGCGGCGAAGGCGAACAGTGAAGGCGGCGACCTCTACATCAGCATCCACATTAACTCCCACCAGGTCCGCAGCGCCTACGGCGCCGAGACTTACATTCTCAGCCTCAAAGCCAGCGACGAGCATGCCCGCAATGTAGCCAGGATTGAGAACGAAGCGCTTGCGAACGATGAAGGTGGAAACGATTCTGCCGAGAGCGACGACCTGAAACTGATCCTGTTCGACGTTATCCACAAGAAGTATATCGAGGAGAGCAAGTTCGTCGCCGAAGTGATCCAGAACGAATTCCACGACAACCTGCAGTCGCGAGACCGCGGGGTGAAGCAGGCGCCGTTCCGGGTGCTCAAGGGCGTGGCGATGCCCGCGGTGCTCGTCGAGGTCGACTATATCTCCAATCCCGGCAAGGAAAGGCTTCTGCGCACCGATTCTTACCGCACGCGCATAGCCGAGTCGCTGCTTCACGCGATCAAGGAATACAAGCGTATCAAGGAGAGTGGCCGGCCCTCCATCGCGCCATCCGGTTCCAGTCGATGAGCACCCGAAATATGCTGATCATCGCCGCGGCGGTTTTATTTGCCCTCGCGGCGGTTGTGGTTGCCGTTGTATTGACACTCGGTGACGGGCAGAGCAGCAACAGGGCGGTTCCCGTAATCAAGCAGACTGAAGGCGAGGAGAGCGAGCTGCCTTCTTTCGAGATTCCCCAGCAGCTCGAGATGGTGGTCTTTTTTCAGAGCCCGCGGCGCCCCGATCTGCTCGTCCCCGCTCAGCGCAGCGTTTTCAACACAATCTCGCTGGACCAGCAGGCAGATCAACTTCTGCAGAAGCTGATTCAGGGCCCGTCTCCATCTGAGGGCTTGTTGGCGACGGTGCCCGAGGGGACCACGTTGCAGCGCCTCTATCTCGCCGAGGACGGCACCGCCTTTGTTGCCTTCAACCGCGCCTTGATCGATCATCATAGTGGCGGCATTTCCGCAGAGTTGATGACCGTCTACTCGATAGTCAACACGCTTTGCGTCAACTTCCCGTCGATACGCCGGGTGCAGATTCTGATCGAGGGCGCCGAGGTGGAAACGCTGGCGGGGCACGTCGATATCAGCCAGCCGCTAAGTCTAAAAGAGGATCTCTTCGTCCCCGCGGTCGTCTCAGACCGTGAGACGGAGGAGGAGCCCGAGGAGCCGGTGCAGTGAACGGCAGGGCCATCGGCGTTTTCGATTCCGGCATCGGCGGGCTGACCGTGATGGCGGCTCTGAAACGCCGGCTTCCCAACGAGCGTATCCTTTATCTCGGCGACACCGCGCGCGTGCCGTACGGCACAAAGTCCCCGGTGACGATCCAGCGCTACAGCCTGCAGGTCGCCGATTTTCTCCTCGAGCGCAGCGTCAAGATACTTGTCGTCGCCTGCAACACCGCATCGGCCTGGGCGATCGACAAGTTGCAGGCGCACTCGCCGGTGCCGGTATTCGACGTCATCAAGCCGGGCTGCCGCAGGGCGGCGGAGGCCAGCCGCAGCGGCAAAATCGGTGTGATCGGGACGAGCGCGACGATCAGGAGCGAGGCTTACCCCTCCTGCATCCGTAAGCTAAGACCCGATGCGAACATCAGCAGCCGCGCCTGCCCCCTGTTTGTTCCGCTGGCGGAGGAGGGCTGGCTCGACAAGCCGGTTACTAACATGGTGATCGAGGATTACCTCCAACCGCTGGCCGAGGAAGGGATCGATACGCTGGTGCTCGGCTGCACTCACTATCCGCTGCTGGCGCCCGCCATCGGTCGGTTCATGGGGCCGGCGGTCGAGCTGATCAGCTCATCGGAGGCAACCGCCGAGGTGGTGGAGAAGGAGCTGAAGGAGCGCAACCTGCTGAGGGAGCTTCCTTCCGAGAGGGACGCGATCTTCCTGACCGACCACTCGGCAACGTTCCACGAAGCGATGACCTACTTCCTCAACGGTGAACCCGTCAGCGTGGAACTAGTGGACATACACAGGCCAACCGGGGAGTGATATGAGTGAGGGGAGAAGAGCGCTGGTGACCGGAGGGGCCGGCTTCATCGGCTCGCATCTGGCCGATCGATTGATCGATGAAGGCTGGCAGGTTCTGGTTGCAGACGACCTTTCCACCGGCCTCGAGGAGAACATTAATCCGGGTGCGGAATTCGAGAAGCTCGACGTCAGCGGGGAGAGCTTTGAGGAACTGCTGGTCGGCTGGTCGCCCGAGCTGGTCTACCACCTGGCGGCGCAGGCCAACGTGCGTAGAAGCGCCGAGGACCCGATATTCGACACCCGCGTCAACGCCATGGGTACCATCAGAGTGCTGGAGGGTAGCCGCAAGGGCGGTGTGAGGAAGGTGGTATTCGCCAGCACGGGCGGGGCTATCTACGGCGAGCCCGAGGATATCCCCTGCGATGAAACGACGCCTCGCGAGCCGCTCTGTCTTTATGGCGCCAACAAGCTGGTTGCGGAGCACTACCTCGAGGTATACCGCCTTTCCTACGGACTGGGCAGTACGACTCTGAGACTGGCCAACATCTACGGTCCGCGCCAGAATCCCAAGGGCGAGGCGGGCGTGGTCGCGATTTTCTCCAAACAGATGCTCGGCGGAAAACAGCCCACGATCTTCGGCGACGGGAGCAAGACGCGCGACTATGTTTTCGTAAGCGAGGTTGTCGATGCCTTCAGGCTGGCCGCCGGAGCGCCCGACGGGCGGTTCTATAATATCGGGCTGGGGCTCGAGGTCAGCGATCAGGAGGTGTACGACGCCGTTGCCGCGGCCTGCGGCTACGAGATCGATCCGATATACGGCGATGTCCGCCCCGGCGAGGTGATCCACATTTCGCTGGACTCGAGCCTGATCCGCAAAGAACTTGGTTGGGACCCGGGAGTCGGCTTCAAAGAGGGCGTGGAGAAAACGGTCCCCTTCTATCGAGAAAAGCTGGGTCTTGCCTGACCGTTCTGATTCCAGGTAATCCGAAATAATAAGCCGTTCCGCCGCGGCAATCGTTGCCCGCCGTGTCTCTATGTGTTATCCCTCAAATAAAGTGGTGGAGGGGGGACATGAATAAGATCATATTGATTCTATCGGCTATTGTGTTACTTGCCGCTTGGGGTTGCGTGCCCCCTGGTGATGAAGCAGGGAGCGTTATAACGAGTGAGCGACAGCCGGCGATGGCCGTGAACCTGGCAGACCTTCAGATCGACGGTGAGCTTGGAGATTTCGAAGCATCTTGGGATGTCGATGAACGCGAGGAGAACGTCAAGATCTTCAGGCTGACGCTGCGTTCGCCTGTCGCGCAGACGCCGCCGAAGTTCTCAGTGAGCTGGAAAGCGCCGTCGGTGGACATTTACGGTTTCTGGACGCCGCGGGTCAGCCTCGACAAGGCTGACTTCTGGGGCGGTTTCACTTCGCGTGCCGCGCGCTATGCGCCGGTGTATGCGCTTTACGATACCGCAGACCGCAACCGGATGACCTTTGCCTGCTCCGACGCGCTGCGCAGCGTCGATATCGGTACCTATTGGATCGAGGAGGGCGCCCATTTCAAGAGCTCGCTGACTTTCTTCGCCGAGCGCTCGCCGGCAATCAGCGAATACAATGTCGAGATCCGCATAGATACCCGGCCTGTACCCTACTGGGACGCGCTGGCCGGCGTGTCACAATGGTGGGCGGCGAAAGAGAATTACGAACCCGCCCCGGTGCCCGATGCAGCCAGGCAGCCGCTCTACTCCACATGGTACAGCTTCTACCAAAACATCACGGTTGACGAAGTGGTGGAGCAGTGCCGGCTGGCGAGCGGGCTGGGGATGAAGGCGGTGATCGTCGACGACGGCTGGCAGACGCTCGACAGCAAGCGCGGCTACGCCTTCACCGGCGACTGGCTGCCGGAGCGGACCCCCGATATGAAGGGCTTCGTCAGCCGCGTTCACGATCTCGGGATGAAATTCGTACTCTGGTACTCGCTCTCGCTTGTGGGCGAGAAATCGAGGAATTACGAGCGCTTCAAGGGCAAGTACCTCTGGTATTGGGAAGGGCAGGGCGCGAGCGTGCTCGATCCGCGCTTCCCCGAGGTTCGCGAGTTCATCATCGGCACCTATGAGAAGGCGGTGAGGGAGTGGGATCTCGACGGCTTCAAGCTCGACTTCATCGGCATGTTCCGGCCCGATGAAAAAACGGTCTTCAAGGCGACGGGCGGCCGGGACTACGCTTCGGTCGACGAGGCGGTCGATCGGCTGATGACCGATATCATGGCACGGCTGCGGGCGATAAAGCCGGAGATCATGATCGAGTTCCGCCAGCCCTACATCGGCCCGCTGATGCGCAAGTACGGCAACATGTTCCGCGCCACCGACTGCCCCAACATGGCGCTGGTCAACCGCGTGCGCACGACCGACGTCCGGCTGCTCTGCGGGGAGACCACCACCCACTCCGACATGTTTGTCTGGGACGCGGGCGATCCGGTTGAGACCGCGGCGCTGCAGATCCTCAACATCATCTTTGCGGTGCCGCAGGTGTCGGTGAAGCTGAACGAGGTGCCGCAGGAGCATCACAAGATGGTCGCTTTCTGGTTGGGCTACTGGAGCGACAACCGCGAGGTGCTGCTCGACGGCTCATTCGAGCCCCACAACCCCAGCGCCAACTATCCGCTGGTCGTGGCCCGCAAGGGGGGCAAAATGATCGCGGGCGTTTACAACGACGTCGTCGTGCCGCTCAGTGCCGACGGGATCGAGCGGGTCGACATCATCAACGCGAAGGGCACACCCTTCATCGTGCTCGACCTAGCGAGCGGACTCGGAGAGGTTGAGGTCAGCACGTTCAATTGCAGCGGCGAGGGGCATTCGACATATTCGATGTCGTTGCCCGAGGGAGTACATAAAATCATGGTGCCGTTGTCGGGTTTGCTGTCAATAACCAAGCGCTGAGGGGAGCACCGACCGGAGAAGAA
>CBFCZO010000054.1:0-19685 GCA_965602675.1 uncultured bacterium | reverse complement strand
ACTGGACAATTGACGACGTCGAGCTGATGGAGCTCAATGAGGCCTTCAGCGTGCAGGCTGTAGCCTGCTGCGGGGAGATGGGTATCGATTTCGAGAGGGTTAATGTCAACGGCGGAGCAGTGGCTCTCGGGCATCCGATCGGCTGCACGGGAGCACGTATCCTGACAACTCTTATCTACGCAATGATGGACCGCGGAGCCGGAAAGGGCGTGGCGGCGCTATGCCTGGGTGGCGGCAACGCGGTGGCCCTGGCTGTCGAACGTTAAGCTGGCAAACGAAATACGGAGGCGTTGATATGAAAATCAAGAAAATAGGCGTGATCGGCGCTGGCCAGATGGGTGGCGGCATCGCTCACGTCGCCGCTTTCGCCGGTTACGATGTGATCCTCAACGACGTCAGCGACGGGATTCTCGAGAAGAGCGTGAAAGTAATCGATAAGAATCTTCAGCGCGGTGTCGATAAGGAGAAATTCAGCGCGGATGTGAAGCAGGCTGCCCTCGAACGGATAGCCACAAGTGCCGACTTTGGTGCGCTCAAGGACGCCGATTTCGTCGTCGAGGCGGTGATCGAGAAATACGACGTCAAAGCCGAATTGTTCAAAAAGCTCGACGAGATCTGCCGCCCCGACATCATCTTGGCCAGCAACACGTCCACGATCTCGATCACCAAGATTGCCGGTAATGTCGAGGATTCAAGCCGCGTGATCGGCATGCACTTCATGAATCCCGTGCCTGTGCTCAAACTGGTCGAGGTGATTCGCGGCCTGGCCACCAGCGACGAAACATTCGACGTGACGAAGGATCTCGCCGAAAAACTCGGCAAAGTACCGATCGAGGCCAACGACTACCCGGGCTTCATCTCCAACAGGATCCTGATGCCGATGATCAACGAAGCCGTATACTGCCTGATGGAGGGCGTGGGCACGGCGGAGGCGATCGACGGTGTGATGAAGCTCGGCATGGCCCACCCGCTGGGCCCGCTGGCGCTGGCCGACCTTATCGGCCTGGACACCTGCCTGTTCATCATGGAAGTCCTTTACGATGGGCTGGGCGACAGCAAATACCGCCCCTGCCCCCTGCTTCGCAAGCATGTGGACGCCGGTTACCTCGGGAGAAAGACGGGCAAGGGATTCTACACTTATTGAAAAGTGCTGTGAGAAAGCGGTCTGTCCCACGACCGCCCTGGGAGTAAAACTGCAAGTGATCCGGCGGCTGGCGATGACGGTTTTGATTTTGTTAGCGCTCGTCGCCGGTTTCTCTCTTTATCCGGCATCGGCGATCCAGACCAGGCAGGACCGAGAACATCAACTGCGCCGTATCGATCTGGAGATAAAGCGTCTGCGGCAGGATATTACCAATCTCCAGAGTGATGAAGACAGCACGATCAGAACAATCGAGCGGCTCCGAATAGAGTTCCGTATCCATACTAAAGAAGTAGAGCGGCTCGGGCTTGAGATCGTCTCGACCGAGGAGAGAATAGCTGAATTGGATAAGGAAACCGCCGTCATCTCCGAATCCCTCAGGTCGCGACAGGGACAGCTCGGATCGATCATACGCCGGCTGTACATCAGCGGCCGGCAGGGGCTTCTGCGCGCATTACTGTCCGTGCCCAAGCCGGAGGAAGTCGGCCTTGCGCAGAGCTACTTGGCAGCGATAGCCGGACGGGAAATGGGATTCGTCGAGAAATACAAAGCGGACATCGAAACTTTGCGGGCGCAGCAGGAGAACCTCCGCACGGCGATATCGGATCTGGAGCAACTGAGGGAAAGCGAGAAAGAGCACACGCAGGAGGCTCTCAAGACCGAAGCCGACCAGCAACGGATGCTGGATCAGATTCGTTCGAAAAGAGGTATTTACGACAAGGCGTTGGAAGACAAGATGGCAGCACGAAGCAAACTTCAGAAGTTGATTAAAGAAATTACCAGCGCCGAATCCCAGGCGTCGGCATTAAATTTCGCCAACGCCCGCGGTCGCCTCTCATGGCCCTGTCCAGGCGAAGTCATCGCCACATTCGGTCAGATCCGCGATCAGGTCTACGATGTGGTTCTCGAAAACGATGGAATAGACATAAAAGCCCCACTGGGGACCCCGGTGATAGCGGTTTTCGACGGCAAGGTGGTGTTTCGCGATTGGACCGATGGGCGGGGGAACATCGTTTT
Source organism: uncultured bacterium (assembly GCA_965602675.1). Classification (GTDB taxonomy): domain Bacteria; phylum Acidobacteriota; class DATKUA01; order DATKUA01; family DATKUA01; genus DATKUA01. The sequence continues at coordinate 17,527 of CBFCZO010000054.1, read as the reverse complement.
CCTTGATCACGGCAATAATTACTATAGCATCTATGCGCACCTGGACCAGTTCAGTGTGAATTTGGGGGATCAGGTGGCGGCCGGGCAACAGGTGGGGACAATCGGACAAACCGGCTCGCTCAAGGGTACGATACTGCATTTCGAGATCAGGCGGCATGCCGATGCCCTGGATCCGCTGGCATGGTTGAGGCGGCGTAGAAATTGATATGCTGCCGGCAGGATGGAAAATCAAAGCAGTTAAGTATTACAATAGTGTAAATGTATAGAGAGGCTGCAACGTGCTGAATCGTAAAGTCAGATTTGTAATGGTGCTCAGCTCGGCCGTGCTGGTGGCCGCCGTAACCTTCGGCGCACTTCTCAGCCAGGTCGACGAGCGCGAAGATATCTACAAGAAGCTGGACATCTTCATTGAGGTAATGAGCCACATCCGCAGCGACTATGTCGAGCCGGTCAGGACCACGATGATTTTCGACGGAGCGCTCAAGGGCATGGCCAAGATGCTCGACTCGGAGAGTAGCTATCTAACCGCTGAGGAGTACCGGCAATACCAGGAGGAGCTACCCAAGCGTAGAGCTTCGACGGGTATAGAAGTGGTGAAAAATCCCCTTAACGGCTATGCGCAAGTGGTTTTCATCCGGCCGCAATCGCCGGCGGACAACTCGGGTGTTTTCGTCGGGGACCTTATCAGGGCGATCGATGGTCTGTCGACGCGGGAGCTCCCGATTATGATGATCGAGCTGTTGATGAAGGGAGAACCCGACAGTTCCGCAAGCTTTAGCATCGTGCGCGCCAACATGCGCCAGTTCCTGACATTCGATGTCGAACGAAAAATTCTCCAGCCGCGGAAAGTGCGCTGGGAGGTGAAGGACGAGGCCGGGTACATCCATATCCCCTCTTTTGAACTCGGGACTCTCGAGGCGGTGCAGTCGGCCTGCGCGGAATTCAGGGGCGCGTACGTCTCCAATTTGATCATCGACATCCGCGGCAACCTCAACGGGAACCTCGAAGAAGCCGTGCACGTTGCCGATCTGTTTGTCAAAGAGGGATTGCTGGTATCGCTGAACACAAAAACTTCGTCCACCGAATACACGGCCGACGAATTTGCTTTCGACTTCAATATCTATCTGCTAAGCGATGAAACGACGGGTAGAGCAGCTGAGTTTTTTGCTGCGGCCCTTTCAGCGCAGGATTATGTTGAAGTCGTGGGGCGAACCACATTGGGAATCGGTACGGTTCAGAAAAAGCTGGAACTTGAGGAAGGCGCCTTGCTGAACATTTCGTATGCGAGGGTTATCGGCCCGGGAGATATCAATATCAGCCAGAGCGGGATCGAGCCGGACCACGAGATCCCCAAAACAACCGATGACGAAGAAAGCGATAGAATCCTGGAAAAGGCTCTTGAACTGGCACGTGCAGCGGACGCGTCACAACAAGTAGCGCTTTCCTTGGCCAGTTGATAACTTAGCCTGATCATGCCCTCACCTATCGGCCGAGCGAAAATAATATCCTGGTTAATAGGAGCCGCCGCCCTCTGGGTGGTGGCTTTGTTGCTGATATCTCAGCATTTGCTGTTCAGTGATCCGCTTGGACAATTTGAAGCCCGGCGCGGCACTCTTAACAGCGCCTTAAGGGGCGTTATTATTCAGCTTGGGATTCGGCCGGAATCCCGGTCTGTCTCGGAAAGCAAAGAGCTGCTTGGCGACAATTCCAACTCCTGGTATGCGCTGAACTGGCGCATACGCCTGCCTGAAGGTTTCGATATCCCCCATGCGCGCAGCCGCCTTTCCGCCGCGATTGAAGAAGCCAAGGCCATGCCGATGGTCCGTTGGTCTCCCGAGGATGAAGAGCTCCCCCTGGTTGTGGAGGCCTATATCGGGGAACGTTTGTCGCACAGGTTGCTGTTTGTGCCACCGCAAACCCAGATAGCACAACGATATTTCCTGGATGCCCAGGCTTTTCTTGGAACCCGCTGGCAGCTTTTATCGGAGCGGCAGCTCGAGCTTGACAGCCACCTCTACAGCGAAATGTCGGCGATGGAATTGAATGGCCCGCCTTTGCTGATTCGGGAATTCTGGCAGAGTCCGCCCCGGGACGAAGCTATCGGTTCGAAGATTCCCCACTGGGTAATCAGCGTGCAGAACGGTCTTAACCCTTCTGATGCTATTGATGCCTTGCGAAGCCGTATAAAGCTCGGCGAGATGAGCGGCGATTATTCGTACTTCGGCGAATCGTTGTCGGTTGACGTTTCTCTGGACGGAGAGGTCAGCCATCGGCTTATTTTCACCGACTCTCCGGAAGGCCGAGGGATCAGCCTCAAGAAAATCGACAGCGTCAAGACAGTATTACTGACTCCTCCACGGGTGGCCATAATCATTGACGACTTCGGATTCGACAGCGAGATGGCCCGTCGCTTCATGGACATCGAGGGCCTGAAGCTTACTCTCTCAATTATTCCGAATCAGGCTTTTTCAACGGAAATAGCCGTGCGCGCGCATCAGTTGGGTGTTGAGACAATGATCCACATGCCGATGGAGCCCAACGACTACCCCGAGAACAATCCTGGCCGGGGAGCGATACTTGTCGATCTTGAGGACGCTTTGATTTCAGCGAGAACAGAGGCGTATCTCGAGTCAGTGCCGCACGCGAGCGGTGTGAACAATCACATGGGCTCGCGCGCGATGGCCGATGGGCGCGTCGTGAACCTCGTTCTGGCGTCCATCGGTAAGAGGAATCTATATTTCATCGACAGCCGGACTTCGGCCCAGACTCTCGGATTCCAAACTGCCCGGATGCTCAACATCCCGAGTGCTGAGCGCGCCGTATTTCTGGATGAGATAGATAATAGTGATGTAAACTACCGCCTCGAGATGCTTCGAAAGCTGATCCGGCTGGCAAAAGAGAGGGGCGTTGCCGTCGCTATCGGCCACCCGAGCGAGGAAACCCTGGAGGCTTTGAGGATCGCCGCGAGGGAATTTCTGGAGGCCGGGATTGAGGTTGTTTTCGCCTCTGAAATAGTATCCTGATTTATTATCTTCATGGAGTGACCAGGTGAGCGAATCGGAAAACGTGCAGTATTACGATGTTGTCATCATCGGCGGCGGCCCGGCCGGATTGACGGCGGGGATGTACGCATCACGAGCTACGCTGAAAACTCTTCTGCTCGAGAAAATGATACCGGGCGGCCAGTTGAACAATACCCACCGCATCGAGAATTATCCCGGATTCGAGAGCATTCCCGGTGCGGAACTTGCTGAAAGGTTCGCCAATCACGCCAAGGCACACGGCTGCGAAATCCGTCAGGAAAACGTGGAGGAGATCAGTTGCTGCGAGGACAACCTGAAGCACGTACGTTCCGACCGGGGGCAATACAAGGCGAAAGTGGTGATCATGGCTCCCGGCGGCGAGAACCGCAAACTGGACGTCAAGGGCGAGAAGGAGTTTGCCGGGGCGGGAGTGAGCTACTGCGCCATCTGCGACGGCGCCTTTTTCAGGGATGAAGTCATAGCAGTTGTCGGGGGCGGCGATGCAGCTGTCGAGGAGGGAATGTTCCTTACGCGCTTTGGATCGAAAATCCACATCATCCACCGCAGGGATGAGTTGCGCGCAAAGATAAGTCTCCAGAATGAGGCCTTTGCCAATCCCAAAATCGAATTCGTGTGGGATTCCGTAGTAGATGAAGTTTGCGGCGATCAGAAGGTCACGCACCTGAATATCAAAAACGTAAAAACGGACGAGATTTCCCGTCTGGATGTCGGAGCGGTGTTTATTCTCATCGGCTTCGTGCCCAACTCCTTCCTCGTCAAGGACGCAGTCGAACTGGACGATGAAGCTTACATCGTTACAAACACAAAGATGGAAACATCGATACCCGGCCTCTACGCGATCGGCGATGTCAAGCCGAACATCTGCAAGCAGGTCAGCGTCAGCGTCGGCGAAGGTACATTGGCGGCGGTCGAAGCCGAACGCTATATCAACCAGGGTAAAGCAAAGGGTTGGTGGGACTGACCCGAAAACGCTTGCCAACAGCGGTTTCTGCAATATATAGTGTAATGTCCTGCTGAGATTACCATCTCTATGGCAACCTGAATTGAAACAACCGGTTGCATAAGACCGGTTAACTCTTTTATCGCTCTTGGATTACAGATAATGGTTGCTCGCAAAGGAACGATGACCTTCCTCGAAGCCGCCAGGCTTGTGCTCGAGGAGATGAAAGTGCCGATGCACTTCAAGAAGATCACCGAGCTCGCCATCCAGAAGCGTTACCTCGAGAGCCATGGTAAAACTCCTGAGTGGACTATGGGTGCCCGCATCTCGGTGGACATAAAGAAAAACGGAGCCAACAGCGATTTCCTCCGCGTTGACAGCGGGCGCTACGGTCTGCGTCGCTGGAAAAAGGGGAAAGCAGCACCCAGCAAGGACAAGCAGGATGACGGAGGCCGGAGCTACTGGCTTGTCAGCGCCGAGAATGAAAACTTCGTAAACGATTTGGAAAACGACCGCCTGGATACCGTGGGAGTGCGCCGGCGGATGATGCGCACCCTGCAGAAGCTCAAACCCGGCGACAAAGTGGCCCTTTACATCAAACGCAAGGCGGAATTCGGGGCGATTCTGGAAATCATCGGCACGGCCCGTGAAGACGACAGCCCCCGCTGGCCCGTGGGCGATAACGAATTGAGCGCGCGCATCTCATGCAAGACGCTGGTCGTTCTTGCCGGGAATCGTCTCGACGCCCGCCCGCTTTACTCGAAGCTCGACGTCTTCGCGCAGTACCCAGAGAAGCACCGTACATTGGCTCTGAGAAACGGCATCACTGAGATCGGCAAGAGTGATTTCCAAATAATCGAAAAAAGCATCGCCCAATAAATTGACTCTATTGTATGTGTCTGGTGAATAGCATTCGCGGCAGTCAATCCTTCGTCACCTTGAAATCTTTACATATCAACACTATATTCACTATCCAACTTATGCATGTGGAAGGGTGGAGGTAGCTATGCGGCAATTATTGATGATCTCACTCCTCTTGCTTCTCTCAGGATGTGGCGAGAACACCAAAGAAACAACCGACCTTTCAGAGCCCTATCTTGGCCAGAAACCACCTGGGGATGAACCAGAAATCTTTGCACGTGAAATAGTATCAACGGAAGACCATCACGAGATGGGTATAACTTGTATGCCAGATGGCAGAGAGATCTATTTTGCACGCTCCGAGACTATGGATATTAGCTCTAACTGGGCAATTTGGATGGTGCTTGAGCAAAACGGCACGTGGGCGGAGCCTGAAATAGCCCCCTTTTCGGGTGTCTATCGAGATTTTGCTCCATTCATCACGCCCGACGGCAAATTCATGCTCTTTTTTAGGCAATGTCCCGAAGATGCGGGTCTCCAGTCAGGCACATGGCTGGTCGAGAGGAAAGGAGACAGTTGGAGAGAACCCCGTTTTCTCGTTGACGCGTATTGTTTAACAACAGCGGATTTCCAGACTTTCTATTTCTGTACTCCTGCAAGTGAGGAAACCAGCAGGGATATCGCCATGATGACATATGAAAACGGCGAATTTTCCATTCCGGAGAAATTGAAGGGCGAGATCAATTCAGAACAATTCGATGCGCATGGTTGTATCTCACACGATGGCGGTATGCTGGTCTTCGATTCCGCGCGACCAGGAGGATTCGATCGGTCTGATATCTATGTAAGCTCTCGGAAGAATGGAGGCCATTGGAGCCAGGGCTACAACCTTGGCGAGAAGATCAATGATGGACACAATCACATACCTAGTCTTTCTTCCGACGGGAAATACTTATTTTTTTCATCCGATGACGGAGATATCTACTGGGTTGATGCCAAAGCTATTTGGTCACTGGCGCCGGGGGATCTGGAACAATAATCAGTCGGGATTGATCAGAGAAAGCAGTCGATCGTGAGAAAGAACAGCATGACAACAGAATTGCGCTCAATTAACCTAACAGCCTGAACCTTAGTCCTGCAAAGTTATGATCCCTGATCCACCGTCACCTTCATCTTCGAGAGGATCTCCCCCACCTTGGCATCCTTCTTCTTGATGTTGAGCACTGTATCTATCACGTACGGTTCGTGATTCTGCGGGATCAGCTTCAACCGGCCGCCGCGAAGCAGCAGATATTCGAATACGTCCTTTATCTCGCGCTTGTAGCTGAGATTTGGTGCATTGATACGCTGCGTGTCGGCAAGGAAACCGTGTTTGTGAAACAGCTCGTTGTGACGGATGTCCCAGTAGTTAAAACGAGTCTTGATCCAAACGAGCAAGTACACGATCAAGAAGAAGATACTGAAGTAATAATAGAAGTGGCTGTTCATTCCCAGCTGGATACTACCAAGCACGCCGGCAATGGCGCCGAAGACGCCGCCGTCTGCAATCGAGTTCCAAAGGAAGATCACAACCGTTCCCAAGGCGACTACAATCAGCCAGATGATCGTCATCAAGACGGAAAAGTCGAATGCGAAGATCAGCACGTTGATGCTGAACACGGCCATGAAGATCATGTTTAGAAGCTGGTTGCCCGTGGTGTCGAAGCCAAACAGGCTCATAATCGAGTATACGATCGCCAGCAGAACCGACGGATAAAAGAAGATAACTTTGGGATACGGACGGATTCTGATACAGTTTTCGGACTCCGGATTACTCATGATCCCCCCCCTGCGCTGTTCTGATCGATATATCCATGCTAGAGCAAGGCGGCTGCATTGGTCAAGGCGATTCGCGAGCCGCCGCTACACAACCGATTCTTTTGCCTTTTTAAGGAAAAAGTGCTATCTTCTGCTCGACTCTGATTCAAAAAAAAAGACGGAGAAGAAGAGATGAAAATCGGCGATCTCCTGACACAGGCAGTGGAGCGGGTCCCACGCAAGCCTATGGTTATCTACAAGGGGAAAAAGTACTCGTATCGAGAGTGCGAATCGATAATCAACCGCTTCAGCAACGGCCTGCTTGGTATCGGCATCGAGACGGGATCCAAGGTGGCCATCCTGCTCGATAATCGCCCCGAATATCTCTTTGCTTATTACGCTCTGCACAGGATCGGTGCGCCGGTGGTGCCCATCAACAACTTCCTCAAAGGCCACGAAATCAAATACATGCTTGAGGATTGCGGCGTTCACACACTGATAACATCGCCGAAATACTACGCCTCCGAGATCAAGGGAATCGAGAACAAGCTCACTACAGTGAAGAACATCCTGTTTATCGACGACGATGATAGGATCAACGAGCTGGATTTTGCAGACACCGACAAGAATTACATCCGTATCAGCTCATTCAAGTCCATGTCCTCCGAAAGACCTTCGCCCACGCGGGAATTGAGTCCGGAAGAACTCGCAGTGATAATGTACACCTCCGGAACGACCGGCCACCCGAAGGGAGCAATGCTCAGCCACCGCAACCTGGTCGCCAATTCTACAAGCTGTACCACTGTCCTGAAGATCAACCGTAACGACAAGATTCTACTCTTCCTGCCGATGTTCCACACCTTTACCGAATTGGTTTGTATGATCCTCCCGATACAGTTTGGCGTGCCGATAGTGCTGGTGGATAGAATCGACCGCGTGGAGATCAGGGCGGCGATCAAACGTTATCGTCCCACCATTATGATTGGCGTCCCCAGCGTGTACAACGCTTTGCTTGGCGCAAAGCTCAATCCCATAACCAGATGGTTGAATCCCGTCAGGCTTTACATCAGCGGTGGCGCCCCCCTGCCGGTTGAGATCCTCCACAACTTCGAAAGCAAATTCAGGCGGCCGCTGGTTGAAGGATACGGCTTGAGCGAGGCCTCGCCCGTCGTCAGCGTTAATCCCATCGACGGCCTTCATAAAGCCGGTTCCGTTGGACTGCCTGTCGACGATGTGGAGGTAAAGATTGTCGATGAGGATGGCAAAGAGGCTCCTCGCGGGTACGACGGCGAGATTCTGGTGAGAGGCCCAAACGTAATGATGGGCTATTACAATCAGCCGGAGGAAACCGCTGCGACTATGCGTGATGGCTGGCTTTACACCGGCGACATCGCCCACATCGACGACGACGGCTATATCTTCATAGTCGAGCGCAAGAAAGACATGCTGATCTACCGTGGCTGCAACATCTACCCCAGAGAGGTCGAGGAAATTCTGTACAAGCATCCTGCGATCGCCGATGCCGCGGTTATAGGTGTGCCCGACGCAGCCCGCGGAGAAATGCCAAAAGCCTTCGTAGTGCTCAAAGAGGGCCAGCACGCTACCGAGAAAGAGCTTAAAAAATACTGCATGGATCACCTCGCCCGCTATAAAGTGCCCAGGATATTCTCGTTTGAAACGGAACTGCCTCGCACGGCCACCGGTAAGGTCCTCAAGAAAGAGTTGCGCAAGCGAGTCTTGCAGGAACAAATCGAAGAGTTCAATGGTAAGTAGAATCGTTTAATAATAAATCCGGGTCTTCGCCTCCATCGAAAACAAGTGTCTGCGCCTTCGAAAGTGACAATTTTTGTCAATCTGCTCCGGACATAGAATGTAACGTTTCTATGATTCACACATAGCAAATCAATTGTCCCCAACATCAAATATCAAATAAATGATTTGTATTCTGATATTTGCAGTGGATTGACCATCTAAGCGAGAACACATGTAAAGTTGGTATGAAGCTTGCGAAAAGTAGAGCATAAAAGCTGAAAATACATCAGCCCTTGAATCTCGAACGCGGACGGGCGCAGTTAGTGGAATCAACGAAATAGCAGAGAGAGGTGAGGGTTGTAGACGTGTTTGGGAGAAACAGCGACTCAGGCTTTACTCTGATCGAGCTTCTAATTGTGATAGCGATCATCGGCATCCTCGCCGTTATTGGTGTTCCCTACTACCTTAATACGCTTGATCGCTCCCGTCAGAAGCAGTCAATGGCCAACATGCACACCCTTGCGCTGCATCTCGGCGCATATAACGCCGACACCACCAGATATCCCATTGCTGAGAATATCCATGATCTCAACGAAATTCTTCAGGAAGCGCAGAGCAATAACATCTGGTTTGTCCTGGACGGCTGGCACAACGAGTTCGTATACAACACCGAGGACGATGGAAAACACTACAACCTCACCAGCCGCGGATCCGATGGCGAGGGCGACCACGCCTTTGAAGGAGAGTTCCCGATCGATGAATTCACGCGGGAGATCACCATGCGCGACGGCGAATTCGCCCAATGGCCAAAATAGACGGGACTATCAGCTTAAGGGATTCAGCAGATCAGCGGGGCTTGATTCCATAAGCCCTCATTTTCTTGTACAGATGGCTCCTCTCCAGGCCGAGTTGCCTGGCCGTATTGCTCACCTGCCCTGAATTGAGCTTGATCGCTTTCTCGATCGCCATCTTCTCGAATTCCGCTACCATCTCCCTCAGTGGTTTACCGGGGGAAATCAGACCCATTTCACCGGCCTGAATCGAGACTGGCAGCGCCGCAGCGACATCCTGAGGGCCTATCCGGTCGCCCTTAGTCAGAATGATTATCCGCTCGACAATATTCTGCAACTCCCTCACATTTCCCGGCCAGGGGTGCATCCGAAGCATATTCATTGCCTCATCGTCAAAAGTTACATGGCGGCGGTTGTTCTTACTGCAGACCCTTACTGTAAAAAACTCCACCAGTTCCGGAATGTCTTCCAGGCGGTCTCTCAATGGTGGAACGGTTATAGGTATCACTGCCAGGCGGTAATATAGATCCTGACGAAAAACCTCATCCGCAACAAGTTTTTCAAGATCGCGGTTTGTGGCTGAAATCACCCTGACATCGACGGTGATGGTTTTCTCCCCGCCGACGCGCTCGAATTCGCCTTCCTGAAGCACTCTAAGCAGCTTGCTCTGCATCTCGAGCTTCATGTCGCCGATTTCATCGAGGAAAACGGTGCCGCTGTCGGCCAGCTCGAACTTGCCCTTCCGCGGAGCAATTGCGCCCGTGAAAGCGCCTTTTACGTGACCGAACAGCTCGCTTTCGATCAGCTCCGCAGGCACAGCGGCGCAGTTGACTTTGACAAACGGGCGAGAGGCACGCGGGCTGGCGGCGTGGATGGTCCGCGCGATCAATTCCTTGCCGGTACCGTTTTCTCCACGGATCATCACGCGGCTCTCGGCGGGAGCGGTAACTCCCACTTTTTCGAGCACTTCCGCCAGTGCTGTGCTGGAGCCGATAATCTCAAGCTGCTCGCCGAGATCTGCGCGCAGGTCCAGGTTTTCACGCTTCAGCGTCTCCAGCTTCAGCGCGTTGCGGATAGTGACTATCAGCCTTTCTGTCGACAAAGGTTTCTCGACAAAATCGACCGCACCAAGCCTGACCGCCTCGAGGGCAGTTTGTATCGTCCCGTGACCGCTCATCATCACTACCGGGATCTGAGGCCACCTATCCTTTATGCGGCGAAGCGTCTCGATTCCATCAATGCCGGGCATCTTCACGTCGAGAAGCGCAAGATCTACATCGTCATCTTCGAGGCGTTTCAGGGCGAGCTCTCCCGATCCTGCCAGCAGCACGCTGAAGTTCTCAAGAGAAAGGGCGGTTTTGAGTGATGTGAGGATGTTTTTCTCATCATCTACGACAAGGATTATGGGCTCGGGCATCTTTGGTCACCTAAATAATCACAGCAGCTTTTTCCAACGCTTTTTTGATTTCGACCGATTTGAGGGGCTTGGCTAAAACCGCATCAGAGCAAGATGAAGCTCTTTCTAGTAATGCCTCGTCGCCGGACATTGCGATAACCTTCGTGGCCGAATTATTGTTCTTGATCTTTGACAACAGGGCTATACCGTCCATATCCGGAAGCATAAGATCCAGAAAAACCACCGAAGGCGTGCTTTTCTTTAGCGAAGCAAGAGCAGCAGCGCCGTTTTCGACCGCCCACGCGTGGTAACCCTCCATCTCGAGGTAACTCATCAGTGTTCTGGCGACTGCTTCCTGGTCGTCGACAATCAAGGCTGATATCATTTCGGATCCTGCTTTGGATGAAGTCGAAGTATATCACAGCGAAGGAATGGGCTTTTCCTCTTGTCGCTGGCACAAAGCGAGCCTATCTTGCCCCGCCATATCGACTCTCACACCTATGTTATCTAAAGCAGGCACTCATTTTCGGCGTGACTATCGAAATCGACATGTTCTCCGATTACGAGATGGTCAAAGCTGCAAATAGAAGAGGTCCGGTTTAAATAGCTATTTGGAGCGCTCAACAACATAGCGCGGCAACTCAAGAAGAGCTTCGAGGTAATCCGATGGCGGAAGCGGCTCAAGCGCTTCTCTCGCCTTCTCAGCGTAGAAGCGGGCTACGTCGATAGTCTCTTCCAACGCGTTGTGTTTCCGCATCATCGCAATCAATCTCTGCAATTTATCCTCATTCACGCTTCTGCGGGTAAAAGCCGCCTTAACGATCTTTATCGCTTCCTCTCCCGCCCGCTCAAAGAGAACCAGCAACGGATACGTGATCTTGCCCTCGTTGAGGTCGCTGCCGACGGGCTTGCCGATTCGCTCTCTGGTTGCGCTGTAGTCGAAATAATCGTCGACTATCTGAAAAGCGATGCCCAGGTTGAGGCCGTAATTTGCCATGGCATTTTCGACCTCCTCGCCTGCATCTGCGAGTATCGCGCCGGCAAGGGCGCACGAAGAGAACAGATCGGCTGTTTTGCGAGTGATGAGGTCCATGTAATCATCAATGCTGAGCTCGACGATATAATTGCGTTTCTCCTGGATGATTTCTCCCTCGATCATCCTGTTGGTGGCGCGACAGATCAACCTGATGATCCTGAGATCGTCGTCGCGCAAAGCCATTTCCATGGCTGTGTTGTAGAGATAATCGCCGAAGAGGATGGAAATTGTCGTTCCGTAGATGTCGTGCATCACTCGGCGTCCTCGGCGCAGCTCAGACTCATCGATTATATCGTCGTGTATCAGCGTGGCAGTGTGAACAAACTCGAACACAACGCCGTAACGAATGTCCTTGTCTCCTTGATAACCGCAAGCGAGGCCACTCAGGCTCAGTAAGGCGGGGCGGATGCGCTTTCCTCCGCTTTCGGTGATGTATGAGCCCATTTCCCTGACGACAGGAATGTCGCTGCTCATTTCCCCAAGAATCTGTTTCTCGGTTTGCGCAAGCTTGTTCTTTATCAGCGCGAATATCTTGTTACGGCGCATTCCTTACTCCGCGTGGCTGCCAGGTCACAATGCTAATTTATAGTAATCTGTGATCAACAAGGTCAATCAATTTAATCTCTGGGGCGGATTTCTCGGTCGGAAGCGGAATTCCTTATCGCGCACTCCATCGATGAAACGGATTGCGAAACCCTGGGTGTAGTAAAACCAGATGTTAATAATTCTGCCGTCGACTCTTATTTCCTGCTCGTGCTCCGGCAGGCCGAAGTCGCGCAGGAGGCGGCCTTGAGTGCTGTTCTCGCCGAATCGGTCTATTCTGCTGCGCAACTCAGTCCAACGCGGCCGGCTTTCGATCAGCCAATTCACCTCGAATTCGAAAGTTCCACTCTCGATTCCCGTCACTATCAGTTCCGTGAGAGTGCGCTCGTGCGGTTGCTGGTAATGGATACTGTCCAATCTCGACGCATTGATTCGCAGCACGAAGTTGGTCCAGGCAGGAGAGATGTTCAATTTCAGAGAGTAGAATCCTTGCTCGTCGGTAGTAACGGCTACTCTCTCATCTATCTGTTGAGTAAGCCCGCTCTCGTCCTCGATGATTCTGGTGAATCGCAGTTCCAGCTCGCCACTTGCGAGTTTTTCGCCGGCGTCCGTAGTGACGGTACCCCTGATTTCAATTGATATAAGCTCTTCCTGAGCATAAACGGAGAGTGAAAAAATCAAGGCCAGCAAGGTGGGTAATAGAAAAAGGCGGACAACTTCCAGAGGACTCGCTAACCTGTGCATGGGCCGATCTAAGCTCATTTGCCCTCGAATACTTCTACTCCTCGGGGGACGGTGAATTCGAATTCGGAATCCGATAATTCAGCCGGGCGGATATTGATGAAGCGGTAATCAGTGCTGTTTCCAAAAGTGTCGAAAACGATCATGCGCTCGACGAAGAAGTCGCTGGGATTGATCTCGAGCACCAGATAATCGAATTCCTCCTCCCTCTTCGGTACTAGGCGAATGAAAAACGATTCCTCGTAGAGCGCCTCTTCAACCTGCTCCTGGGAAACCTCAAAATCTCGCAGGAGATCGCCGCGGCCGGTGAGAAAAAGAATCTGCGTTTGTTGCTGGTCGGCCTCCTCAAGGCTCATTCTTGTGGCTTGGCGATCCTCGGGCAGGTACCAGTAGACGGTCTCGCCGTTGGAGACATATAGTTTTTTCTCGGGAGTCTGGTAGTCCCAGCGCATTTTGCCGGGCTTCTTGATGCGCAGCTCGCCGCCGGCTTCGGTCACCTTGCCGGTTGTGCCGCTGCGGTAAAGCTGAACGAACTCACAGCGCAGGGCCGCGGCGTTGTCGTATACGAGCTGAACACGCTCCGCCACGGTCGCCGGGTCGAGTTGCACCGTGTTGAAAAACAAAGCGAGCAGGATAGTGAGTACCTTCATGAGAAATCCTCTGTCAGTCGATCAATCGTAGCATACGATCGCGCATGCTGCACTTCGAGCTGATTGAAACCGAGTGCGTTTCTTTGTTCCTCTTTCGTGTCACGGCTCGTTGACGGAGAAAAGGCCATCGGATACCATCATCGCCGTTGTCTGGACTGTCACTATCGTTCATCGTTTTTAAGAGATAATGCTAAAACGGATTCTCGATAATCAGCACCTGATCTGGGCTTTCGTCGCCCGTGACCTGCGTGGCCGCTACGTCGGTTCATTGATGGGCATTTTCTGGACGGTCATCCATCCGCTCTCCCAGATTCTCGTTTTTTCGATAATCTTCAGCCTGATTAACCGCGGCCAGCTGGTCGGGCTGGGCGGAGGCCCGCTCGACTACACCATTTTTTTATGCGCCGGACTGCTGCCCTGGATCGCTTTTCAGGAATACCTAATGCGCGTCACTAACGTTTTCGTGAGCAATTCCAACCTTATCAAAAAGATAAACTTCCCCGAAGAAACGCTCATAATTCAGGAACTATGCTCCAGCCTGATAACGCTGGCTATCAGCTTCTCGATTTTCACACTCATCATTTTTGTCTTCGGGGGATGGCGGCCGACGGCGCATTTCTTGCTGCTGCCGGGCATCATTGCCCTGCAGATCGTTTTCAGCCTCGGTATAGCATTCAGCATGGCGACCCTCAACGTCTTCCTGCGCGACATGGGGCAGATACTGGCCGTGGTGATGATGGCCTGGTTCTGGCTCACACCGATCGTTTACCCTTCATCCATCGTTTTCCACGACGGCAAGCTGCTCATGCCGGAATGGCTCTGGCTTTCGTACACTCTGAATCCCTGGTACTACTTGTCCAAATGGTACCGCGAAGCCTTTTACATGGAAACCGTACCGGAGTTCAACGAAGTTATGGTTTTCGCCGCACTTTCGGCGCTCATATTCTATATCGGCATAAAAATCTATAAGTCGTTGCACAACGATATTCCGGACATGATTTGATGTTTGAAGAGATGAAACCGCGGGATGAGGAGAAGACCGAAGCAGAAAACGCGCCGGAAGGCATCGCTATCGACGTCCGCGATGTCAGCAAGCTTTACCGCCTTTATCCCGGCCAGCGCGCGCGCATAATCGAGTGGGTAACCTTCGGCAAGCGCGTCTACCACTACCCCTTCTGGGCGCTCAAGGATGTCTCGATGAAGCTCAAGAAGGGGCAGGCCCTCGGCCTGATAGGCCCCAACGGCTCGGGTAAAAGCACGCTTCTGAAACTGATTGCAGGCACGTCGATACCAACCGACGGCGAGATCAAAGTGAACGGCACCGTTGCCGCACTGCTCGAGCTGGGGGCCGGTTTTCACCCGGAGTTCAGCGGACGGCAAAACATCCGCATGAATGCACAGATATTCGGCCTCAGCGACGAGGAGATCGACGAGTTGATGCCCGACATCATCGATTTCGCCGAGCTCGACCGCTACATCGACATGCCTGTCCGCACCTATTCATCCGGAATGTATGCCCGCCTCGGCTTCGCCGTGGCCTCGCATGTAGATCCCGACATACTCATCATTGACGAAGCGCTGGCTGTCGGCGACCTTTACTTCCAACGCAAGAGCCTCGATCGCATCATATATTTCCGCGAGATCGGTAAGACGATTCTTTTCGTCAGCCACGTTATGCCCGTTATCCAACGCTTCTGCGACGAGGTTGTCTGGCTCGACGAGGGGAAGATCAGGCTGAGGGGCGATGCCAAGAAGGTGACCAGGGAATACGAAATGTGGAGCCTTCGCCGTCAGGAGAAATCTCTCAGAAAGCGGATCGACGGCAAGCCCTCGACGATGTCGGATCGGAAAAAGGCGGAATTCAAGGTGCTCGACGAAAGCTGGGGCAGCGGCGAGGCGCGCATCACCAAGGTCGAGATGTTCGGCGCCGACGGCGAGCCGTGCTGGCACTTCGAGAAAAACGAGCGCAACGTCACTATCCGCATCCATTATTTCGCCTTCGAAAGAATCGAAAATCCCGTCGTCGGCATCAATTTCCATCGCATTGACGGTACTTACATCTTCGGCACAGGCAACGTCTGGATCGAAGATTACCCTTTGGAGCCGTTTGAGGGGCCGGGATACGTCGACTACACCGTCGACCGCCTCCAACTACACAAAGGCACCTTCTTCCTCACGGTAGCTCTCTTCCCCGAGCCGGATATCCCCTACTGGCAGAATCCCTGCGATTTCCACAACCAGATGTACGAGTTCACAATCGTATCCGAAGGCGAGGCGCACGGCATTATTCCTTTCGACGGAACCTGGGCTCAGAAGACCGGCAGCGGTGACCTGTCCAAAGCGGGAATCCCCGAGGTCGTCGATTTCAGCGAAAAACGCTCGCCTCACTATCTGCACAAAGGCTGGTGGGATATCGAGAAGGGCGAAGATATATGCTTCGCCTGGACTCAGGAATCCGCCGGCTTCGTAATCCTCCAACCTGCAGGGACCGGCAAGCTCTTCGCAGAAATCAAGAGCAACAAGCCGGATATAGCCGACAATCCAGTCACGGTTGAGCTGATTACAGGCGGCGATGTGCTCGATTCCGTTGTCTTGAAGGATAACGAGTGGCACGATGTGGAATTCGCAGTAGGATCTGTCGGCGAGGACACCGCAAGGCACCTTATCCTACGCACCCGCCCTATTTGGAGGCCCTGCGATTTCGGTAATCCGGATGACGACCGCGAGATCGGCATCGGAGTGACTTACGCCGGATTCAGACCGAGAGCCCAAAGCGAGTCTACAGACAGCGGCTGAGAACTCTGTTGAAGCAGGGGGGCAGCTATTTTGGAAAAGACGAAACTCCTGATCGTTCACCATCGACATGAACGCTACCGTGATTATCTCAAGGAGTTCGAATCCAGCCTGGATATCGATTCCTTCGATGTTCGCGATCCCCTCCCTTTTGAAACACACGATGCGGAAATACTGATCGGCTGGAAACTCCCTCCGGGCCTTTTCGAGCGCCTGCCTCGTTTGCGCTGGATCGCAGCGGCTGCGGCCGGTGTGGATATGATCTTGGAGGGTATACCTCCCGAGCGTCGTTCGGATGTTGTCGTCACCAAGGCCACCGCAACCATGCCAGATTTTATGGCCGAGTACGTAATCACCTTTGTGTTCTATCACATGCGACAGCTTCATACAGTGGAAAAGCAGCGCAGACAACGCACATGGCGGCACGTGATGTCCGACCTGGCTTCGCGCCGCACCCTGGGTGTCATCGGCTACGGACCGATCGGCGCCAAAATCGCCGAACTCGCCAAGTCGATCGGCATGACCGTATATGCGGCCAAACGCACCCCCAGCATCTGCCCCAACTGTGACCGCCTGTTCACCGGCAGCGGCTGGCGCGAAATGTTACCGTTGTGCGACTTCCTGGTTATCGCAGCTCCCCTGACCTCGCGCACCGACAAGATGATTGGTGCACGCGAACTGGTTTCGATGAAGCGCGACGCCGTGCTGATCAACATCTCGCGGGGCCGGATAGTCGACGAATCCTCCCTGATTGACGCCCTCAACTCCCGAAGCATTGCAGGAGCGGTGCTGGACGTTTTCAATGACGAACCGCTGCCCGAAGACCATCCGTTCTGGGATATGGAAAACGTAGTCATTACTCCACACTGCGCCGGTCCCAGCGAGGAAGTTGCTATCTGCGATGAATTCCTCCAAAACTACCGTCGCTGGAAGAAAGGCAAGCCCCTGGCCAGAATCGCGGACCAAGAGAACGGCTACTGATTGCATTAGTATTTAGACATTAATAGTAGAATTAATCCCCTCGCCTCGTTAATATCATCATAAGTGTTGGTGCCCTCCGGATTAAAGGTTTCATGTTTGCCAAAGTAAAAGCCGCATCAATTCTCGGAATCGACGCAATTCCTGTCGATGTCGAGGTCGATGTCGGATCGAAAGGTATGGTCCGCTTCACGGTCGTCGGCCT
>CBFCZO010000053.1:0-20074 GCA_965602675.1 uncultured bacterium | reverse complement strand
AGCGACAACAGCAGCAATCCCGAAAGAAAACTGAAAACGAAGGGGATCGCCAGGCAGATAATCCCTCCCAGCAATTTCGCTGCGAGAATCGAAGCGCGGCCCGCGCCCGCCGAACACTGGATCTTCAGCGTACCCCTCTCGCGCTCTCCCGAAACCGCGTCGTAACTGAACAGGATCCCGAACAGGCTTACAACCAGAGCAAAAATCGTATAGAGATCGAGCGCAGGCTCGGCGGCCAGCAGCATGTTGTCGGTGAAGCTGCCTTCCGCACGGCGCGGAACCTCCCAGCGCTGCACCAGCACCGTGTTGCCGAAACGGCGGTCCTCGCCCTGGGCAAAAACGCTCAGCACAGAGGGCGTGCGGTGCACCGTCGGCCGAATCTGCGATGGCACGACGACCTGCATGTCATTCCTCGCGCTCTCTTCTGCCGCCAGGTTGAACGCGTCCCTGCGCCGCTGAAAATCGTCACCCAGCACCCAAACGCTGATCACAACCAGCACAAACGTCGTCACCAACGCCGCCCCGAAGCGGAACGTCATCAGGTGCTCGCGGATCTCTTTCCACAGCAATACTCGAAACATAAAGTTCTCCTTCGTCTTACCTTGGATCGTAGCGGGCCAGCGCGATGAAGGCGATCATCATCATCTGTAGGTTAAGCGCTAGCAGCACCAACAATTGCCACACGGGCCACCCCTGATCCTGCGGCAAGCCGCCCGCGGCCCACATCGTGTGCCAGCGCGGGAACTCCGAAAGGCTGACCGGTTTGGTGGAGAAAGTGCCCTCATCTATGCCCGTTCCCCACGAGTAAACCAGGTGCGGCGTGTCGGGATCGTTCTTATCCTTTTCCACAGTGAACGAGTGTAATCGCTGCTGGTAACGTCGGGCCATCTCCCTGAAGCCCCGATAACCTGCCACTCCCGTGCCGCTGATACGTTGCAAAGCGTCGCCGAGAAGGCCGGTGGGCGATATGCATGTTAAAGCCTGAATCGTTTCGGCCTGGCGAATCCTCGCGTCCTCCGCGCTGCTCCGGATTCTCTGCCTTGTGGCCAGCATTTGCTGAACCATCATCGCGCGGTTCCGAAGTTCCGGAGTGAAAAGATATTCCGGTTCACTGCTCCATGAGCCGGCCCCTTTGGGAGCGTTGTACCAGATTTCTTCAGCAGCAGCACGGACCTCTTTCTCCACCTCCAGCTCCGAAGGCACCGACACAATATTTTCCCCCAGCAGTCTTGCCAGGCCCGGCACGGCGAAGACGCAGACGAGCCAGAAAATCATCAGAATCACCAGAGACACTGCAGGCCTGTGAACCAGGCTGCTCACTGTCATTCCGGCAAGCAGAATCAGTGACAAATAGAACAGGGCAATCGCAAAGGTCCAACCGATTGCCGTCACCATCCGAACTCCGAGAGGCAATGCGTCTGAGAAATAAAGAATGTTCAGACTGACAGCCATCCCGACAACCAGAGTGATGGTGACGACCAGCAGTGAACCCAGGTATTTTCCGATTAGAAGCTTAATCCTGGACAAGGGGTACGAGAGCACCTGCCGCAGTGTTCCGTCCCTCTTCTCGCCGCACACCGTGCTGAAGCTGATCATCAACGCCAACAGCGTCATGATCGTACCGACGATGAATGTCCAGTCCACCGCCGGAATCAGCTGGTACATCTCGTTGCCTCGGTTGCTGAGAGTCGAGCCTCTGTGCATGAAGCCGTTGACGGTAATCCGGTTGGGTATCTTCTCTTCTCCGCTCTCGCCGATAAACGCCAGCACCGATGGAGGCTTGGCCATGCGTTGAGGGTAGGTGGAAATCTCCTGAAGGTTTCCTGCCCTGGTCTCAAGCATCCTGCTTGTGTCCGCGACAGAATCGTTCCAGTCGTCGACAGCGAGCTTGTAGCGCTCCGCAAAGATGTAACCATTCATCACGAATGCCAGCAAGACTATCAGCGCCACGAACAGGAATTTCGAATCACGCAAACCGTCTTTCAACTGGTGTATCGTTATGGTTATCATCACATGCACCTCATCTGACGTCGTAGCGCGTGAAGGCGATAAATCCAATGCAAAAAACGACAGTCGTCATCAAAACAATCGACGCCAGGGGCCATAGTGCCGCCTTTATCCCGGGGCCGCCGCCCTGATATGAAAACGACGGGGCGTAATCCTTGGGCAACGGCTCCCAACGGTCTTCGGGACCTAACATTTTCCCGGCAAGGTAAAGCTCCAATATTTCCTTGTTCCTTTCATCCACCTGCTCGTCCGATTGCATGTCGCTCAACTCCCAGCGGGAAAAGAAGCGGTTGATGTGCCTGTCGAACAAGCCCTTGCTCCGGAAATCATCCATCAGCGTTCTACGGTAACGCCTGCACTGCTCCATGAAATCGGCGTAGGAGGTGTAATCGGTGCCGGCGAGTGAGTTAATCACGGTGCGGAACTGGTAAGCAGGTGATACGGAATTGATCGCAGTGCTCAGCCCGTATTGCTCCCTCTTGCGGGCCAGGTGCTTGCTATCCAGGTTCCAGATCTGCTCGGCGCGTTGTTGTTGAAGTTGCTCGTGGTAACCGATGTATCGCATGTGGTCGCGGAACCACAGCGGCAGGCCGTCGTAGTAAAAAGGAGATTCGCCCTCGATACCGTTGTCGCCATAACTCGAGAGCTCGAGATTGTTCTTGCTCCTGAAATCGCGGACTTTGTTTCGTACCTCGTGAGACGACTCCTGCACGAACATGCTGATCTCTTCCGGATTGAGAAGAGGATGAAGCGATGAGGCCAGTCCGTTGCCGGCGCTCGGCAACAGGATCACCAGCACTGTCCAGAACAACAATCCGAGCGCAAGCGACGTGGAAGAGCGCGTAACCAGCGCAGAGCTGACCAGCCCCACCGCCACAAAGAAAGCCCCGTATAACATCGAGGAGAAAAACATCAACGCTATCGCCGGCCACTCCTCCTGGCTGAAACCGATTCCGTGCACGAATTGCAGAATCAGAAGCGCACAGATCAGGCTGAACAGCAGCGGCAACGCGAGCACAAGGGAACCAGCCAGAAATTTGACCGCGAAGATCTTCCCGCGTTTCTGCGGAAAGGCACAAAGCAGCCTGAGCGTGCCTCGCTCGCGCTCTCCGCTAAAAGAGTCGTAACTCAAGAGCACCCCGAAAAGGCTCACTGCCACAACAATAATCGCCGACAGATCGAATGGCTGCATCGAGGCCAGCAGCTTGTTTTCGGTCATGTTGTCTTCAGCGCTGGTCGGCACACTCCAGCGTCTGATCTCTGCCGCGTCGCCGAGATGCACATCCTCTCCCATCGCGAAGATGCTAAGCGCGGAAGGCGGCCGCTGCACAACCGGCCTGATCTGCGACGGCACAAAAACCTTCGTGGCCAACTCCATCGATGTCTGCGACAGCGTATTGGCCAGGTCGCGCCGCCTCATGTAATCTTCCCCCAGCACCCAGACGCTGATCACGACCAGCATGAACGTCGTCACCAACGCCGCCGCAAAACGGAATGTCATCAGGTGCTCGCGGATCTCCTTCCAAAGCAACACTCGAAACATTACTACCCCTTCCCCCTACCTCGGATCGTAGCGCACCAGCGCGATGAAGGCCGCAAGCGCCATGTTCAGATTCAACACAAGGAAGATAACGAGCTGCCAAACGGGCTGGCTTTGCTCTTGCGGAAGCCCTCCGGCTCGCCATAAATCCTCCGCACGCGGATACGAGCCTGGTTCCACCGGTTTGCCCGAGAAAACACCCCAGTCGGTGAATGTGTAATGGGCGTAAACAAGGTGAGGAGTCTCCGGATCCATCGCGTCCCTGCGGGTTGTAAAATCAAACAACTGCTGCTGATACAAGCTGGCGGCGCTCTTTAGCGCCCTGAAACCGGGCGCCCCCGTCGCCACAACTTCCTGTAAAGAGGAATTCAGTAAGCTGGACGGCGAGATTGAGGCAAACGCGTTCACAATTTCAAATTGCCGCAGCCTCGTCTCATTCGACCTGTCCAGAATCCTCTGCGCAGCTGCCATCATGCTTCGCCACATCTCGGCCCTCAGCGGAAAGTCCTTGTGGAAGGGATCCCTGTGTTGCATCTTCGCCTCGTCCGATGCGTTATCCATCACTTCCTTCTCGGCAGCCTTGATTTCACGGCTAGTCTCGAATTCCGACATCACCGATACGGCTTGTTCTCCCAGAAGGCGGGCAATGCCCGGTATCGCGACAGTTATCAAAATCCAAACAACCAGCAGTATCACCATCGACACCGGGGGGTGGCTGACCAGGCTGCTGATCAACATCCCGAACAGCAGTGTCAGAGACAGGCAGAACACCGAAAGCGCGAAGGCCCATCCCATCGCCCAGAGGATACCCTCAGTCAGCGGGATCGAACCCAGCAGCAACATCACCGCCAGGTTTGCCGCAATCCCCAGAATCAGAACTAGCAACAGGATGGCCAGCAAGCCCAGGTACTTGCCGACGAACAATTCTATCCGCGAGACAGGGCAGGCCAGAATGTGCCTCAGGGTGCCGTCCTGCTTCTCCCCGCAAACCGCGTCGTAGCTCACCAGAAACGCCAGCAGCGTCATCAGCGTTCCCACGATGAATCCCCAATCAAACCGGCCCAGCAGCGGTAACATCTTGTTGCCGCGGATCGTCTTCTCAGGCTCCATGTTCACAAAGGCGCTCACCGTCCACGTGTCGGGCAATTCCCTCTCTCCGCCGTCGGCGATGAAAGCAGCAGCCGAGGGAGGCTTGTACATCTTCTGATAATGAATGGCGAAGAGCTGAAGGTTGCCCATCTTCTGCTCCAGCTCGCTCGAGTTCACCTGAACGGCTTCCTGCCACTTAGCAAAACTTGATCCGTAATTCTCGGAATAAACGAATGCGTTAACTACGAAGGCCAGGATCACAAGGCACGACAGAAAAAGGAATTTCGCATCCTTGAGACTCTGTAGCATCGTGTGTTTGGCTATTGGTATCATGGTAATAACCTATCTTACGTCGTAGCGAATGAACGCCACCTGTCCGATCGAGAAGAACAACAAAACCATAAACGCCAGAATCGCTGCCGGCAGCATGCTCTCCTGAAAACGCGGCTTCGACGGGGAGGCACCGAATGCGGGCAACAAATCCCCTGGCAGCGGTGGCAGGCTTTCCAGGCTGAGACTGTCCCGATAGCCGGGTGTCGCTTGCCGCTGCTCAAATTTCTCTTCGGATAATGCCTCCTCTGACGGTAAGCGAGAGACAAACTCGATGGCGTTGCGATCGAAATAACCCTTTGCCCTGAATATCCCCAGCATCCCGCTCCTGAAACGCCTCGCCCTCTCCACGAACGACGCATGGGAATCGTAATCCGTGCCGGCAAGCGACGTGAATATCTCCCTCATGTAAAGGGCGGGAGCCGGACTGCTGAACAGGTACACAAAATCCCGCTGCTCGCGCAGGCGCGCTTCATGCTCCCTCTCCAGGTTCCAGATCCTTGCCGCCCTTCCCTGCCACAACGGCTCCATTAATCCAATCAAATCTCTGTACAAAGTGAATGCCCCGGGATTGCCTTCGAGCAGAAATATGCCGGGCTCTTCTGTGGTTAATCCGCCTTTGATGTTCAACCCACCCGCCTCGCGCCGCTCACGTACCATTTGATTAAACTGAGGATCGATTTCCGAAATCACCTCCTCGGCGGTCCTTTTCTGCAAGTTGACCACCTCAGAGTGCGGCGGAAGCTTGTGCAACGCCGTTGACAGAGACACCGCCCCAAGCGGGATGATCAGTACCCCCAACGCCCACAGAAGAAGACTGAGTATCAGAGCGGTCGCCGACCTGTTTAAAAGCGACGAGCACATCAAGCCCAACGTCACGAACACCGCCCCAAACAGCAGCCCGGCCCCCATCATGCACACTATCGCAAGCCACTGCTCCGCCCCGAAATTGATACTGTGCACGAACCTCAGGACCACCAGACCGCTGACGAAGCTGAGAGTCGTCGGGATCGAAAGGACTACTACTCCGGCAAGAAATTTCGCCGCGTAGAGACGCCATCGTCCCGCCACCGTGGCGCACATCTGCCGCAGGGTGCCCCTCTCCTTCTCGCCCGTAATCGAATCGTAAGTCAGGATTATCCCGAAAAGGCTCGTTATCAGCGTGAACACGGCAAGCAGGTCGAACGAAGGGATGGCCGTCAGTAGCGGGTTGTCGGTCAGGCTGTCGGTCGCTTCGCTCGGCACCTCCCAGCGCTTGATGCGCACCGCGTTGCCCAGCGCCTTCTCTTCCCCGGTTGCGAATATGCCAAGCGGCGATGGCGGGTAATGTACGATCGGCTCGAGCCTCGAGGGAATTGTGACCTCGCTCGTCGCCCTGGCCGCCTCCTCTGAAAGCTTCGTGTAGTTGTCCCGCCGCCGCTCAAAATCGTCACCCAAAACCCACACGCTGATCACCACCAGAACGAAAGTCGTCACCAGCGCAGCTGCGAACCTGAATGTCATCAGGTGTTCGCGGATTTCTTTCCACAGCAACACTCTTAACATCTTCCTCCCTCGCTTATCCGATCTGACTGCATCCACCTTCTGTGACGAGCATAGTATTCATCGCGATCGATTCATCTTGAACAAACTATAACTGAGCAAACCCGATGCCAAACTCCTGCGATTGAAGCATTCTTTCTATCATATTGATAAGCAACCACTTATCCGCACGGCTGTTTCATCGGCATCTGCCAGCGTCGGAAAACGCGCCACCGTCGATATACCAACTGTAACATCAGCGTTACACCTCCGGAACGGCACGGCACACCCCAAAACCATGCCCCTGCAATGGAGATTACAGCCCCCGGCGAAAATCAAGCATGACAATTGAACGCGGCGTTCACTGAGGCCCTGCCTTACCCGTCTCTTATGGTGCCTGACCATGAGCGCGCTTGACTGCCTCCCGGCGCTCAAATAGGATTAGCCGGTTCGAAAACAGGCTATCCTGCGAGGTATAAAAGTGATTCTGCCAGCAACGAGATTAAAAGTCGGGATGATCATCAAATTCAACGATGAGCCCTGCCGCCTCACCGATGTCAAGCACGTCACCCCCGGTAAGGGCCCCGGCATGGTCCAGGCCAAGATGAAGAACCTCAACACCGGCTACAACGTCGAGCACCGCTTCCGCAGCGACGAGAAGTTCGAAAAGGCCTTTCTCGATAAGCGGAAAATGCAGTATCTCTATTCCGACGATTCAGGCCACCACCTTATGGACACGGAAAGCTACGAGCAGATCTCCATCGACGATGAAGCTCTCGGCGACGGCATCGGCTATCTCATACCAGAGCTCGAAATCGAAATCGAGTATTACGAGGGCCTGCCCGTTGCTATCGAGCTTCCCAACGAAGTCATCCTTGAAATAACCGAGACCGAACCTCAAATGAAAGGCGCCACCGCTAGCGCCTCTTACAAGCCCGCCACTCTCGAGACCGGAGTTACCATCCAGGTACCCCCGTATCTCGAGGCTGGCCAGAAAATTAAGGTCGATACCCGTGATGGAACCTTCATCTCCAAAGCAGACTGAAAATAGTAAAGTTAACCATTATCTGATCTCCGCCGCGATGGTACTGGCGGCGCTATGCTTGGTCGCAGTGCCCGCTCTCGCCTCTTACCCGCCGGCCGACCGCGCCGATGAGAACAAACTGCCCGAGAAGTGGCGCAAGTGGCTGGAGGAGGAAGTCGTCTACCTCATCTCGGCCCGCGAGAGAGATATTTTCCTCAAACTCGAGACGGACGAGCAGAGGGAGCACTTCGAAAAGGGCTTCTGGGAAGTGCGCGACCCCACCCCGGGCACCGAAAGCAACGAGGCGCGAGACGAACATTACGAACGGCTCGACTACGCCAACCGCGTCTACGGCCGCGACTCCACCCGCGCGGGCTGGCGCACCGACCGCGGCCGAATGTACATAACCCTGGGCAAACCCCGCGAGGTGAATCCCTTCTCGGGCGGCGGCGAGGTTTACCCGCTCGAGCTCTGGTTCTACCAGGTCGATCCGTCCACCGGCATGCCCGCCTTCTTCTACCTCATTTTCTACAAGAAGCACGGATTCGGCGAGTCCGTCCTCTATAATCCCGTCGCCGACGGACCGCAGGCGCTAGTTCCCAACGCCTACTCGCTGGAGGAAGCCGTCCAGGCCATCGGCAGAATCAGCCCTGAATTGGCGAACGCCTCGCTCAACCTCCTGGCCACCGAATCGCTCGGCTCGCGCAGCAGGCCGAGCCTGGCTTCTCTGATTCTGATCGGGAAAATAGAGGAACAGA
The DNA here is from genome assembly GCA_965602675.1 of uncultured bacterium. Classification (GTDB taxonomy): domain Bacteria; phylum Acidobacteriota; class DATKUA01; order DATKUA01; family DATKUA01; genus DATKUA01. The sequence goes on along the minus strand of CBFCZO010000053.1, from coordinate 11,805 downwards.
AGAACAAGCCGGTCGACACCACCTACGCCGAGCGGATTCTCACAGGGCAGGAACAAGTAACCACCGAGTACTCCTTCAATCCCCAGCAACTGGCTCACGTCGTTATGCCGGCAATCGACGAGCGAGGCGGCAGCATGGTCGCCTACGCTTTCGAACTCGAACCCTCTCAAATCGATCTCGGTCAGTACGACGATAAAATCTATGGCGCATTCGAGGTCGACCTGCGCCTCGCCGAAGAAAGCGGCACCATAATCCACTCGGATAATTCGAACTTCGACATCGAATTCGACAGCAGCGAGTTCGAATCGATGAAGTTCAAACCCGTCCTCTACGAAGGCAACCTGGTCTGCCCTCCCGGCAGGTACAATCTCAGCCTGCAGGTCAGAAACAAACTCACAAAGAGATACCAAACGGTCACGCAACCCATCGACGTGCCGCCGCTGCCCCCGCAAGCGGCCGGAGCCGGAAACCTCGTGCTCGCCGGAAACATCACGCAACTGAATCCCCGCGAAAGGACCGTCCTGCGGCCCTTCCAGTTCTCGGGTGTCAAACTCAGCCCGAGACCTGGCCGTAGGTTCAACTCAAACGACTCGCTCATGATTCTCTGCCAGCTCTACCTTCCCACCACGCGGCGGAGCGAAACACCTGAGGTCATCACCATCACATACAGCTTTGTCACAGCAGACGGTGAGGAGAGACCGATCAGCCAGGGCACACTGCCCAAAAACCAGTTTCCGCCCTCTGGCGCCCAAAACGTGATGTCGCGCATCCCCCTGCGGAATCTCTCGCCCGGCCGCTACAACCTCGCGCTCAGCATCGATTTCGGCAAGCCCGATGAGATATTCACCCGCAGCACCGAATTCGAGGTCACAGCGATGCAGCTGTCCGACCCCAGCGTCTTCTCCTCCGATCCACTGGTGCCCGGCTCCCCGGCCGTTAAATTCTCCCTGGCAAGGATGCTCGAGCGCAGCGGCAGGATCGACAAAGCGGAAGAAATTTATGGAGCCGCCTTGGTGTCCGATCCCGGCAACAGCGAGATCCGGCTGGCCTTGGCTGCACTCTACCTGGAATCGGAAAAACACCGGCAAGCGCTGGAAGCACTGCAGCCATTGACCGCATCCGAGCCGAACAACCTCGAAATGTTGCGTCTCACGGCCCAAGCGTATATCGGCCTGGAGCGCTACAGCCTGGCTGCCAACTTCCTCGAGCGGCTGGTCCTGTCCGGCGAGCCCGTCACCGCCGATGTCCTCAATCTGCTCGGCGATGTGTATCTCAAGGACGGCAAACCCGACAAGGCAAGGGATGCCTGGCGGCGTTCGCTTCAGGCCGATCCCGATCAGCCCGAAATCAGCAAAAAGCTGGAAGAACTCGATAGAACTCACCAACAGGTTCCGATTCCCTAGGATTGTCAACCGAAAACTGGTGTGCGCGCCGGCTTCGCTTCAGCTATAATCCCTTGTGGAAGCGTTGCAATCGATGTCGCCGGCTTCCAACCAAAAATCGTTGCAGGAACAGGGCTGAGCAGGTCCTCTCATGCGAACAAAGCAATGCACACGTTGTCAATAATCTCCAGGAGGAACGTAATTATGAAAAATAGATGCCCGTTACTTATCCTCATTACCTTATCCTTCGTCTTTCTGCTGATCGCATCCCCCGCTGCGGCGCAGAGGGGCCGCTTCGCCGGCTCGGTCAAGGACGAGCAGGGCAACCCGATCGTCGGTATTGAAGTCAAGTTCGACAAAGCCGAAGCGGAAACCAAGTACGACAACAAGGTGGAAGTGAGCGACGAGGAAGGCCGGTTCGTATTCACCGGGCTTCGCGGCGGCACCTGGATCCTTACAGTGAACGCGCTCGGCTACGCCCCCTTCCGTCAAGTCGTCCAAATCAGCCAATTCAGGCGCAATGAAGATATAGTAATCGTGCTCGAGAAGCTCGCCGAAGCCGTGCCCGAAACCGGGGCCAGGGAAGAAGCGGAAGGCATGATCGCCGAAGCCGAAGAGCTGTTAGCTGAGGGTAAACACGACGAGGCCATCACACGCTACAATGAGTATCTCGAGACGCACCCCGACCTCTTCAAGATTCATCTCCTGATCGGGAACGCTTACGAGAAGAAGGGCGATTACGATAACGCCGTCGCCTCCTACGGAAAGGTACTGGAGTTGGAGCCGGACAACTTCAACGCCCTGCTTGGCAGCGGTAACGCCTTCATCCGCAAGATGGAATACGAAAAGGCCGAGGAGTTTTTCATTAAGCTAGCCGAGTTACGCAGCGACGACCCGAAAATCCTCTACACCTTGGGTGAGATCCTACTCGACAGCGGCCAGACCACCAAGGCAATCGAGTACTACGCCAAAGCCGTTGAATTGAACCCGAATTACGCGGACGCCCTGATGAAGCTCGGCTACGCATACTACGGTGAAAAGCAGTGGCAGAATGCAATTGATCAGTTCGAGAAGTTTATCGAGATCGCACCGAATCGCCCCGAGGTCCAGTTCATCAGGGACGACATCGAGAAGTGCAAGCAGAAACTGGCTGAGGAAAAATAACGCACGCAATCAGTCGGAAATAAATGCAGGACGGGGCCGCCCACGGCCCCGCACTGCTGTACGACGATATTCAGTTTTCCTCTAGGGAGTTGCTCGGTTCAGTACTGCGGCGGCTTGTCGGCCTCCCGGAAACCCGCGGGGATAGCGTAGAGGTTGGGATCGTAGTCCAGCTCGTGGATCTCCTGCACTATCTGCTCGATCTGGTCGTTGATGCTTTCCATGCGGATCGATGTCACGGTGCGCATCGGGAAGCCTTCGAGTCCTCTGATCTCTCGCAAAATAGTATCGTCCATGAAAGGATTCTGGCCAGCTCCGATCACGTCCATCAGTCTCAGGAAGGCGTCGAACGTGACCGGCACATCTTCGCCGATCCAGAACTCGATCGTGATCTCCAGAGGCGAGATATTAGTCCCGCGATCCATACTGCCGCTACCCCTGAACACGATCGGCTTGCAGAGATGGCCGGACACCTCCATCGTTGTCCCGGGATGTTCGATCTGCCAGGAAATCTGCATCCGCTGTCGCATCCGCGCCGAAGCACGCTCGAGATCGCTGCGAACCTGCTGCAGCGGGATGATGAAATACTCTCGCTTGGTCATGTCGAGGGTGATCAGCCGGCTCCCCTCAAGATCGGTGATGTGGATGGTCTTGCCGCCCGGCTCTTCGACTCTGATCGCCTGCTGAGCTATCCACATCTTGGTTATACCGGAACCCGCCTGGCTGCTGCTGGAAGCACCACTGTGCTTGTTGAGTTGCTCGATATAAATATCGGCATGGGCCGGCAACGCCAGCGCAAACGCCAGCGCAAAAACCGTCGCGATAAACACTTTATTTTTCATTTCGTCTCTCCTTCAATATTTCCTGCCGACCAAAGCCAGCGTTACATCCATCAGATTCGTACCCGTCGGGCCGGTTTTTACCAAGTCGCCGAGAGGTTCGAAGAAATTATAGGAATCATTGTCGTCCAGAGCCCGCCTTGCGTCGAGACCTATTTGCTTCGACCTGGAAATGGTATCCCCCAGGGCTACGGCCCCGGCTGCGTCGCTGGGTCCGTCGATCCCGTCCGTGCCCGCGGCCAGGACCACGCACTCCCCGCCCCCGTCCAGCCCTATCGCAGCCGCCAGCGCAAGCTCGCTGTTCCTTCCTCCCAGCCCGCCGCCTCTCACTCTCACCGTCGATTCCCCCCCGGCAAGCAGCGCATAGGGGCGGCTGCTCTGAGGCAGGGACGCTGCCAGACCCCTGATTCGGGCTGCGAGCGAACCGCCGAGCTCTCGGGCTTCGCCCTCGAAATATCTGCGCTCCTGCATGGTCCAGAAGCCGCGGCTGCGCAGGTGAGCCTCCATCGCGGCCAGCATATCCCTGTTGCAGCCGATTATGTGATTCGACACCTTCGCCGACAACACACCTCCGGGCTTGGGGGTCTCCTCTACTTCGCCCTTCAAACCCTTCTGCAGGTAAGAAACAATCGCTACAGGCAAGCTGTCGGAGACGCCGAGCTGCTCCACTGCCGACCACGCATCAGCAAATGTGCTCGGATCGGGAGATGTTGGCCCGCTGGCAACAATTGACGGGTCGTCACCAGGCACGTCGGAAAGAATCAGGCTCACAACTCCCGCCGGAGCGATTGCGTGCAGCAGGCGCCCCCCTTTCACTGCGCTGAGATGCTTGCGAACCACATTAAGCTTGTCGATCGGAGCGCCCGACCGCAGCATTTGACGCATCGCCTCGCGCGTTTCGTCCAGCCTGATACCCTCGGCTGGCAGCGTCAGGATCGAAGAACCACCGCCGCTTATCAGGCAGACAACCAGGTCGCCCTCGCCAGCCGCTACGGCTAGTTCCATCACTGCTCTGCCGGCCGAGACATTTTCCTCACTTAGCAGTGGATGCGTGCACAGCCGCGCGCTGTACTTCTCCGGTAGGGATTCCGGAAATACGTTCGACAGCACAATACCACGCTCTATCCTGTCTCCGAGGATCGACTCCAGAGAGGCTGTCATTCGCGAAGCCGCCTTCCCGAAAGCGACCACAAAGATTCTGCGAATCCGCCCCAGATCGATCGCCTCGTCGAAAACATGCAGGGTGTCGCCTGCCAACCTTACGCGCTCCCTGAGCAGAACGCGCGGATCGACCTTCTTGAGACCCTCGAGAAAGGCTGCGACCGCTTCGTCGCTCAGGCTTTTGTCTTCAGGCAAACTCGGCCTCCAGCAGCTTACACCTCATCCTCATTCTAGCCTGAGCAAAGAACATACCAGCCGGACAGCATGGTCGGGGCAACGTCTCAGCATTGACTTTTTCCTGACACAGCTCCGCTAACACATTGATTATAAACAAAAAAATTAATGGCGCCGATTATAACCGGCGCCATTATCTACTCGCGCTGAGTGATGGGGTGCTGTCCGTAAAGTGGGACATTCAAAGGCAGCTCAATGACCTTTAAACCGGGCATTGCGCGTCTCACGCTTTTGCCCTCTTCAAACCGTTACGGGCGGTTTGTGTACTCGTCGTGGGTAGCGCGTGTCTTGATCGTCTTGACGTAGCGCGTCGGGCCCTCGGCGGACTCCATGTAAATGTTGACGGTCATCGCTATGTTCTCATCAACGAACACTTCATTGCCGACTTTATCCTTCCCGGCGGCAATCGCCTTGTAGGTTTGCTTGTACTCCCAGATCTCGTCCTGATACTTCTTAACCAACGACTTATCGCCTTCTTCAGGCGACTGTGAGTAGAGAAACATATTCAGAGTGATTATCTGGATCCTGCCGTTCTTGTCGCAGGCTATCTGCATGGCGTCCTTACCCTGCTGCTTCTCCCATTTGACCATGTCGCCGAAGTCGGTCGATCGCCATTCCGGTCCGTCGGGTTCGAATACCTCGCCGATGGTGTAGCCGGCAAGCGTCATCGGCAGAGCTGGGACTTCCCCGCCGCCGCATGCTATAGCCACAACCAGCACTGCTGCCAGTCCAAGAATTACTGTAAAACGCCTTCTCATTAAATGCCTCCAAGCAATGCTGAAAAAATACGGCACCTTTTAGGTGCCTTGAGCACATCTCAATGTAATCCTATCCTTAAATGCTTAAGCAAGTCAATTGAACTTGGCAGGACCTTTCTCCATTCATCTCCACCTTTATCGGGCCCCTCCATTGCCGCAACCTCTTGAAACAACGGGAAATAAGCCCTTTAGCCCATACAACCGCCCTGCGTGTTCTAATTGCTTCCATTTGCCTGTTATGTTAATATGTTACCGGGAATTATTGCTTACCGGTCAATGCCTTGCAGGAATTCGATATAGACCGCTTGTTACGCTTCGCCTTGGAGAAAAAGGCGTCCGATGTCCACCTGCGCTCGCAGCGTCCGCCGCTCTTGCGCCTGCGCGGCAGCCTCACGCCGCTGAACGCCGAGCCGCTCGGCAGCGAGACCATCGAATCGATCGCGCAGAAGATGATGAGCCCCTACCAGCGGCGGATCTATGACGAGCGCCTGGCAGTCGACCTCGGCTACACGCCCGAGGGGCTCGATTCGCGCTTCCGCGTAGCCGTCTACCGACAGCGAGGAACCCCGGCTATCACCTTCCGCTCCATACCGCACTCCCTGCCCACCGTCAGCAGCCTCGGGCTCCCGCAAAGCATCAAGGTCTTCACCAAGCGGCCGCAGGGCCTCGTGCTGGTCACAGGCCCCACCGGCGCAGGCAAGAGCACAACCCTCGCTGCCGTGATTAACGAAATCAACTACCGGCGGGCCGTCCACATCATCACAATCGAAGACCCGATAGAGTTTGTTTTTGAGGACAATCGCGCCTCGATCAGCCAACAGGAAATCGGAGTCGACACTATCAGCTTCGCCAACTCTCTGCGCAGCGCCCTACGCCAGGACCCCGATGTCATCATGGTCGGCGAAATGCGAGACCCCGAAACCATCTCCACTGCCATCACCGCCGCCGAGACAGGCCACCTGATTTTCTCAACACTCCACACAAACTCAGCTGCCCAATCAATCAACCGAATCATCGACTCCTTCCCACCGAACCAGCACGACCAGATTCGACTGCAGCTCAGCCAGGCTCTGCTCGGGATCATCAGCCAGAGGCTGATTAACCGCGACGACGTGCCCGGCCGCATTGCCGCCGTCGAAATCATGATCAATTCGCCGGCGATTAAAGAAATGATTCGCATAGGCGAGATCAAAGCGATACCGGACATCATCTCCCGCAGCGTGGACTATTACCGCATGCAAACAATGGATCAGTCGCTGATGGCACTCATCGCAAACCGCGTTATCAGCGACAAGGAAGGGCTGGCTGCCAGCCAGCACCCCGACGACCTGAAACTGAGCCTGACGAAGCTGGGCATCGTGCAGGAGATATAGGGAGGCGCCGATGGTACAGGAATCGTACGCCGATTATTCGATCATCCATAAATATATGGAACAGCAAAAACTCCATGAGGAGGAGTTGCAGCGCTATCAGGACGAAATCAAGCAGATCGGAGCCGCCCTCGAGGCGGCAAACACCGAGCTGGAAGAGCTGCGCAGCCTGATGGATCAGACTAAATCGGAAAACGACGAGATGCGACAGCAGCTCACCGAGCGCGACAACGAGGTGCGCCGCCTTAACACTACCGTTGACAACCTCAATAAGAAGATTGCCGCGATGACAAAGGGTGGACGCGGCTGAAAACCTCCCCATCGGATGCCTGCGTACATGCCGCCATCTAATCCTTCGATACCACGCGCAAGCAAAGCGATATTTAACAATCGCCCCGGCTTGGAGTCTAACACCACGAGAGCGCAGTATGAGCGCTGATCCCGACATCGCTGCCGTCGAGGCCGCACTGGACGGCGACGACGAGGCGTTTGAGCAGCTGGTGCTTCGATATCAGAAGCCGATTCTGGGGCTGATTCTACGCATGTGCGGCGATCCCGGGGAGGCGCCCGATATCGCGCAAAAGGTCTTTCTAAAAACGTATTCCAAGCTCCGTACCTTCAAGCGGCGCTCATCTTTTAAAACGTGGCTGTACTCGATCGCCATGAACCTCTGCCGCAATGAACTGCGGCGCCGCAAGCGCTGGGGATACACTCAGCAGATCGAGGACACCGACCCCGGCGTCGAGCCCGAAGCCGAGGACGGGCTTATCGGGGATGAGCACAAGCGGCTGCTCGCCGAAGGTGTCGAACTGCTGCCGCCGATGCAGAAAGCCGTCCTGGTGCTGAGGATTTACCACGAACTGAGCTTTCAGGAGATCGGCGGGACACTTGGAATAACCGAAAACTCGGCAAAGGTTAACTTCCACCACGCCGTCCGGCGGCTGAAAGAGGAGCTTAAGAAACGCTGAAGGGTGGTGTTATGATGGATAAAATGAAACCAGAAAGACTCATTGAGCTGGCGGAAGCAGCTGGAGAAATCTCCCCGACAGCCGAGGAGCAGAACCTGCTTAAAAGCGATCCTGCCCTCCGCAAAGAACTCGAGGATCTCACCCGGCTGCTCGCCGACCTGCGTAACATGCCGGAAGAAAGGGTCGATCCGGCGGCGCAGGCGTCCATCCTTCCCGCCGTCCGAGAGGCTATCGCTGCCTCCAGGCGGCGCTCGCCGCTGGCCTGGATCGGCTCCAGACCGGCATTCGCACATTTCGTCGCTGTCGCGGCGTCGCTGCTGCTCGTGGCCGGAATCTTTTTCCTGACAGCACCCTACGGAAGCCGGGAGGGCTTTCCGCCCAACCCGGAGAACCCAGATAACCTGGCGTTGGCGATCGACATCAGCGGCAGCAACCTGCTCGACGAGGCTGCTACCTGGGAAGATGTCGACCTCCTGCCCGAACTCGAAGAGCTTAACGACGCCGAATTGGCTGCCGAGTATCTCGCCCGCAACACGCACGAACTGATGGAAACCGCGGCGAACCTCGACGAAGAGTACTTCGTTCAACTAAACGAAATGCTCGGTCAGGACGGCTTGTGGTAGTGGACATCCGTCCGAATGGAGTAGAAAGATGAGGAAATCTGCACTGGTAATCTGCGTGATCCTGGCTGTGCTGGCCTCCGTTGTTGCCTCTGCAAATGATGGCTGGGCCGAATTCACCCAGAAGGACGACAACTGGAAGAAACTGCAATCGTTCCGCATCTGGACCATCATCGACATGCTTGAACTCGACGCCACCTCCGAAAAAGGCATTGCCATCCTCGAGGCAATAAATAGATATGCGGAGAAAGATCACGAGTTCTATGCCGCCAGGGGAAGGATCGCTTTCTCTCTCCGGCAGGCTCTCAGAAAACATCACGTCGACGACAACGAGATCTCGCGGCTGATTGTGGAGCTCGATGAGCTCAACTCGGGTTATCTGCAGACCAAGCTCGAAGAATACCAGGAGATGAAAACCCTCCTTACCCCGCTGGAGCGTGCTAAACTGCTGATGGCCGAGGAGAAGTTCCGCCAGCATCTGCGGGAGGCAATGCACGGCCCACGCAAGGACGACAGGAAACGCTCCTTCCGCAGATAATCCCCCGTCGCTCCCGCTGGACCTTTTCACCACTTGCGAAGCGCCTCGATGGGATCGCGCAAGCGTGTAGTTTCCACTCTATTCCAAATAATTATTCGAGTGTCGGGAGGATGCTGCGTGGAACTCAGGCGTTGGTGTACTTGAAATGCTTGAGCGTCTTGCAGCGGCTCGGATGGCGTAGCTTGCGGATCGCGCGCGCCTCGATCTGCCTGATCCGCTCCTTCGTGATGTGCATCATCTTGCCGATCTCTTCCAGCGTGTGCTCTTTCTGGTCGCTGCCGAGACCGAAGCGCATCTTCAGCACCATCTCCTCGCGCTCGCTCAATGTCTTCAGAGCCTTGAGCGTCTCTTCCTTCAGGTCTTCCATCGCCAGCTGCTCGACCTGTTGAGGCGTGTCCTTGTCCTCGATGAAATCGCGGATGTGGTTCTGATCGCTGTCCCCCACCGGAGTCTCCAGCGAAACCGGGGCCTGCACCATCCGCAGGCTCTCCTCGATGATCTCCACCGGAAGATTCATGCGCGTGGCGACTTCGCTCACCATCGGCTCACGCAGCAGTTCCTTACTGAGAGTGCTGACAGTGCGGTTGATCTGATTCACATGGTCCATCTGGTGGACAGGGATGCGAATCATCCGTACCTGGTCCGTTATCGCCCGCGTGATGCTCTGACGGATCCACCACACCGCGTACGTGCTGAACTTGTAGCCCTTGCGATAATCGAATTTCTCCGCCGCCCTGATCAGGCCCATGTTGCCTTCCTGGATCAGATCGATGAACGGCAGCCCACGGTTTATATACTTCTTCGCCAGGCTCACCACCAGGCGAAGGTTCGCCTCTACCAGCTCCGACTTGGCGTTCTCCGTGATCTCATGCCCCTTGCGCACCTCGCGCATCGTGGAAACAATCTCGCCGACGCTCATCCCCGTCTTCTTTTCCAGGTTCTCAAGCCGCTCCCTCAGGCGGTCGAGACCGATCTCCAGATGCTTGTCCTCGGGGCCGTCGCCCCGCATACTCTTTTCCATCTGTTCGCCGAGGAGTTTTACCTGCCGGTACATGGCGTTCACGTAGGCCATCAGCTCGCTCAGCAGCATCCCCATGAACTTCGTCTGCTCCAGCAGCTTGCGGCAACGATTCAGCAGCTGCTCCACCTTCTTCGGCTTCGCGCCATCCGAAAACGCCTCGCTCTCCGCCTTACGAAGCTGACGGAATGCGCGCCGAATCTTCTTGAAATGATCCTCATGCTCCCCTTCGAAAGGCAGAAAAATCTCCTCAAAGCGGCGCTCCTCGTCATCATACTTGGCAAACCAGCGAAGGATGATCGGCAAGAGAGCCGGGCCCGCCGCAAAAGCCCTCGAAATGATTCTTACGCCCAGCTCCATCTCCTTGGCCAGGCGAACTTCGCCCTCGCGGTCCAGCAGGGGAACCGACTTCATCTCGCGAAGATACTGCCCGATTGCGTCAGCCGACTTGGCGCGATACGGATAACTTACGCTAGGCCGCTTCGTAGCCGGCGATCCAACCTCATCGGTGTCGCTGTCGTCCCGGGAGTCGTCCTGCGAAAGGCCGTCTTCCCGCTCTTCGTCGTCGTCGTAACGTCTCGACATCTATTACCTCAGGCGAGTTTGCCCATCATCGCATACTATCATCGGCCGCCTCGCCGGCATCCGACGGAAGCACCGGATCGTTGACATATTCCAATCGCAACGCGTTGACGCCGAATGGCTTGTCGTCAGCAGAGCTCACCTCGATCACCAGCGGCGAGCCCGGTTCGACGTCGAACAAGCCGAGCTCTATCCAGCGCCGGCCGTTCAGCCGTTGATTCGCCTTCATCCGCGCCACGCTGACGGCCTGCCTCTGCCGGTCGTCAACCTCTTCTCCGCCGCCTCGCTTCTTGGCCTCGAAGATCACCTCGGAGGAATTCTCCGGCGCCGAAATCCAGCGGGCACTGAGCCGGTACGTCCCCTTGACGGGAACTCTTACTCTGAACCGCCCGACTTCATTTCCGCTCGTTGCATACATATGGTTGAAGCCGTCGCTCTCGGTCCTGCTCTCCCAGCTTCCGACCGCCGTAAAATCAGGCTCCTCGGGAGTCAGCAGGAAATCTATCGAGCGGTCCCGCACCAGCCTCGCAACGGTCGTATAGCCTACAACCGTTTCGTCCTCTAATAAAACTACGAGACGGGGATAAAACCATTCCTTAAGAACGAAATTTCCCCCTTCTCCAAGGTCCTGACCCACATGCCCACGCACGCGCTCCAGCAGGGGCAAACCCTGCGCGAAGAGAAGCTGTGTCGCCGTGAAACCAACCTCTACTCCGCGCTCCTGCACGCTCTCCAGAATCTCGTCGTCCCATAATCCTATATCGGCAAGATCCACCTTCTGCAGTAGCCCCCTGAGAACCGGCTCCCGCTCGCGGACAAGGATCACATCGCTCAGATAAGCTGATCCGTCCTCCAGCGCCACCTCGGCCCAGACGATCCCGTACTGATCCTCCGTCACTCCAACGACCGGATAAAAATCCCCCGGTTCCACCCTGCCCAAGATCTTTGCGTACGGCTCCATGCTCTCGAACAGGCGCGTTACACGTACGGCAACGGCGAAATCGGACGGATGGGACGCTTTCAGAGCGGCAAGCGGATCATCAACTGCCGGGCATAGCGGGGCAGCTACCACATGCAGCGCTGCAATTATGTTTATGGCGAAAGCGAACATAAACGCTTGTTGGCTCAGTAATTATTGGTTAGAAACCACGGCATTCTACCGCCGGACCGCCCT
>CBFCZO010000052.1:0-20282 GCA_965602675.1 uncultured bacterium | reverse complement strand
TTGCCGTCGTCGGACGGCCCCGCGGAAAAAGCGGTGAAGTAATTCTCCATCCTTACTTCGACCTCAAGCGAGAGCGTTTCGAAGGAATAGAAGTGGCCTTGCGATGGCCGGGACGCGGCGAGCGCCGCGTAGCGATTCGCCGCATCTGGTGGCACCAGCAAAAAACCATCTGCCACTTCGAAGGCTGCAACTCCATCGACGACGCCAGGGAATTGACGCACGCGGAGATGGTCGTCCTCCGCGAGCAGCTTGCGGCGCTCGACGACGATGAGTTCCTCGCCGTCGACCTGATCGGCTGCCAAATCGTTCTCGCCGACGAAACACACATCGGCACCGTTACCGCGGCCGACGAAAAAGGCTCGCCGCTGCTCACAGTCGCAGGGGCCGGCGGCAGGGAACTGCTGGTCCCCTTCGCCGGCGCAATCGTCGTCGAGGTGGACATCCAGCGCCGCAGAATCGTGATCGACCCACCGCAGGGGCTGTTCGAGATCAATGAAGATTGACGTCATCACCATCTTCCCCGAGCTCTTCGAGCCGTTCCTCCACTGCAGCATCGTAGGCAAAACGAGGAAACGCCTCCTGCTCGAGGTCGAGGTGCACGACCTGCGCGATTACGCCGCCGACCGCCACCGCACTGTCGACGACACTCCCTACGGCGGCGGACCCGGCATGGTGATGAAACCCGAGCCGTGGTTCACCGCACTCGGCGATATCCTCGGCGACCCCCTTCCCCCATCCGGGCAAACGCAAACCGAGGTGATCATGCTCACCCCCAGGGGCGACCGACTCACCCAGGAATCACTCGAACGACTCAGCGCCAGGCAGAGGCTGGTGATTCTCTGCGGACGCTATGAGGGCATCGACGACCGCGTTCGCCAACGCTGGGTGACATCAGAGATCTCCATCGGCGACTTCGTCCTCGGCGGCGGAGAGCTCGCAGCGCAGGTAATCATCGAGGGCGTCACCAGGCTGATCCCGGGAGCCATCGGCGACCCAGAGTCCGCCGAACAGGATAGCTACTCCTCCGGACTGCTCGATCACCGCCACTTCACCAAGCCCGCCGAATTCGAGGGCTTGGCGGTGCCCGAAATCCTCCTCAGCGGAAACCACGAGGAAATCAGGCGATGGCGACTGCGCGACGCCATCGAAGCCACTTTCAGGCGCCGCCCCGACCTCCTCGAGCGCCTCGAATTGACCGAAGAGCAAAAGAATACCTTGCGGGATATTAAAAGAAGTGGTAAAAACTCCGGCGCCCTTTAGTGCGGCGCCACGGAGAAAGACGATGGAGAAGCTGAAAATAGTTGACGCTGCCGCGATTCGCGACGACATACCCGATTTCCGCGCGGGCGACACCGTTCGCGTCCACGTTAGGGTCCGCGAAGCACAGAAAGAGCGTATTCAGGTCTACGAGGGTGTAGTGATTGGCCGCTCTGGCGGCGCCGCGGCGGAGACGTTCACCGTCCGCAAGATCTCGTTTGGCGTCGGCGTCGAGCGCATCTTCCCGCTCCACTCGCCGTCCATCGGCATAATCGAGGTTATTCGCCGAGGGCGCGTCCGCCGCGCCAAGCTCTACTACCTGCGCAAACGCAAGGGCAAGGCCGCAAGGATTCGCGAGCTGCGCAGGGACTTTGCCAAAAACTAAGCCGCCACAATTCCCCCTTCCGTAAAAAAACGCTCCCGGCAATTACGCCACTGCCGGAAAAGACCGAAAACCGCCGCCCTGCGCCCCACTGCCGCATCGCCTCAACTCGGCGTTGAACTATCGCCTGCCCCCGATTAGACTGACAACACCGAAGGATGTGGAAAACTGAGGCAGAACTGAATCGTCGCGGCCTCGCACCGATCGCTGGGGTCGATGAAGCCGGCAGGGGGCCGCTGTGCGGACCCGTCCTTGCCGCCGCCTTCATTCCCAAGGAAATCGGAACGCCCGAAAATGTAAATGACTCGAAGCAGCTCTCGGAGCACCAACGCGAGGCGCTCTACACCGCCGTCATCGACGGCGCCGCCGACTTCGCCGTCGGCATCGCCAGCGCCGCAGAAGTCGACAGGCTCAACATCCTACAAGCCACAAAACTCGCCATGAACCGCGCCCTGCGTGGCCTCAGAATTAAACCCGCCATCGTTCTCGTCGACGGCCTCGAACTCGATGCCCACCTCCCCACACGCAAAATCATTCGCGGCGACGCCACCGTCGCCTCCATAGCGGCGGCATCTATCATCGCCAAGGTCACCAGAGATGCCTTGATGCGGGGCCTCCATCGCAGATTCCCCGGCTACTGCCTCCATCGCAACAAGGGCTACGGTACCCCCCAACACCTCGAGGCGCTGCGACGCCTCGGCCCGACTCCGATGCACCGAATGACATTCAATGGGGTGCGACAACCCAAACTCGTGTTATGATTTAAGCGCAAGGAGTCCCCGGTTACCATGCCAAAAGGGCGGTTCACAATTCGCCAGGCCGAGCAGCTCGTCGCTCAGGGAAAATACGAGCGGGCCATCGATGTCTACAAAGACATCCTCGTCAACAAACCAGACGATACCTCGGCCCTCAACGCCGTTGGCGACCTCTTCATCCGCATCGGAGAGGAAGACAGGGCGGTGCCCTTCTTCTTACGCGCCGCAAATAACTACGAAGCCGGAGGATTCCGCAAAAAAGCGATCGCCATTCTGCGAAAAGCGCACCGCCAGGCGCCCACCGAGAAAGAAGTCGTCGAGCACCTCTCCAATCTCTACAACCAGGAAGGACTGCTCGTTGAGGCGCGGGCGCTGCTGCTCGACCTCGCGCGACACCACCACTCCCTGGGCCACACCAAAGAAGCGCGCAGAGCCTTCGAAAAAGTTATCGAGATCGATCCCCACTCCATTCCCTCCCTGCTGAAAATAAGCGAACTGGCGGCCGCCGAAAACGACACCGAAGCCGAGTACACGGCCTACGTGGCAGTCGGAAAGGAACTCGCCGCCGCGGGAAGGCTGGAGGAGGCGCTCAAGCTGCTCGATCAGGCTCATCGAGCGGACCCGAAACACGTCGGCGTCATCAAATTGCTCGCCGACCTGATGCACAAGGCCGGCAACACCGACGGCGCCAAGGAACTCTACCAGGCGCTTCTCAAACAAACCCCCGACGAACCGGAAGCGCTCGCGGCGATGGGAGAGATCGCGCTCGACGAGGGGGACCGCATTAATGCCGGCGAGCTCTTCCACCAGGCCGGCAGCAGCGATCAGTCCTGCGATCGAGTTGCACTCCTAGGCGGGCGCATTGCCGCCGCAAACCAGGATTTCGACACCGCCCTCGACTATCTCGCACCGGTGCTCGACGCATTGACAGCCGACGACGAAAACCATCCCGTCGTCGCGGCGCTGGAAGAACTCGCCGAGAAAGCGCCCGACCATTTGCCCTCGCTCAGGCGCCTGGAAAAACTATTCACCTCCTTCGGCAACAAGCCGAGGCTCGTTACCGCCCTCACCCGACTTGCCGACGCCCTCGAACGTGAAGAGGATTATTCCGCGGCAATCGAGGTCGCCGAGCAGCTGCAGGGCATTGAACCAAGAGTCCTTTCGCACAAGGCGCGGCTCGACAGGCTATACGAACACTCCCGAGGCACCGCTTTGTTCGGCTCGCCCGATGCCGAAACCGCCACGGGAAACCTCCAAATGGATCAAGATTCCGTGCTGGCGGCGCCCGATTTCTTCACCGAACGCAGCGAAACACCCGAAATCAAGCGCATTCTCATGGAAGCATACGTCTTCCTGCGCTACGGCTTGCGCGACAAGGCCAAGGAGAGGGTCAGCGCGGGACTCTCGGTGCTCAGCGACGACCCCGAGCTCCACGAGCGCCTGGCATTCATACAGCAGGAAGAAGGGGAAATCCGGACTGCACTGGAGTCTTACTCACTCGCCGCCAAAATCTGGGAAAAACGAAAAAACTTCAAAAAAGCCGAAGAAATCAACCACAAGATCGCCCAACTCAGTGCCGTTGCTGAAAAGGCCGCGCAGCCTCCCACGGCTGAAGTCGCGGAGGAAATCGCGCCCGAGGAACCGCTCGCCAAGCGCTTGGCCGAAGCCAGCTATTACCTTGACCAGCGATTCATCAGCGCAGCCCACCGTGTCCTCATCGACCTGCGAAATAATTTCTCCGGCCAGCCGAATGTCGAAGAGCTCTGGGAACGTCTCCGCTCCATGGTCAGCATTGAGCTCGACACCGAGGATGTCGGCAAGGATATCGACGATTTCTTCATCGAGCTCGAGGAAGAAGCGGCAGGCACCCCATCACCCGCCGCTGGCGGCCCGCCGCTCAGCTCCATCAGCGATGAGCTCGCAGAGGAGCTTTATGCTCTTCACAGCGCCGCGGAGCAGAGGCACGGCTCGCTCAAAGGCGTCTCGCGAAAAGTCGATGCGGAACGAATTCTCAGCCATACCCATGCGGAACGACACCGGCAATCCGCCGACGAGGCGGCCCGCATCCACTTCGAGCTGGGAACAGCTTACTTGGAAACCGGCCTCGTGGAAGAGGCGATCACCGAGTTCCAGATGGCCGCCGAGGATTCTCTCTTCCACCAGAAATCATGCCTGCAACTGGGAGTCTGTTTCCAGAAGCGCGGAATGGACGGCACCGCCGCCGAATGGCTCCAGCGGGGGCTTACGGCAGGCGGCGACGAGAGAATCATGACCGACACACTCTTCCAGCTGGCGCTCGCCTACAAATCGATGGGCAAGGACAACCAGCTGCAATCCGTCGTCGACCAGCTCAGGGCCATGGATCCCGAACATCCGGGGCTGAACGAAATCGATGGATAGGACTAAAATCGCCCCTTAGATGTTGGAGAAAAGTGAATAGCCCCTCGAAAATCAAACTGATCGTCTTCGATATGGACGGCACCATCACCCGCCCCCGCCTCGACTTCGGCGAAATAAAAAAAGCCCTCGGTAACGACGACCCCTCGCTCCTCACCCTCGATTTCATCCTCGCCCTGCCGCCGGACGAACAGCACAGGGCGTGGGAGATCATGCATCGCTACGAGCAAGACGCGGCGGACAACGCGGAACCGCAGGACGGCGCCCTCCCGCTGCTGAGCGAGCTCCGCCGGCGAGGCATCAAAACAGCAATCTTCACCCGCAACTCCCGCGATTCCGTCGAAAGAGTGCTTGCCAAATTCGGAGTCGATGTCGACGACATCATCGCTCGCGAGGACGCTCCGCCCAAGCCCGATCCCACGGCGATTTACAAGTTGCTCGAGAAATACGGCATCCGCAAGCGAGAGGCTCTGATGGTCGGCGATTTCGCCCTCGATGTCGAAGCCGGAAAACGGGCCGGCCTCGCCACCGTGCTGCTTCGCAACGGCGATAACCGTCAGATTCAGGCCGACCCCGATTTCGAAATCAGCTCGCTGCTCCAGCTTTGGGATATCATTGACCGATGAGGGCGCTCCGCCTCGTCGCACTCTGTGCAACCGCCTCGATCCTTGCCGTCTTCTCGTTTGCATGCGCTGAGCCGGTCGAGCAGGCATCCTTGCCCGAAAACCTGCCGCCTCCGCCGCCACAACTCGTCTTCGATCTGAACAAGGTAACCCTCGAAGAACTCCTCTCGGCGGCCGGCGGAATTGACGGATTAAACAAATCCGTCGCGCTGCAGATAATCGAATTCCGTAGAAAGTTCAGATACGATAACGTAGAGGACCTGCTCGCGGTGCCGGGCATAGGTGAAAAAACCTTCCTCCAGATCCGCAGGTTCTTCAAAGTCTCGCGCGCCGACTGATCACCGCCGGTATCGACGAATCAGAGCTGGCGCGTCAGCGTCTCCACCAGCAGCCTCACCCCGAATCCCACAGGACCCGTAGGCATGTAACCACGCCCCTTCTCCAGCCACGACACCCCGGCGATGTCGACGTGCGCCCAGCGCGTCTCGCCTGCGAAACGCTTGAGGAAAGCGCCCGCTGTAATTGCCCCCGCGCCGCGCCCGCCGATGTTCTTGATATCCGCTATCTCGCTCTTCAACTGCTCGTCGTAATCCGGCCACAGGGGAAGGCGCCACACCCGCTCGCCGGTCTTCGCCCCCGCCCTCTCGAGCTGGATGCAAAGATCGTTGTCGCTGCCCAGCAGCCCGGCCGCTATGTCGCCCAGCGCAATGAAACACGCGCCGGTGATTGTCGCCAGATCGATCATCACCTCCGGCGAGTACTCCTTGGCCGCGTAGGCGAGCGCATCCGCCAGCGCGAGGCGGCCCTCGGCATCGGTGTTGAGCACCTCGATCGTCGTCCCCTGGTAGCTCGTCCAGATATCGCCCGGGCGTTGTGCGGAAGCGCTTGGCATGTTCTCCGCCGCAGGAATCACCGCCACCACCCTGCGCTCACTCTTGAGATTCCCCAGCACATCCACAGCAGCAAGCACCGCCGCCGCGCCCGCCATGTCGCCCTTCATCTCATCCATGCCCTTCGCCGGCTTGATCGATATCCCGCCCGTGTCGAACGTGATCCCCTTGCCAACCAGCACAACGGGTGCCTTCCCGCTCTCGGGCGCCGTATCGATCACGATCAGGCACGGCGGACGCGCGCTGCCCATACCCACCGACAGCAGCGCGTTGAACCCTTTCTCCTTCAGCTCATCCGCGCCGAACACCGCGACCGAATAATTATGGCGCCCCGCCACCCTCGCCGCCTCCTCGGCCAACGCTTCGGGGAACAGCTCATTGCCGGGGCGGCCGATCAACTCCCGCGCGTAACAGGTCCCGCCCGCTGTCACCATCCCGTGATTCACGCCCGCCGTCGCCTCGGCGGGAACTTTATCCTCGGGCCACAGCAGCTCGATCCTGCCAACCTTGGGCTGCTCCTCTTCCTTCAACTCCGAGCGATACTTCAGGTTATGCCACAGAGCTAGTTGCACCGTCTCGGCGGCCAGCTCCGCGCAACGAACCAGGTCCGGCCCCGCCACCGCCAGCGATCCGATGTCCACGCACAGCGTCTCGATCTCCAGTCTCTCAGCGGCCTTACACCCCGCCGCCACCGCCTTGCGCACGCGCTCGTCGTCAAGATCGGCTGCCTTGCCCAGACCCGTGAGGATTATCCGCCGCGGCCCCGTCTGCTTCGTCGAAAGCAACGGCAGCACCTGTTCCGCACGGCCGGAAAAATCGCCCTCCGCCAGAGCGGTCCCGATTATCCCGCCCGCCGTGCTGTCCAGAGCCATTATCCGGTCGCCCGGCTCGCTCAGCCCCTCAACCAGCCCGACGATCACCGCCTCGCGCTTCTCTCCCGGCTCACCGAAGGGTTTTAGATCAAAAGCGAAAGTCCTGTTCTCCATCTCTGCCTCTTTCCACCTGATTCCGCTCGAAAAATCACCCGCCGGTTAACACGATTTCCGACCTGGTGATCGCTTAAAGGTCGATTCCGATCACATCCGCGCTTCGGCGAAACTGTCCCAGGAGTGGCAGTGCGGACACTTCCAGAGGAATTCCGTCGTCTTGTAGCCGCATACTATGCAGACGAAAGGATCGAGGAAAAACACGATCTCCTCGGTCAACGTTATGTAATCCTCCAGCAGCGAACCATTCGGCTCGCTGCCGCTCAGCAGCTTCCAAACCTTCTGGTGAATCGCAAGGCTGTGAGGATTCAGCTCGACTGCCTGCCTGAACAGCTCGAAGCCTCTCTCATACTCCCCCCGCCCCGCGTATATCTGCGCCAGGAAAACCCTGCTCCGCCAATCGTAGCGGTGGTTTTCCATCACCTCGCGCAGCAATTCCTCCATCGTTCCGTCTTTATCCAGATCATGATAAGCCTGCGCCAGGCGGTCGAAAGCCAGGTGCGCGCGCTTGTAATTCGTCCGCGCCATCCGCTCCCACATCTCCACCGCCTTCTCCCGCTCGCCCCGCTTGAGCAGCAGATCCCCGTAATAGAGGTAAGCCGGGTAGGTGCGCGTCTCGAGATCGATCGCCCGCTGGAAGCGCCGCTCCGCGCCCTCCAGCTCATCGCGGTCCAGCAGCTTCTTGCCCATCTGGACCTCGAGAAACGCCAGCGTGCTCAAATCCTCGTCGCGACGCAGCCGGCCCAGCTCGAGTTGCAGTTTGTACGCCTTGTCGAGCTGGCCGACCTCCTCGTAGAGCTTCACCAGGTTGGCGACGGCGCCCTCGTCGGAGCGGTCGGCGTCGATGATCTGCTCGAAGATGTCGATCGCCCGGTCGACAAAACCGGCGCTCTTGTAATCCAGCCCGAGGCAGAACATCGCCAGGTTTTCCTCCGAGGGGCTCAAGCCCTTGCGGCTCAGGATCGTGTTGTGAATCTGGATCGCGCGCTCGACCTGGCCCTTCTCGCGGTAGAGATTGCCCAGGACGATGTGCACCTCGACGGCCTCAGGGTCCTGCTCGGCGGCGCGGTTGAGCTCCATGATCGCCAGCTCGGGCTGGTTGGAGATCAGGTAGTTCATCCCCAGCACATACGACGAAGAGCCCCTCACCAGCTTCCGAGAAATCAGGCCCTCCTCACGCGCAGAAAAATACGACCAGATGCGCCCCATCAGGATGCCGGAGACCAGCACGCCAAGTATCACCCAGAACAGGCTGATGTAATCCAGATACATTCCAAAACCCCGCTGTGGCCGCCCTATTCTCCGCGGCGCCTATGATCCCGCCGCTCCCGCCGCCTCGGCGCTCCTCCGCCAGCGATCGTGATTCCAGCACCACTGCTCCGGGCGCTCGCGGATCCACCTCTCGAAATGAGCCGTCACTTCGGCTGTGGCGGTTATGATAGCACGCTCCGCATCGCCGTTCCTCGCTATCTCAACCGGCAGCGCGCGAACCAGGTGCCTCCCCTCGTCCAGCCTCTGGATCGACGCCGCCACCAGCAGCGCGCCCGTCCGCTGAGCCAAGGCTGCCGCGCCCGTGGGCGTAAACGCCGGCCTTCCGAAAAATTCGACGAAACAACCCTCAACCCTCACGTCCTGGTCGATCAGCAACGCCAGCAACTCGCCCCTTCTCAGGGCCCGCAGTATCTGCTTCGCGCTGTCGGTCGACTCCCGCATGATCGTCCTGATCCCGATCCGCTCCCGCAGCCCGATCACCATCTCGTTCAACCGCGGATTGCTCAGCCGCCGGGCGATCACATTCACCGGCAGGCCCAGCAGCGACACCGCCGCGCCCATCATCTCCCAATTGCCGATGTGCCCCGTCGCGGCGATCACCCCCCTGCCGTCCCTCACCGCCTCCTCGACGACCTCCAGGCCCTCGAAATCGATCTGCTCGCTGATCTTCTCCTTCGACAACTTCGCCAGCCGCGACACCTCGTAGCCCACCTTGCCGTAGTGGACGAACATGCCCCGCGCAATCCTGCGCAGTTCCTTCCCGCTCAGTTCCTCTCCGAGGGCCAGCTCAAGATTTCGCTTGGTCTTGCGGCGCTCCCTCCCCGCCAGCGCGTAGCCGATCGATCCCAGCGTCTCCGCCGCAGCGTAGCCGATCGGGCGCGGCGTCAACCTCCCCATGAAGCACATCATCTGCGCCAGCCGGTAAACCAGCCCGTCGCGCACTCTCTTTCTAAGCGGCCTCGACATCGACGGAATCGCCCCCTCCGCCGACATCTTATCTTTCGTCCCCCGCCTCCACAACCGCAGCGGACACGTCCGCCTGATTCGCACCGGCGGCAGGATAACATCGCTGATCCCCGCAATTCACTGTAGGGAGGTCGTTTACGGCCTCCGTCCCGCAAAGAACCACCCCTGCTCATCTTCTTTTTATTCTTTCCCCCTCCCCCAAATGCCTCCCCGTAGGGGCCTTATTCATCAGGCCTGACCAGCTTTGTTCTACAACCAACTCCGGATCTATGAATCAGACGGCTAGCATGACTATCGCCATAGTTGATAGAACTCGCTTGAACAGTTATTTTTTGATTTATTGCTTTTCATCCATATTTTTCTGCGCTTTGTTTATTTCTTCCCTTAATTTATTTCAAATATATTTAAATGCTTTTTTTCATCTTTATCTCTTCCCCTAAAGTTGTAGAAATTGAAAATGACACAACTTTACTCCATTTAATATCTTCGATTGCCTCTTGATAAATATGGATAGACTCGCCCGATCTCGATTTGACTGTAAGCGGTATTGTTATTGGTAGTATAAAATCATTAGGAGTAAGCAAAACGCCTGTACCGTCGGAATACATTGCCGTTGCGCCATTAACTTCAATCGGGTAGCTGCTCAGATTCCTAATGGCCAACTGATAACATGGTGTTTGATTGGAAACAACAAGAAGCGAAACCAACACCATTTTTTCAAGATAGATAGAAACTCTCAACCGATTTTCCCAAGAGTTTATGAAAAAGTACATAACCGCTCCAGCTAGAGCCCCTACTATGGCAGCTATAATAGTTGTATCCATTTACATACCTCCGCGTCATTGTCAAACAACGAAGAATGCTGTGTTACACATATTATTAATCATGCATTTATGACGTGATTATGCACAAATTGATGTTACCACACAATTACTTCTTTCCTACTCCCCGATAATCTTCACCAACACCCGCTTCCGCCTCCGCCCGTCGAACTCCCCATAATAAATCTGCTCCCACGTCCCGAAATCCAGCTCCCCGTCAGTCACCGCCACCACCACCTCACGCCCCATGATCTGGCGCTTCATGTGCGCGTCCGCGTTGTCCTCCCCCACGTTGTGCCGGTAGCCGCTCACCGGCTCGTGCGGCGCCAGCTTCTCCAGCCACACCTCGTAGTCGTGATGCAGGCCGCTCTCGTCGTCGTTGATGAAAACAGACGCCGTGATGTGCATCGCGTTGCACAAGATCAATCCCTCGCGGATGCCGCTCTCCCGCAGGCATTCCCTAACCTGCGGCGTGATGTTGATCAGCGCCCGGCGCGTCGGCACCTCGAACCACAACTCCTTTCTGTAATGCCTCATCCGGTCCTCCCGCTCTCTCTCCGCTTTATATCGATTCTAAAGGCAACTCTCACTCCAGGTAAGTAATGGAAACATTAGCGTCGACCGAATGAAGGTTTTCCCGGCACTCCGGCCTTAATCTTCACTCTCATTCGCGTTCCTGATGCGCAGGTGAATCAATCCTATAGCCCGCCGATGGTAGCGGAAGTTCAATCCCCCTCGCGCACGCCACATATAGGGTTCTATAACACCATACTTCAATTCAATCACATTCAAGCCCGGCCTGAGCCCGCTTTCCGGAAGGTTGAGCAAGATTTTTTGGGGACTGCGCAAATCGGCGATGCGTCCCAGCGGCTGTCCGTTGAGAAGGAACTCCACATTGTGCTCTCCCTTCGGCATAAACCTCGACTCAAAAGGCCTCAAGCGCGCATTCATTACCAGCCCTCGGGAATCCCTCAGTACGAAACCTATTCTGGAAAAACCGCCTTCACTCCAGATCCCGTTCTCCGTTCGCTCCCCCCAGCCCTCCAGGAACATATAATCCTCACTGAGCAAATTGTGCCTCTCACCTCCAAGCCGCACCGGATTCAGCTTGCTCACTCTGATCGGATTGCTCCCTCCCTCCTCCTCGCCCGGCTCCAACAGCAACGCGCCCTTCGTCATCGGAACATCGTTCACGCGCACATCGATGGTAAACTTGCCGCCGGGCGGAGATCCTGCATCCAAAAGAAAACGCCAGGCGCAGGTCTCGCCGGGGGCGACTTCGCGGTAGAGAACAGAGCGGCGAAGTTCTAATCCGCTCGAATCGATTGCTACGCACTCGACATGCCCATTCTCGCCATTGGGAATCCAGGAGATCTCTCCGCTGTTACGGGCGGTCACCTCAACCAGGTATAGCCCCGATTTGCGCCCAAAGCCCGAAATCTTATGCGTCTCCCAAGCGCTGATTTCGGCTTCGTATCTACCATCCTTCAGGCCGTACAACTGCGCGAAAGTCAGCCTCTTACTCAAATCGAAAAACACCCTGCCGATCTCGAGCGTCGTCTTCCGGCAGGATATATCAAGCCTCTCCAGGATCCTCTCAAACTCTTCCTGCCGAGAGGTTTTCCCGGCGAACAGAAACGCCGGCGGACGTTCGGATTCCCCCACTATCCTCTGATATTCGAGATACGGCTCCCACTCGAACGGATAATTGGCGCCGATAATCTCCTCCGCCGTGACAAACGTCGTCCAATAAGTCCTTATCCACGGACCGTAGAAGCGCGTGATTCCCTTGCTTCTGCAGAATTCCACCCAGCGCCTGTGATAGCCCTCCCGCTCGGTGATATTCAAAATGTCGATGCACGTCGACATCAGGAACACCGTCAACACTGCCACCAGGACCGCCCAACCGATGACCTTGCGCTTGCGCATCAGCACCGCCGCCGCAAGGGCGATGATCACCACAATCGCCGGCCAGATCGGGAAAATATAGCGCACGGAATCTACGCTCCGGATCGGACTGCTGCCGACAAATACAAGGAAAACAGACAGCAGCAGCAGGCCGGGCATCAATTTCCTCACACCGAAATTCCGAAGGCGGAAAGCCTGTCCGAGTTCCTCCCGAGCATCATGGAAATAGACCGCCAGGCACGCTGCGGCAATCGCAATGACGGCGGCGACCGCCAGCGGATGGAACAGCAACTCCACGGTTTCCTTGAACGTCAGCCCGAGATAGGCGGGTATGTACTGCAAAAACCTCACCGATGCGCCCGCCATCCGCCCCACGTCGAAATCAGCCCGCACGATGCTTTCCAGGTACGGCTCCCTGTAAAAGCATGAATTAACCAGGATCACCACCCCCCCGGTCAGGAATCCCGGCACAGCCGCCGAAACCTGCGGCCGGATGATGAACAGCTTATCCTTGAGAAACAGCGCGATCATCGCCGCCAGAAGAAACGACAGGAATTGCGGATGAGCCCACAAACCCATCCCGGCCACAAATCCCAGCAGGAAATACTGCCTGAATCCAGGTCTGTCCCTCTCAGTCATGCGCACGGCTGTCAGTAGTGCCGCCGTACCCCAAAACAGCATCTCAGGGAACTCAGAGTAGGTAGTGCTGTGGAAGACGTGGTTCGGAGCAACCGCGCCCAGCGCCGCTGCTATCAAGGCAACCTTGAAATCGGCGATTCTTTTGACCAACGCCGCCAGCAGAACAATAAAGCCCAGATAGAACAGAGTGTTGACGATGCGCAGATGAGCCGGACTCTTGCCGAACGACACGTTCAGCAGCGCCGTGAGGTGGTGCGGAAACGAGCCGATATGGCGTTTACCAAGCATGTGCATTGGGCGGATCTCGCCCGATGCAATGTGATATGCCGCAATGCCGTATTGGCTGCTGTCGCCGTTGTTGGCACCCTGGTACATCACGATGGCCGGCAGTTGCAGCAGAATGTGCACGACCAGGCAGGCAGCCAGGCCGAACACGAAAATCCTGTTCCGCAAGATCCACGCCCGGGCCTTCCGCAAGGGTTCTGTCTTTTTCCGCAATAACCAAAAGACCGAAGCGCCAGCCAGCGACAGCAGGCATGCAATAGACGGAATCGCTGCATCTACGTCGAAAACGGCCAATCCCAGAAATGGATGATCGAAGGGTTGGGAGAACCAGCATGCCGCCGCCCAGGCGGCAAACACCACCGCCGCGTAGAGCAAAATTCTATCGCCTCTTAACAAGACTCCCCCAACGCAAAAACCGGCACGGTTAAAAATTCAACGAAACCATAGCCTGTGATCTTACCAAAGCTGCGCCAGCAATTCCGCCAACTCCGCATCGGATGCAATACGTTTGCTGTCCCTCAACGGCGTCGGCAACTCGTCGGCATCCCGATCGGGAGAGCCCGTGAGTACGATCGGAATCCGCAAGGGCTCGGCGTTCTCCTCCAGCTCCGCCGCCACCTCCACCGCAATATCGTTCATGCACCCCATGTCGATCACCACCGCCGCCCACTTCCCGCCGGCAATCATCTTCGGCCAGTGCAGGTCGAAAGGATCGGCCGTCACCACCTCAAAGCCCAGCGCCCTCAAGCCGTCAGCCCGCTCCCGCCGCTCCTCCCCCTCGTACTGAAGCAGTAGAAGGCGTCCCGTCTCCCCGCTCCCACGCTCGTTTCTTATCTCACCACCTCTCGGCATGTATTCTGCCCTCGTCGAACCGATCGGCTCTGGGCTTCTCTTCCCCGGGATGCCCCACGGCCACGATGGACAAAGGCACCACCCCCTCCGGCAATCCCAGCAACCGCGTGATCGGCCCAAGCCGCTCCTCGTTCGGGTAAACTCCCAGCCATACAGCGCCCAGCCCCAGCGCGTGCGCCGCCAGCAGAATATTCTGCGTCGCCGCAGAGCAGTCCAGCACCCAGTAATTCTTGTATTTCTCCCGCCGCTTGTTCCCGCACACCGCTATCGCCAGGGCGGCCTTGTCCAGCATCGGCGCGTGGGGGTGGGCCTCGCGGATCGCGAGCATGTTCTCCCGCTCGCGGATCACTATGAACTCCCAAGGCTGCTGATTACCCGCCGAGGGCGCGCTCATTGCCGCCGCCAGCAGCTTCCTCACCATCTCATCAGATACCTCGCCGGGCTCGTAGAGCCTGATGCTCCGGCGCGTCAGTATCGCCTCATACGCTTCCAACGTTCTCCTCCTCAACTTCCCGTTAAAATCGCCAACGACGCCGGCAATCCACAAAGCTACTTGAACTTCCAGACGGCCTTCAATCCGTCGCCGAACTCCAACGTCAAGTTCTCGCCGAACTCATACACCTTTTGACCTTCCTTCTCCCGAAGCAGAGAAAATCCTATCGCGCAGATGGCCGTTTCGCTCCCCTCCGGACACTCCACGGTAATTGTGATCTCAGGACCGCTGCATACCGTCACGCTCCCTTGCCGTTCCATCTTCCACCCGTAAGACTCGAGTTCATCGATAAAAGTCCGCGCGCGTTGCGGCGGAAGGCTGATCCGTATCTCATCTATCTCCCTCAGATACTTGCCGGAATCGAAAAACCGCTTCAGATACTCCTTTCGCGATATCGTTCCCGGCTCGGGATACATCTCCGGCTCTATCGTGTTCAGAAACGCCGGGTGATACTCCATCACCCACGTCGAGAGTCCCAGGTTCTCTTCGCCGTCGCCGTAAACCATCTGGGCCACATGGAACCAGGGCACTTCTCCCCTGTCCGTCGCCATCGTCTGCAGAAAGGGCAGCACAACTCCCTCTCCCAGCTTCTTGTTCAACGCCGCCGCGACCTTTTGAATGCCGCCCTTGGCCTCCACACAGTAAGCGATCCCGCAGTCGCCCGGGCCGCCCCAGCCGTCGTCCGCGGCCTCGAACAGCTCGATATAGGTCCTCTCGCCGTAGAGATAGGTGCCGCTCCAGGAGTCGCCGCTTCCCGCTTGGGTCGTCCGCTGCTCGAAGCCCGCGAATTCGTTCCTGATGATTTCCGACGACGCGATCGCCTCGTAGGCATCCTTATCCAGAATAATAAATAGATGGTTCAGATATACAGCGGGCATTATTCTCATGTCATCCTGAATCGAGAGCGAAGGCGCAGCGCTGATCACCGCGAGCAGGCACACGGCGGCCGGCGCGAAAACAGCCATGCGGACAAACCTGTTTATCCTTCTCTCTCGGCGCATTTGTCCACCTCCGGATTGGATTTGATGCAACCATACTAGCCTCCCCCGCGCGGGATGGGGAGAAAAAACTCAGCCGAGGATTTCATCCACATGGAATTACCACGAAGGAGTCAAACAATGCGTAGCCCGAGGTCAGCGCACCACCACCCTGCACAATCTCGCACCGCACTGTAGGGCGGTCCTTCAGGGCCGCCGTCCCACAGAGGGCTGCCGTGTAGGGTCCGTCCTGGCGCGCCCCTATTTACATTTAGTTAACACCTTGCCAGACAATAGTAGGGGCCGCATGAACTTGTCCGCCTCTGGCGGATGCGCCCCGATCCCGCCACAGGCGGGATAATTGTTCCGCCGCCGCGCCTCTCTACCTACCTCTGACGCCCCACCCTCACCTATCAATCCCGTAGGGGCCGGATGAATTTATCAGCCTATGGCTGATCAGGCCCGCCTGACTTTGCGCGTGTGCTCGAACTCTCACCCTCTAGATGTCAACGGTGGGCTCAATTCTTGCCCCGAAGGGGCAACCCAAAATAGCCCAGGGTCAGCGAAGCGCCACCCTGGGTACACTGCCGCCCCCAACCAATTTGCCCTGTAAGGGCAACCCAATGGGCCGGATGGATCTGCCCGCGAATCCTTCTCACTCACAGACCAACCCTATTGCATTTGGGTCTGCCTCCTTTGGGTGACACCAATGACGCCCGGCCGCCCGGGATTCTCTCAGGCCCCGCTCTTCTTCTTGTAAGCCGCGCCGATGAAATCGCGGAACAGAGGATGCGGGTCCAGAGGCCTGCTCTTGAACTCGGGGTGGAACTGGCACCCCACGAACCACGGATGGCCCTCGACCTCCGTCATCTCCACGAACTTGCCGTCGGGGCTCTTGCCCGTGATCACCATCCCGTTGTCCTCCAACTGCCAGGTGAACTGGTGGTTGAACTCGTAGCGGTGGCGGTGCCGCTCCCAGATCACCTTCTCATCGTAGGCCTTGTGCGCCTTCGAGCCCTCGCGCAGTTGGCACTCGTAAGCCCCCAGCCGCATCGTGCCGCCCATCTCTTCCACGCCTAACAAATCTCGCAGCAGGAAGATCACCGGATACGATGTCTCGCTGTCGAACTCTGTGCTGTGCGCACTTTTCAGTTTGGCGGCATTGCGCGCGAACTCGATCACCGAGCACTGCATCCCGAGGCAAATCCCGAAAAACGGTACATTGTTCTCGCGCGCATGGCGAATCGCAACGATCATTCCCTCGATTCCGCGCTCGCCGAAACCTCCCGGCACCAGTATCCCATCCGCGTTGCGCAGAAGCCCCTCGACGTCCGCTCCCGGCCCCTCCAGCTCTTCCGCCTCCACCCATCTGATCACCGTCCGCAAATCATGGGCGTAGCCGCCGTGATACAACGCCTCGTTCAGGCTCTTGTAGGAATCCTCGTAGTCGACATACTTTCCAACTATCGCTATCTCGACAGTGTCCTTCGGGTTGTTGATCTTCTCCAGCAGGCCGCGCCACGCCGTCAGGTCCGCCTCGCGTTTCTCCAGTTTCAAGCGCTCGCATATCACATCACCCAAGCCGTCCTCCTGGAACATCAGCGGAGCCTCGTAGATGCAACTGAGGTCGCGAGATGTGATCACCGCCTCCTTCTTCACGTTACAGAACAGCGCTATCTTCGCCTTCACCTCGTCCGGCAACGGCCGGTCGCTGCGGCAGATCAATATGTCGGGCTGGATTCCGATCTCACGCAACTCCTTCACGCTGTGCTGCGTCGGCTTCGTCTTTAACTCGTTGGCGGCATTGATGAACGGAACAAGAGTGAGGTGGACGAAGAGCGTGCGCTCGCTGCCCATCTCGATTCGCATCTGCCTGATCGCCTCGAGGAATGGCTGACCCTCGATGTCGCCCACCGTCCCGCCGATCTCGATGATCACAAAGTCGTAACCATCCTCCAGCCGCCTCATCGACGCCTTCAGCGCGTCCGTTATGTGAGGAATCACCTGCACCGTCTTGCCGAGGTAATCGCCGCGGCGCTCCTTCTCGATCACCGCCTCGTATATCTGACCCGTTGTGAAATTGCTGTCGCGGCACGTCGTATATGATGTGAAACGCTCGTAATGACCCAGGTCCAGGTCCGTCTCCGCCCCGTCGTCAGTCACAAATACCTCGCCGTGCTGGAACGGGCTCATCGTCCCCGGATCGACGTTCAAATAAGGATCCAGCTTCTGCATCGCCACCGTGTAACCCATGCTCTCCAGCAGGCTGCCGATGCACGCCGACGCCAGCCCTTTGCCCAGCGAGCTCACAACGCCGCCGGTGACGAATATGTATTTTGCTTCCATTACCTCTCCCTTTGAAGACTGATTTCAGCCGCGGCTTTCGCAAGATCCGCGGGCGTGTTGACATCCACTGAGCGATAATCGGTGTCCAGAACCAGATAACGCAGCCCCGCCTCCAGGCCGCGAAGCTGCTCCAGGCGCTCCGCCTCCTCCAGATTCGATCGCGGCAGGCCGGCAAAGCGCTCCAGCGCTGCGCGCCTGTAGGCGTAGATCCCGATGTGGCGGTAGTGCAGTCCGCCCCGCGGCTCTCCGCCGTCCGCATGCGGAATCACCGAGCGCGAGAAGTAAAGCGCGTAGCCGCGCGAATCGGTCACCACCTTCACCGCATTCGGATTCTGCAACTCGTCACTGTCCGAAATCGGCGTCCGCAGCGTCACCACATCCGCCTCCTCGCTCTCCAACAACGGCCTGATACACGCATCGATCACATCACCCCTGATTGTCGCCTCATCGCCCTGGATATTCACTATCAGGTCGCAATCGATTCCGCGCGCCGCTTCCCAGACGCGGTCGCTGCCGCTGCGCAACTCTCCGGAAGTCAACGCCGCCTCAATTCCGGCGTCCCTCACCGCCGCCGCGATGCGCTCGTCATCGGTGGCCACCAGCACCTTCTCCAACAGCTTCGCCTCCGAGGCGCCGCGCGCCACCCACACCACGAGCGGAACCCCATGGAGGGAAGCCAACGCCTTACCGGGGAAGCGGCTCGAGGAATACCTGGATGGAATTACACCTATCGCTCGCAAACAGTTCTCCACCGCGTTATTTGTTGTCTGGGGGGAACTTCAATAGAGGCCCACTACCACTATACAACAGCTCCCAGGGTGAGTCAACGAACTGCGTTTATTTGAATAACACGTTATTTTTCAACGAGTTGGGAGAGGTTTGAACGCTTCGGGCGCGCTTGACATTCAGCACACGCTTTCCTAACATGAAGCGGTCCTGAATAATGCAGCGATTTTCAGCTACGCCGAGGATTCAGATCCACAGTTAACACCTTTCGGCAACGTCGGCAGGTACCTGTTCCAGCGGCAAGTGGAACCCGGAGAAGCTACAGGATGATTCGAAACCCCTTCGCTAAATACGTCGGCGGCCTTCGAGATTTCCTCGCCGGAGCACTCTTCATCTTCAATCCAAACACCCTCACCTTCCTCGGACTCGTCTTCAACATCGTCGTCGGCGTCCTCTTCGCATTCGGGCACGTCATCGGCGCGGGCTACATGATGATCCTCTCCGGAGCGTTCGACATCCTTGACGGCGCCGTCGCCCGCATCTCAAAAAAAATCACTCGCTTCGGAGGCTTCTTCGATTCCGTCATCGACAGATACTCCGACCTCGCGGTCTGGGTCGGCATCATGATCTACTTCGCATCCATCGGTAACACCTTCTACCTCGTGCTCTCAGGCATCGCCATGATCGGCGCGGTTATGGTCTCCTACGCGCGCGCCCGTGCCGAGCTCGCCATCCCCCTCTGCAAGGTCGGCTTCATGGAACGCCCCGAGCGACACATCACCCTCATGATCGGCGCGATCTTCAACCACCTCATCACAGCCATCTGGATTCTGGCCGTCACCACCCACATCGATGCCGCCCACCGCATCTTCTTCACCTGGAAGGAATTAAAGCGCATCGATGGTGAGGATGACGAGAGCGAATCGCCGCCGCCCCCCGCCGAGCGCTCCTCGACGCCCGCGGAAGACGCTCAGGCCCACTGACAGCGCACTCCCGCCCCTCTCGAATTTCCAACCACAATAACCTCGCATTGGCACAAATCCCGACCTCGGGTCAGTCTTAGAATTCAAGGTTAACACTACGGTGAACACGCTGATCTTTCACTTCAAACAAAGGCTAATAAGCATCACCCTAGAATTCTAAGACTGACCCAACCACCTCGCCCCCCGAAACATCGCCCACTGCAATTAATACCGGGCTCAACCAAACCCCGCGGCACGCGGAGACCAAAGGGGTCAGCACTTTCTCTTTAATTACTATCGGCGATCAATCGCGAAAAAGGTCAAGGCGTGGCTGCGATGGGCGACGCAGGTGTGGCACAAGTCACTCCGAGAAGAGCAGAGCAGGCGCAACGCAGAGATTTGAAGCGAGTGATCGCCGCAGCCTCCCGCGCGCCGATGAATTCGCCGCAGGCGAATGATTTGGTTTGTGTCCTTCTTGATCTTAGCGACGCGGTACTTGCCTGCCCCGCTTAGGGCGGGGTTGCTTACTTGTAAAGTAAGTCGCCGCCCCCCTCCCGCGAGCAATCGGGCCGCAGGCCCGCTCATCAGATTCCCTTGGGATGTTAGCGACGCGGACTTGTTGCTTACTTGTAAAGTAAGTTGCTCACTTGTTAAGTGAGCTTGCCCTCTGCGAGGTCGAACGCGGCGACCTCTTCGGCCTCCGGCGCGTGCGCCCGCACCAGATCGTAGCAGTCCTTGCTCGCAA
>CBFCZO010000051.1:0-20313 GCA_965602675.1 uncultured bacterium | reverse complement strand
TGGAGTTGTTGGAGAGCGATCCGTTGAAGGTGCGGTCGAGGGCCTACGATCTCGTGCTCAACGGCGAGGAGATCGGCGGGGGCAGCATCCGCATCCACGACCGCGGGGTGCAGCAGCGGGTGTTCAACGCGCTGGGTATCGGCGAGGACGAGGCGAGGGCGAAGTTCGGCTTCCTGCTGGAGGCGCTGAGCTACGGGGCGCCGCCGCACGGCGGGATAGCGCTGGGATGGGACAGGATAGTTGCGATGCTGGCCGGCGAGGAGGCGATCCGCAGCGTGATCGCTTTCCCCAAGACCACGTCGGGTATCTGCCTGATGACGAAGGCCCCGGCGGAGGTCGACGAGGCGCAATTGCGCGATCTGGCCCTGGAAATCATCGGGAAAAACAAGAAAAAGTGAACCTGCCGCCAGGCGTGATCTTCCGATCAACGGTCAAGCCGGATTCATTTGTTTCCAGAGGTGTGTATTTTTCACCATTGATAAATCATTTCCGGCCGATATTTATGCGAAAATGGCGAGAAGGCGGGTTGTTTCTATCAATTGTTCAGGAGGACGAAAACAGATGAGAAGGAAAAGTTTGGCTTTTGCCACGGTCGTTCTGCTTTCGCTTGCTTCCGTTCAGTCGACGGCGCAGACAATACTGGATTATTTCAGCGAGGATTGCTTTTTGGTCGTGAGGATTGATCTTGGGCCGGTCTTTGAGGTGATTCCCGAGGCCGAGCTGAACACATTCAGAGTGTTGAGCATGGAGGCGTTCGGATTCGATGTCCTGGAGCGCACCGACGCGATGAGCATAGGATTCGATCTGCCGGCGCTGATGGAGGAGGATATAGCGGAGCGCTGCATAGTGATCGAGGGGCGTGTCTCGATCGAAGAAATTCTCGAATCGGCAGAGAGGCATAATGAGAAACTGAACAGTATCCAGGTAGGCGGTCTGCAAGCCTACGAGGCCAACATCGATAAAGGCATTCAGTTTTACTTCAGCAACATCTCCCCGGGCCTCTGGTTGCACGCGAGCAGGCGCGGAGTGGAGCTTTTCAATGCCGTGCGCTCCGGTGGAAAGGGCAGCACTGCGGACAACGAATTGTTAAGGCTGGCCTGGGCCGATACGCGGGAGGATGCATTTCTCAGGGTGGCCGGGTATTTCGACGAGAGGCTCAAGCAGCAGATGGCGGCTCAAATGCCCGCTCTCGGAGATCTCGATACGATGGCGATATCGGCCAATCATGACGGCGACGGATTCAACTTCGCCGTGGTGCTCGGCTCCGGTAATCCCGAATCGCTGAATGTGATTAAGGTGATGGCCGAGCAGTCGCTGCCTGTGGCCGCCGCTCAGGACACAACGGGCCTGTTGCAAGAGATTATCGACAGCCTGCAGTACAGCCTGGCCGGCAATCGGCTTGTGATCACGGGCTTCGTGAGTGCAGCCACAATTGAAAAGTCGATACCTCTGTTCACAAACTGATTTTACAGAAGAAACAATCCCTTTTATTAGACGGGTGAGGGAAAAGATGTATATTTCAAGGATATTTTCTGCGCTAATCATCGCATTTTTATTGACGGCGGTTCCCGCGGGAGCGCAGGAATTCCTGCAATATTTCGGCAGCGATTGCTTTGTGTTGGTGGAAATCGAGGCGAGAAGCCTGGCGGCGGCTGTTCCCGCGGAGCAGATGAGCCGGATCAAGAACTACAGCCTGCAGGCACTGGGTTTCGACTGGACCGAGCGTTTCGACTCGATCGTGTTGGGAGTGAACGCCGCCTCTCTGGATGGAACTCCGAGGGATTCGAAACCTTGATGAGGCGGATGGCCGGCAGTCTCGGTTTATAGTGCTGCGATTGCGTGAGAGCAAGGGTTCTATGCGTGGGCGGACGCTTAGGGATTTTGAGCGTTTGCTTGAGGGCGTTCATTCAGCGGCCCGAGTGCCTGAGTTCCGATAATTACGAACATGATAAGGGAACCTGGTATCGGTTTGCGCGGCGGCCGTTGACACTTACGGCCGGCTAAACCTAAAATGCTGGAAACCTGAACCTTACCGTCCTGTATATCGTTTTACAGGACAGTAGGTTATTTAAAATCTGAGAAAAGAAACGGGGACGTATTATGAGAGGGTATCGTAATTTGCTTTTTGCCGTGGCGCTTATAGCGCTGCTGGCCGCCTCGGCTCCCGCCCAGGATGTGCTGAGGCAACTCCCTGACGACACATTCATGGTTATCGAACTCGATTTCCGGACCGTTATGAAGATGGTGCCTCCGGAAATGATGAACGAGTGGAGGCAGAAGTCGGTCAGTCAAGTCGGTTTCGACATGTTGGGCAAGGTCGATTCGATGACGATCGGTATTCCCGCCGAGATGATGAGTGGTGGGAATCCGGACAACTTCTATGGTCTGATCCGTGGAGGCTTCACGCTCGACGATATCAAGACTGCCATGCAGCAGGCGGGCAAGGGTTTCGAGACGGTCCAGATCGGCGCTCTGACAGCCATCCGCCAGACCGAGCACGAGGGGCAGGACGCTTACATTGCCTCAGTGGGCCCCGGCCTGTTTGCAGTGGGCAGCAAGGTGGGCTTGGAGAAGTTCCAGGCCGTGAGCGCGGGCGGCGCCAACGCCTCCGGTAACGCTATGCTGGGCACGGCGATGGCTGACGCCGGCAATGCCGGCTTCCTGCGTGTCGCCGGATTCTTCGACGACAGCATGAAGCAGATGATGTCAGCCCAGATGCCTTCGATGGGCAGCCTCAACACGTTTGCCATGATCGCCGATTATGCCAACGATTTCCTGTCGCTGACGATGGTAATGAACTCCGAGGACGCCGCTGCTTTGGAGCAGATGAAGATGATGATGGAGCAGCAGCTGCCGATGTTCAGCCAGATGGACACGACGGGTGCGCTGGCGGAGATCGTTGCGAATCTCAAGACGGAAATCGTGGGTACCAAGATGACCGTCAGCACCGGCCTCTCGAAGGCGACACTGGACAGCATAATGGAGCAGTTCAGCGGCATGATGCAGATGGCGATGCCGCAGTAAAAAGGCTGATCAGACACCGGTTCAGAACGGGCGGTCAACCAAAGAAATGAGCGTTCCGGAGCGCGGGATACCATTCCGCGCTCCGGTGTCCGGCCCGGTCCGGAGAGGGCTTAAGAGATGGGGATTACAGCCCGGCACAGAAATAGTGCGCTGACAGTCGCGGTGTTACTGGCGACTGCAGCGATTCTGACGGGTTGCCCTCCGCCTGACGACGTAAGTTCCGAGGAGACGGGACTGACGGCGGCGTCACAAGACCTGTTCGGCTACATCCCCGACGACGACTATTGCGTTCTCAGCTTCATGGATGTCAACAAATTCACGGACAGCGAATTCGGTCGCCGTATCATCGAATTCAGCCCCACATACAACGTTTGGAACGAGAAGCTCGGCGTGGGGATGGATGCCGTCGAGCGATTGGCGATAGCAGCTAAGTATGAATCAGAACCAACGGGTCCTGAAGAAGCGATCATTCTGATGTGGGGCAAGCCCGACGAGGAATGGATATTCAACAAGCTCGGCAGGAAGCGCGAGTATTTCAAGCAAGAGGAGGTCGAGGGCGTCAAGCTCTATACGTTGGAGGATTTCGGTTTTGTTTTGCTGAATAAGAACGTGCTTGCCATCGGCACTCCAAAGATCTTGCGGGAATCGCTGAGGCTGGCGAGGGGTAAGGGCCGCTCGCTGGCCGAGGGCAAGGGTCTCGACAAGTTTGCGGGATACCTTCACCAGGACGATTCGTTCTGGCTGACAATCGATAAGATAAACCGGATCATCAAGCCGCTGTCGGAGCGGGAATCGCTGTTGAAGGGTTTTGTGACGCTGCGCTCCGGCATCCTCGCGGTGGCGTTCGACAAGGATGCCCTTTTCAGAGTCCAGGCGACATGTTCGTCGGATGAGGACGCATCGCAGATAGCCAGCAGCCTGATGACGCTGGTCGGCATGCTCAATTTCGTGATCAAGAATGCCGATTTCGACGATCTTCCGGAAGCGATAGAGCCCCAGGACCTGCGCAGGAACCTGGTGGCGATGCTCGATTCGGTCAATGTTAATAGTTCCGGAGCGATTGTCACTTTCACCTTCACAGCACCGAACGAGATCATCGATTACCTTGCCCGGGTGACGAAGACAATAGTGAGCATGGAAGAGACGAATTAATCAGGTTCGGTGATGCAGGTGGAGCGGCCTACCAAATAGCGAGCAATCCCAGCAATCCGGCGAAAATAAACACAAAATCGATCATCGTTTCGACAGCCAATCCCGACCAGCGTCTGACCGGCTGGAGGCTGTTTTCCCTGGTGCCGTCGGTTGTGGGTTGGCTGAAGATCCTGAAGGAAATCAGGATAGTGCCGAGGTAGAGAAGGGGCGGCAGGAAGAGCAGCCCGGAGTATGGGGAAATGCCGGCAAAGGGGCTGATCAGAAACCAGAGCAAAGCCGCAATCGTCAGCAACGCGAGCAGAAGTTGAGACTTACCGCCGCCGATCAATGTGGCAAGGGATTCCTTACCGACGATTCGATCCCCGCCGATTTCACGTATATCGAACAAGACGGATCGGATATATGCCATTGCGAAGACTCCCAGCATCGGGGTGAGGACGGTCATGGAGAGCATCGGCAAGCGGGCGTGAAAGGCCGGCACAAGCACTGTAACCGCGCTCCAGGCGAAAGCGACGAAGATGTCTTTGGAGCTGGGGATATCCTTCAGTCTGCGGAATTTGACTGTGCGTTTCCATCGGCGGGGTATGATTCGCACGCTGTAGAGCGGTCCGGTGAGGGTGGCAAGCAGGACGAGCATGCCGGGCCAAATTCCGAGCGCGAAGGCGAGGGTGATCGCGCCTGCAGCGGTGACAGTGCCCGCGATAGTCATCGAGAGCCGATGTCGGTAGTAGAGCCTGAAGCGCATCGGCTCGTTGTGGCTTACCGCCGTCCTGTCGGCGAAGTGGCTCAGCAGGTGCATGGAGAAGATGTAGAAGCCCGCGATGAGCACGTAGTGCGGCAGTGGAGGGATTGCGAGCATAGCGGTCGTCAGCAGGCAGAGCAGTCCCGCACCCAGGGAGACATAGATGTTGCTGGCGATGAGGAATCTGGCGATCATCTTGGGCAGTGACGAAGTGCGGCCGGCGTCGATCAACTCGAGCCGCTCGACGACGCGCTGAATCATCCAGTGGGGAGTCGATGCGCCTGCGCTGACGCCGACTGTTTCCACGCCTTCGAGCATGTCGGGATTCAGTTCCTCGTCGGTTTCGATGTGGTGCGTGGGGGCTCCGAGCGAGGCTGAGAGCTCGGCGAGGCGCCTGGTGTTGGCGGAATTGCGGCCGCCGATGATGATGACGACGTCCGAGGCCTTGGCGAGCGCCTCGACTTCGGCCTGGCGGTTGTGGGTGGAGTCGCAAATGGTGTCGTGAACTTCAACTCCGGGAAAGCGTTCGCGCACGACTTCGGCGATTTTGTTGTATTCGGCTTCGCTGAACGTGGTTTGGGCAACCAGCACGACATCCTCAAGGTCGGGGAGTTGCTCGACCTCGGCCGGCCCTGAGACGACGTAGCCGCGCTCCGCAGCGTAACCGCTGAGGCCGATTACTTCAGCGTGCCCCGGGTCGCCGGCGATTATCACGGTCTTGCCGTCGCGCACGCTGCGTTTGATCAGCGAATGTATCAAGCCGACGCGCGGGCATGTGCCGTCGCAGATTTGCGTGGCCCGTTTCTGCAGTTCTTTTCTGACTTGGGGGGTGATGCCGTGAGTCCGGACTACGACTGTGGGGGCTTTGAGTTCGTCGAGGGTGTCGGCGGTGGAAATGCCTCTCTGCTCGAGGGATTGCATGGCCTGGGGATTGTGAATCAGCGGGCCGAACGTCTGGATGCGTCCGGAGGTTTCCTCGCGCAGTTTGAGCACCTTGTCGATGGCGCGCCGCACACCCCAGCAGAATCCTGCCGTTTCGGCAACTTTTATCTTCATTTCGACTCTGCAGAATGCAACTTGAAGTAGGGGGCGTCGCCGATCTCGCCGCCCGCCTGCTGCCAGATGAAGAGCCACAGCCTGGCACTGTCGAGCACCATGTCGTTGTAGACCAGCGAGGCCAGGCCGTAGGTCAGCGAGCGTTGATCGCGCCATTGGCCGGGCTTTTCCACGGCCAGCGCGCGCAAGAGGGCGGCTTTGCGGTCAGCGTTGCGCCTGGCGGCGTAGTCGAGATACTGGGAGAGGGAGCCCTTGAGGAGGTATCCCTCGCCCTCGCGGTTGATCACGAGCGGGAAGTTTTTGTATTCGCTCTCGAGGACCTGAGTAAAGCCGTGCCAGCGGCTGTTGTCCGGTGAATTCAGTGCTGTGTCGACGGGGGGGTCGAATTCTGCGGCCAGCGCACTGAGCCTGCCGAGGAGGTAGCAGACGCGGCTGAAAGGGGTGCGGGAGCCGAGGGCGTCGATCAGTTCTTCACACGCCGATCTGATTGCCTGCGCGTCGTTGCGGACGCCGGCTCCGTCGCGCAGGACGTCGAGGCAGCCTGTGAGGATTTCTTTGCGATAACGCAGAATCTGTCGCTGGAGGGGGGGCGGCATCAACGTGCTGGCCTTGACGACAACGACCTGATGCAGCGTGGCGCTCCAGACGTGAGCCTCGACACCCGGCAGAGCTGGTAAACCGGCCGGCAAGAGCAGTTGAAAAATCAGTAACGGAATCAGCATCGCTTATCTCTCCAAGGAAGACTAGACCGGTGCGGAAGGCAGGTCAAGCAGTGCGAGAGGAGTGTACTAAAAAGAGGGCAGTCGTCACATTATAGCTCCAACGACTTCAAATTTCGGCTTTCTGTAAGTGCCATGTTTTTAACGGTTTGGCAGTTGAATGTTAATTTACCAGTTTGGCACGCATTTTGTTTAAAAGAGGGTGGACTAACTAAAAGCGCGGCCGTTGGGGTTATCGGCCAAGGTTATGAAGGAGCCGTGAGGTGCTGGCCGCGCGAGGAAAAGAGGTGGCCCCCATGAGAAGAATAGCAAAGCTACTCGCAGTCTTCGGCGCACTTCTGATCCTTGTGAGCACCGTACCTGAGAGCTACGCGGGA
Source organism: uncultured bacterium (assembly GCA_965602675.1). Classification (GTDB taxonomy): domain Bacteria; phylum Acidobacteriota; class DATKUA01; order DATKUA01; family DATKUA01; genus DATKUA01. The sequence continues at coordinate 13,243 of CBFCZO010000051.1, read as the reverse complement.
GAGCAGTCGAAGCGTTCTCGCAGCCAGAGCTCAAAGAGTAAGAGCGATCAGAAGAAGAAGAGTACCTCGTCGAGCTCCGCACGGAGCCGCTCGAGCAAGGCTACCGCGACAAAGCAAAGCTCATCGCGCAGCCGGCCGAGCGCGACGTCGAAAAGTACAACGAAGTCGAGTTCATCGGCGTCAAGCAGCCGCTCCCGCAGTAATACAACAGTGAAGCCGAGCGAATCGCGGACGAGCAGCAAGCCGACTGCTTCAACACGGAGCAGAACGAGCTCGACCACAACCCAGAGTTCCAGCAGCCAATCGACCTGGCGCAGCCGCCCGCAGCCTTCGAAGAGCGTCACCAGGCGGGAAACAGAGCGGAAATCATCGAGTGCTTCCACCAACGACCCTCGGACCGGAAGCAGCCGCTCGCGCGCGACCGTCACAACCCAGAGATCATCCACTTCCCGGAGCAATCCCGAGACGCGCAGTTCCGGCGGGACCACAGTCAGCCCACGTTCACGCTCGTCGGCCACGACGCCCTCTCAGGATCGCACTCAGGACCGGACGGTGCGCAGCCGCCAGGGCGGGACCACGGCTGCAGGTACAACGAGCAGTGCGAGGACAGCCGTCGAGCGGACGCGCAATGTGGAGCGCTACGGCGATCAGGCCGTGGTGCGCAGCAGGAGCGGTTCGTTCGATACCTCGCGCAACAGCAAGGCCCTGAGCGACAGGGACAGCGGCGGCAGGATCCGGATGCGCACCGGCTCAGCGGCGGCGGCCGGAGCCTCGGCTTCCAGATCGTCGGGGAGAACAGCCGTGGAGCGCGACAGCGGCGATTTCTCCTACGCGAGGCCGGAGTACGTGCGCAATAACTACAGATTCGTATCCAGGACGGTCAACAACACCTACGTGATCAACCGGAACTACCTGATCGACGGCGGCGGCCGCTGGGGCCACGCCCACGCCGGCTACAACGGCCGCAACTACCACTTTTACTTTTCGCTCTATAACCAGGGCTACTTCGGATTCGGAGTAAACCTGTGGGGCCGCCGTTACTACGGCGACGGCTGGGATTTCTACTTCGGGTGGAGTCCCTCGGCCTACATCGTCCCCGGCTGGACAACGCGGGGAGTGTACTACTTCGAGCCCTGTTACGCGTTCAGCTTCACGTTCAACCACGGCTACGAGCGGGGCTACATCGACGGCTTCCGCAGCGGCGCTCGCGACTGGAATTACAGTTACCCCTATAACAGCTGGGCTAATTCGTATTCCGGATATCACGACCGCTACGGATCCTGGGACGAGTATCGCGATGGTTACGAGCAGGGCTTCAGCCAGGGCTACTACGCGGGTTACACCGGGGTGTCATACGGCTACAACAACTTCGGTTACGGCGATTTCAGGAATTACCCGGTGGTCTACGACTTCGATTACGACTACTACGACAACACCGCGTATAACGACGACTACAACTACGAGGACGATAACGACGATTACTACTACGACGAATATTGAGAGGATCGCGGCTATCGTCCCTACTGGATAGGTGCGTTATCCCCCCCAAGGCACCTATGAACCTCCAAAACTCCTCCACTGGCGGGGGCCGCAAGGCCCCCCCGCAATTTTTTATTTGTAAGACTTAGAGGAGAAAAGAAAAAGTCTTCCGCAGTAGAAATGCGGAAGACTAGTTCGTGTTTTTCAGGCTTGTTAGATCGAATCCAGCAATTCAGATATCGGATTTCACGGTTGTCGACTTATCCGTTCAGCCTGACTACGTTTGCCGCCTGCGGTCCCTTTGGGCCCTGATTGATCTCGAACCGCACGCGCTCGTTCGCCTCCAAGGTTCTGAAGCCATCTGCGACGATGGCAGTGTGATGCACGAAGACATCCACACCGTCGTCAGCCGTGATGAAACCGTAACCCTTAGCGTCATTGAACCACTTTACAGTACCTTCCATGTGAAACACTCCAAACAAATTGTTACAGGTATCCGGCTTCTTGCCGGGGTGCTAATGTACGAGAGTCATCACGTTCGGCAGCTTATTCTTGTCGGGATATTCAATTACCTGGCGGGATACTCCCCATACATCAGATTTTAGGGTGAGCCAGAGGCGCATTCTTGTCAAGCCGTTTTTTTATAAGGCTTTCGACACGAGAGCGTCGCGGCGGACCCTCCGATGGCAATCTTAGGCGGCTTGATGCAGGGCGATTTTCGTTTCAGCTCAGAATCGCTCGCGCGATCGAGGCGTAGCCGCGCGCGGCCGCTTCCAGTTGTTCGATCTCCACGCTCTCATCGGTACTATGCGCGAGGTCCGCATGCCCCGGCCCGAATCCTATCGTCGGGATTCCGGCGTGAACGCTGGGCCAGCTGCCATTGGTGCAGAAGCGATAGTAATCGGCGGGCAAGCCGCGAAGGCCGATACTTTCGAGCGCCCCTGCGGCAGCAACCACCAGCTTGTGGTCCTCGGCAATTTCCCAGGCCGGGATGAATTTACGGAAGGAGAACTTGTGCCCGGTGTAGGCGGTGCATTCGACGGTGACTATCTCCGCGGAGGCGCGCAGCTCGGGGTCTTCCGTGCGGGCGGTCTCGATCAGATCGTGCAACTCGCGGGCAATGCTGGTCTCGTTTTCTCCCACCACGAGCCTGCGGTCGTAAGTGACGCGGCAGCGCGAGGGGACGGTCGACTGGGCGGGATAGGGCACGGAAATGATGTCGGTGAGAGCCTGAATGCCGGTTCCGAGGAACTCGTGCCTGGGGAGCTCGATCTCGTTCATTTTACCGATGAGCTTTGTCATCTTGTCGACCGCGTCGACGCCGAGGTGGGGCGTGGAGGAGTGGGCGGGTACGCCTTGTGTGGTAATCATTATTTCTGCGCGGCCGCGTTGTCCGCGTACGAGGCGCAGATTCGACGGTTCGCCGATGACCACGTAATCGGCGCCGCGTTTATCGATTATATTGCCGAGGGCTATACCTTCGCAGAGTTCCTCGAGTGTGGAGAGGCTGACGATGATCGTTCCCTTGATCTCCGATTTGAGAGGTAAAAGAGAGGCGATGCCGTAGACGATAGATGCTGCGGAGCCCTTCATATCGACGGAGCCGCGGCCGTAAATCCTGCCGTCTTCGACCCATCCTCCGAAGGGATCGCGAGTCCATTCTTTCACGGGCTCGACACCGACGGTATCCATGTGCGCGTCGAAAATGACGGTGGGGCCGTCGCCGCCGCGAAGGATGCCGATGACGCTGCCGAAGTCGTCGCATTCGCACTCGTCGAAGCCCAGCACGTGCAGCTCTTCCTGCGCGCGCTTGATAACGGACTTTTCCTTTCCCGCCTGGCTCGGAATCTGAATCAGGTCTTTGCAGAATTCAACCAGGTTTTTCTTGTCGATGTTTGTCATAGCTATTGCGGCTCGCCCTTTTCGATCAATTGCCAGCAGGCCTCGATGTTGCTGGCAAGCGCCCTTTGGTAACGCTCGTAGTGGCTGTATTTCTCGAGCTTCAGCTCTTCCTTGGCCTGATCCAGGGTTTTGCCAGCTGAGCGGGCGTCGCTGACGGCTTTCCAGAGATCGCCGAGGTAGTCGCTCTGATCGGCGAGCGCCTGCCTGTCGCCGACCTCGCCATGTCCCACGACAACCCTGGTGTTGGCGTCGCACATTTCATAAAGCTTAGAGAGGACACCGATCCATCCCTGGACATCGGCTCCGGCTCCTACGTCGATATAGGGGATGCTGTGGTGGAAGATGAGGTCGCCGGTAACCAAGAGGTTATCCTCGGGCACGAAGACTACCAGGTCGCCGTCGGTGTGGCCGGGTCCGAAATGGAGGAGTTGGAGCTTCTTGTCTCCCAAATCCAGGGTCATACCGCCATCAGAGGTTATCGGCGCGGGCGTTAGAACCATGCCTTTGTAGAGCGCGGCAAGCCCGCGTTGCCTGTCCAGCTCTTCCTTGATCTTGGCGGCTTTCTGCGAGTCGCTTTCGATGGCATCCCGGAATTCCGCTTCGAGCTGACGGACGCGCTCGGGGGCCGCTGCGTACTGCTCCGCGCGTTCGGCGTAGCTCTCGGCGACGCGTTTGGCGCAGTCGGGGTGGGAGATAATCGCGGCGTCGGCAAAGATCTGGTTACCGAAGGTGTGATCTGCGTGGTAATGGGTGTTGATGACGTAACGGACGGTTTTGTGGCTGAACTCTGTAATCTTTTCCAGGGCGAGGCGGGCAGCGGCCGGTGAGGTGAAGGTATCGATCACCACCACGCCTTCACGGCCGACGACGGCGGTGACGTTGCCGCCTCCGCCGGTAACGACCAGCACGCTGTCGCTGAGCGGTTCCGCCTTGATCTCAAGTTGCTGCTGCGGCAGCGCAGCGAGGCTGATAACCGCAAACAAAAGGGTAAATAAACGCATGGTTTCCTCCGAGAGAATTCGACTAAATCTAACACATTTTCGCCGTCATCCAAAGTACTGTAAGGTCCTGCTCAGTAGTACTGATGCTCTCCGAGTCGGACTATCTTGCAGACGTTGGTGGCGCCGCTGCTCAATTGGAAACCCGAGGCGAAAACGACGGTATCACCCCTTTTTAGCCGGCCGGTTTTGAGGAGCGCTTCGTCGACGGCGCTCCAGAAATCCTCGCTCTGCTCGTAATCTTCTCCGAGGAGAATCGGCCTGACGCCGAAATAGAGGGCCATCTTGCTGTAAGTGTCGAGTTGAGTGGTGAGCGCGAAGAAGGGGATATCGACTGGGACCTCGACTTTGCTCATCACCAGTGCGGTTCTGCCGGAGCGTGTGAGAGCGACGATTCCCCTGGCGTGGGCGTCGACCGCCGCCGCTGCCGCGGCCTTGCAGATGGCCAGCTCGAATGTGTCGTCCTCGAAGGCGGCCTTGGCGCGTGTGGTGGGATTTGCCAGCATGTATTTCTCGGCCTCGAGAATGATTCCGGCCATCATCGCCACCGCTCGTGCGGGGTCGTGCCCCACCGCGGTTTCGCCGCTGAGCATGGCGGCGTCGGTGCCGTCGAGGATGGCGTTGAAGATGTCACTGGCCTCGGCCCTGGAGGGCATGGATTGCTCGATCATCGATTCGAGCATCTGCGTGGCGGTAATGCAGATGAGGCCGAGCTCATCGGCGCGGCGCAACAGCATCTTCTGCAATGCCGGGACCCGCCGGACCTCGCACTCGACTCCCAGGTCGCCGCGCGCGACCATGAGCCCGTCGCCCAGCTCGAGAACCGAGAGGATCTTCCCGATACGCTCGACTGCCTGAGGTTTCTCGACCTTGACGATGACGTTCGCTCCGCCGCCGTGTTCGCGAATCGCCTCCTTCAGCGTAATCACGTCGCTGGGCGATCGGACGAAGGAGAGTGCGCAATAATCGACATTCATCTCTTTGAGGACGAAGGCGAGGTCCGCCCTGTCCTTTTCCGTGAGAGCCAGCGCGCTGAGCTGCATTCCGGGGATGTTGATTGCCTTGTTCGAGAAGAGCGGGCCGCCCTGCAGCACGCGGGTGACAATCTCGTCGCCTTCGAAGGCCTCGATTTTGAGGCGGATTTTTCCGTCGTCCAGCAGAATCAGGGCGCCCTCGCGCACTTCGGAAGGGAGTGGTTTGTAGCCGGTGGACACGCGATCGGCGTCGCCGGGGGTGTCCGCGGAGGTAATGACGAACCGCTGCCCGCTTTGCAGGAGTGCCGGCTCGTTCTCGATGCGGCCGGTCCTGATCTTCGGGCCCTGGAAGTCGGCCAGCACGGCGATGGCACAACCTGATTCGTTCGCGACTTTCCGTGCTGCGCTGCAGCGCTCGAGGTGCTGCTCGCGGGTGCCGTGGCTGAAGTTGAGACGAACCACATCGACGCCTGCGGTTATGGTGTTTTTGAGGACCTCCGGGTCTTCGGTGGCAGGCCCGAGAGTGGCGATGATTTTTGTTTTTCGCATCGACAAACTCCAGTGGAGGGCCGGCTCAATAATGCATCAGAACACGGAATCCCGCCACCACCAAACGAATTCGCAACACACCTTTCTCCTGTTGGATGACCGGTGTGATAAAGGACATTCCTTTTCGATTCTCGCAGTCCAGAGCTTACAATATGTGTGTTCACTTTATATTATTTTTGTATATTACTTAAAAATCATATTAATAACAGTCGCTTTTATCAGGCAGGTTGAATACATTAATCGTCAACAATGCCGGAAAGCGTAACGGAGAATTTGCAAGATGTCGAGCCACGAACGAGTATTACTTTGCCTGGTGGAATCTGGAGAACTTATCTGATGTGGAGGATTCCGCCGACAGGCCTGATTACCTAAAGGATCAATTGGAGGACGAGTTGCGGGGCTGGACGGTGCAGATAACTCCTCGAAAGCTTGAAAACTGACAAAAAACAGAATAAACTTTACGTGAATAACTTATTATGCAGCGGTCTCTTATAAAGACCTAATTATTCAATGAAATGGAAAAGGAATTTCCCTCTGTATCAGCTGTTACCTGTCCTATAAGGGAATTTCTGTCTTTCCGGTCATGGTTTTACAGGATGAGTCCGAAGCACCGATCCGGATTACGTCAAGTCATGAGAAGTAGGAGGTCCCGAACTCGCGTTTGGCGCTGCTATGTTGATTTGGTTGCATGCGGTTTTGTCGGGGGCTCGATAAGAAGTAATAAATGTTGGAACAAGGTGAAGTCAGGAGGGAATCATGGCTGACAATGGCGGGAGAATTGACGATGTATACCCGATCGTTATTGAGGGGATGTTCACGAATTATGGACGCCTGAGAGTGGAGAAGGAATGCCTGAGCATTGAGAAGCGTTCGTTTTTCCGCTACAAGCCTTGGCTCGACATCCCGTTTACCAATATTGAGATGGTATCTCTGGAAAAACCCCATCTTGTGTTGCGTGACCAGAATCGCAGGAGAATAGCGGTAACGTTCCTGAATCCAACACCTCTTGAAGAGGTTCTCGCCCGGTTGAAAGCTGGGATTGCGGGTTCGCCAGAAGCATCACAAAAGGTGGCAGTACCGTCTCCGCATGAGCAGTTGGCCCCCCCCATGGGATTTCTAGGCTGGGCCTTGAGCGGCGGCTTGGTCGTGGGCCAGAAACCGGGATCGCTGTTCGGCTCCATTGGAGCAGCGCTGTTCTTTATCGGTGTTATCTCAACCATCGGGGAAATCAACTCTGAATCAAGCACCCAAGGCGCACTAATCCTGACCGCGATCATTAGTCTTATCCTTTCGATAGTCTGTCTGCGAGCCGGTTACGTAAAGTACCGCTCGGCCCACGAACGTGCCGTCAATGAAGTGATGAAATTGGCTGGGAAGGAAGCCGATGAAGGCGAGTGACAACTTCGCAGCGGATCACGTCGACGCCTGCAGTGATGGTGTCTTTGAGGACTTCCGGGTCTTCGGTGGCAGGCCCGAGAGTGGCGATGATTTTTGTTTTTCGCATAGCGATACCTGCAAGGAATGATATCCGGTGATGTACCACTGACTCGGCTTGTTCCAGTGAAACTTGTATTAATTATGAAGGGGGTCGAGCGGGGCTCACGGCCCCGGAATCAGCTTGCTCAGGAGAAGCCTCCGCTGGGTGCGCAGGCGGAACCGCTGCTGACAGAGGATGTGGCAAAGGTGGAAAACTGGCGTTTGGTCTGCTCAGAGCCGCATTTGACGCAGATCACCTCGTCGCGCTTGCTGGTCATCACAAGCTTCTCGAAGCGCGCGCCGCATTTTTCGCATCTATATTCGAACAGAGGCATTATTATCACTCCCTAGTGGCTCTGTATTATAGTGTTCAATTAAATCGTGTCCATCCCCTATTACGGCTTGAGAGGCGGGGCAATTCCACGTTCCGGCAGTGCGGCGGGGCGTCGCATGGAAGCAGATTGTGGGGCTGTCATTCAGGATAATCCCGATTGAGCGAACATCTGTGGCGGAAAGACGTCAAATAGTCTGCAGGCGGGTGAGGAATTCATCAGAACCTGCCGTCGTTATCTTAAGTGTGCTGCCAATGGATGGCGGCTGTGTTAACCTGTTGATAAAGATAAATAAACCCGCGGTTTGTCGCGGATGACTCAGTTCGAGATAGATCATGACGGAAGAGAACAAGAATCAAGGTGCGGTGGCGAAGCGGCGGATTCTGAATGTCATTGTCGTTATCGTTACACTGGTAATTATACTGAGCCTCTGGGGCGGCGGCCTTTTCGGGCCCGGCACCGGAGCGACAGAGATCTCATACAGCGATTTCAAGCGTCAACTCGGCCAGAGCAATGTCAGATCGGTACATTTCGAGGGCGAGCAGATAACGGGAGCCTTTGTCAGCCCGGTTCAAATAGACGGTGGCCAGGTCAGCAACTTCAGCTCGATGCTGCCTCCTTTCGACGATCCCAAGCTGTCGGGTGAGCTGGAGGCGCAGAACGTAACGATTACGAGTTCGGCGGCGAGCGAAGATGGCTGGGTCGGCGCGCTGTTGATGAACCTGCTGTTCATAGGTGCGCTTGTTGCGCTGTGGTTCTTCATGATGCGCCGCTTCAGCGGGCAGGCGCAGTCGCAGCTAAGCTCGTTCACCAAAGGCCACCACAAGCTCTACAAGAAGGAGCAGTCGCGCGTGACTTTCGCGGACGTGGCGGGCATGCCGAGCGCGAAAGAGGACCTGGCTGAGGTGGTGGAATTCCTCAAGGAACCGGAGAAATTCAAGCGCCTGGGCGGCAAGATTCCCAAGGGAGTTCTGCTGGTCGGCCCTCCAGGAACAGGCAAGACGCTGCTGGCCCGCGCGACAGCCGGCGAGGCGGACGTGCCGTTCTTCAGCCTCAGCGGTTCTGAGTTCATCGAGATGCTTGTCGGCGTGGGCGCTGCGCGCGTGCGCAGCCTGTTCAAGGACGCCAAGACGAACGAGCCGAGCATCATCTTCATCGACGAGATCGATTCGATCGGCCGCGTGCGCGGTACCGGGCTGGGCGGCGGCCACGACGAGCGCGAGCAGACTCTGAACCAGTTGTTATCGGAGATGGACGGTTTCGAGTCGCACGACGAGGTGATCGTGCTGGCGGCGACCAACCGGCCCGACGTGCTGGACCCGGCGCTGCTGCGGCCGGGGCGCTTCGACCGCAAGGTGCTGATCGACAGCCCTCAGCTGGACGAGCGGCTGGCGATCCTCAAGATCCACTCCCGTAACAAGCCTTTGGCTGAGGATGTGGATCTGGAGAACCTGGCGCGCACGACTGCCGGGCTCTCGGGCGCGGACCTGGAGAATATCCTCAACGAGGCGGCATTGCTTGCTGCGCGCACGAATCGCGACGAGATTGCCCACGAGAATCTTCGCGAGGCGACCGACAAGATACTGATCGGCAGCGAGCGCCGGAATCTGCTGCACGAGACGGAGAAGGATTTGGTAGCGTTCCATGAATCGGGCCACACGCTGGTGGCGTGGGTGCTGCCCTCCTCCGACCCGCTGCACAAGGTCTCGATCATCCCCCGGGGTATGTCGCTGGGGCACACGCTGCAGTTGCCCGAGCGCGACAAGCATATCCACAGACGGGCCGAGCTGCTCGAGCGCCTACGCGTGCTGCTGGCCGGGCGCGCGGCGGAGCGGGTGTTCCTCGACGACGTATCGTCGGGCGGGCAGAACGACTTCAAGGTGGCTTCTGAGCTGGCGCGCCGGATGGTGTGCCTGATGGGTATGAGCGACGAGATCGGCACGCAGTACATCGACACCGCCGAGGAGCATCCCTTCCTGGGCCGGGCGATGGCCGTGGGGCGCTCGGTCAGCGAAAAGACGGCCGAGAAGATAGACGCGGAGGTGCGGCGCTTCCTCGACGAAGCGAACGCCGACGCCAAGTCGATACTGGAACGTCACCAGAGCGCGGTGCGGGAGCTTGTGGAGAAGTTGCTCGAGCGGGAAACGCTCGACGCGAGCGAAATCGCAGAGATCATGGAGCGCCACGGGGTGGAGCAGGGCCGGAAAGGTCCCGAGGCGATTGAGACGGAGCCTGTGACGAAGTAGGCAGGCATCCGATATTACTTAACTCGGCCGTTGTAATTCCAGCAGAGCGAAGGATCAGAGGTGGTGTATGTCACTGAATTTCGACGGACTGCTGATAGCGGTATTGACGCTGGTGGCCATCGCCTTCGGTCATGTCTTTGTCCGCAATGCCTATAGAGTTTTTGGGCTGAAAGTCTGGCCCGTTTCGCTGTGCCGGGTTTGGCGTTGCCGGCGGGGAGCGTATTCGTTTCGTATACGGTGATCTCTGGCGGGCCGGCGGTTTGGGGGCGATGTTCGTGTGGGCGGTGAAGGAGATTTTCGAGATGGAGGAGCGCACTGCTGGTGATAAAAGCGAAATAACTCAGCGCTCGTAACGAAAACGTGGACAAAAAAGTCCGCGTTCCTGATAATTAAATTCTGATCGAATTTGAGGTGAGGTGAGGGGAGCGAATGAGCTTCGGCTGTTTGCAGGCTGTGCTCAAAGATCAGAGTGGCGCAGATTTTCGCCTGCCACGCCGTCGAAGAGATGGCCGTCCTGTGGATCGAAGAATACCTTGAGTTTCAGTCCCTCAGAAATCCCTTCGGGCAGCTTTCCTCCCAGGCGTGAGACGAGCGGGACTTCGCCGGCGCGCATGAAGACGTGGTGTTCGCCGCCGAGGATCTCGATTCGTTCTACGCGGCAGTCAATCGCGATTGCGGCGTCAAGCGGTTGGAAGTGAATATCCTCCGGCCTGATGCCGAAGCGGAGCGGCGTATCCTGACCAGAAACCGGCCTGGGGACGGACGCGGGCCACGGGAAGGCGAAAGCGGGGCAGGCGAATTCGGAATTCGACGCGTTATATGAGCCCTCGATAATATTTATCGCCGGGTTGCCGATGAACTCGGCAACGAAGAGGTTGCGGGGCATGCCGTAGAGATTTGCCGGCGCCGCCAGCTGCTGCAGTTTTCCGTCGCGCAGGACGGCGATGTGGTCGCCCATGGTCATCGCCTCGCTCTGGTCGTGGGTGACGTAGATGGCGGTGGTGCCGATTTGCCGGTGGATCTTGATGATCTCGTGCCGCATCTGGACTCGCAGGCGGGCGTCGAGGTTACTGAGCGGCTCGTCGAAGAGGAAGACCGACGGTTTACGCACGAGTGCACGGCCGAGTGCGATGCGCTGGCGCTCGCCGCCCGAGAGAGCCTTTGGTCTGCGCGAGAGCAGCCGGCCGATCTCGAGGATCTCGGCGGCCCAGTCGATCAGCTTGCCGATCTCGCTCTCGGGCGTTTTGCGGATGCGGAGGCCGAAGGCGATGTTTTCGTAGGCGGTCATATGGGGGTAGAGGGCGTAGTTCTGGAAAACCATTGCGATGTCGCGCTCGCGGGGGGGCACGTCGGTCACCTTGCGGCCGCCGATGAGTATTTCGCCGTCGCTGACGGTCTCGAGCCCGGCGATCAACCGCAGGACGGTGGTTTTGCCGCAGCCCGAGGGTCCGAGCAACACGAGGAATTCGCCTTCGGCCGCGCTCAGGTCGAGGCAGTCGACGGCGGTGACATCGGCGCCGAACAGTTTTGAAACTCCCCTTAACTCGACTTGCGCCAAAACGTCATCCTCGGTCTTCTTTAACTAAGGCGTATTCCAGCTTAACTTCGGAGAATTGGGCTTCGGCCTTGGGGAAGCGGAACGACGCTTCCAGCGTCTCTTCGTCGATGCGGTTGATCGTCTCGTCGTCGGCGAGCATGCCCCCCGGATCGACGAAGCGGAGTTTGCCCTTCTCGCCGCTTCGTCCCTTCAGCTCGACCCAGATGTGGTCGTCGTCGAGGTCCCAGTCGATGATGCGGAAGCCGCGCGAGGGTTTCTGGTGTTCCGGCTTGCGCAGATCGGGCAGGGGGCAGAGAAAGCGTTCGAGCTTGATCTCAATGGTCAGCCTGCGGTTTTCGTCTCCCAGAGGGATATTGAGGCATGCGCGTCCGGAGCAGTCTTCAATGGCCGGCGAGATTTTTTGGCCGTTGATGCTGACCTCGGCGACTTTCGCCCTGCGCGGGAAGTGGGGGGCGAAAACGATTCGCTCACCCCGGTCGATTCCGTCGACGATGTAGGTGACATTTTGTCCTTCCCGATGGTAAACGAGGTCGACGATTCCGTCGGCCCAGCGGATGTTTCCGATCTCGAGGTAGTGCCAGTGGGGCGGTATTTCGGGTTGAATCCTGATCCTTCCGTTTCGTTCGGCTTCCAGTCCGAGTAGTCCCTTGGTGAAGAGCAGCAGCATCAGCGCTGCGGACCAGCACTGCTGGGGGCAGACACCGGCCTGTTCGTAGATATCGCCCCGCAGAACCTCGCTGAAGCTGCCGGTGCTGAATTCGCGGTAGATCCCCAGCCCGTTGTAGAGCAGCTCGAAACCCTGGATGGAGCGGCCCCGGGAGTACTGGGAGAGGCCGAGCCACCCGGAGTAGAGGGGCCATACGCTGCCGATGTGGTAGCCCTCGGGGTTGTAGCGCTCGTCGGTCTCGGAGATCATGCGCGCGCCCCAGTCGGTGACGATTTCGGGTCCCGAGGTTCTTTTGAGGAATTTCAGGTCGCGCTGGGGATCGGTGTCGCCGAAATGGATGACGGCCGAGGGCATGATTGTGTCAGCCCGGTTCATCTTGCCGTCGGTCTGCAAGCTGTAGTAATAGGTCTGGTTTTCCTCGTCCCAGAATCGCAACTGCAGGGCCTCGTGCGCCAATGCGGCGTAGTGATCGATTTTTTCGAGTAGCGCCTGGTCTCCGGTCCTTTCAAAGAGAATGCGGGAGCAGTGCAGCGCGCGGACCCATAGTCCTGCGAGATAGAAAGTGACGTGCGCGCCGAAGAGTCCTCCACCCTCGATCCAGCCGTGACCGACGCCTGTGTTCTCGGTCAGGCCGTCGCCGTCGCAATCCATCCTGATGCTGAAATCGAGCGCCTTAAGCAGTGAGGGGAGCAGTTCATCGATGAGCTGGTCGTCGGCGGTCCAAGCGAGATAGCGTTCGGCGACGATGAGGTAGAGCAGGTTTGCGTCGGCAGCATCGTAATGGCAGTGCCCCGATGCGGAGACTTCGTGAATGATCTTTCCTCCGATGGCCTGGTGATCGGCGAGGAAGCGGAGGATGTCGGAGACTGCGTTCCAACGACCGGCCTGGAGCAAGGCAAGCGCTGTCCAGAGGGAGTCCCGGCCGAAGAACCAGCCGTAGCCGGGGCGCGTGTTGGACCACCCTTCGCCCCCGACTGCGAAGCCGGCCGTGATGGAGCGGCCGACGTTGGGGAAGACTGCGCGGAAGGATTCGAGGTTGAGCTGAGCCCAGAGGATGCCGTT
>CBFCZO010000050.1:0-20528 GCA_965602675.1 uncultured bacterium | reverse complement strand
GCGCACCAGCTACAGAAGAGTAAGAACGTGAAAAAGAAAAATCAGCCCCCTTGACTCCCGGCAGCCTTTCATGGATAGGGGGGTCGTTTACGGCCCCCGTCCCCAATCCTCTGCGCCGGGGCACCCCCACTACCACCCGGCAAGAACCTTCCGCAAGCCACTGTAGGGGCGAATTTTAATCCGCCCGATCGCGCACCGCGCGATGAATCCTTTCCAATCTCGCTGCACGTATCCCGCGAGCCGATGAATTCGCCACCGGCGAATGATTTGGATTGAATTCAACTGGATCCCAGCGACGCGGAACTGTTGCTCACTTCTAAAGTGAGTTGCTTACTTGTAAAGTAAGTGCGCGGACGCGATAAGCGACGCAGGCATGGCATGGCACCCCCCCTCCCCGCTTTCATCTTGCTAAGACTTTGCCAAGTAACAGTAGGGGCGAATTTTAATCCGCCCGATCGCGCACCGCGCGATAAACCAACTTCAATAACCTCGCATTGGCACAAATCCCGCCCTCGGGTCAGTCTTAGAATTCTAGGTTACCACTACGGTAAACACGCCGTTCTTCCACCTCTAACAATTGCTAATCTGCATCGCCCTGGAATTCTAAGACTGACCCAACCACCTCGCCCCCCGAAACATCGCCCACTGCAATCAACCCCGAAAAGGGTCGCACAATCCCCAGACCGCGCTCAGCCAAGCCCCGCCCCGCGGCACGCGGGGGCCACCCTGGGTACATCGCACCCCACCACACCACAACCTTGAAAGGGTTGCACAATTCCCAGCCCTGGGTCAGCGAAGCTCCACCCCGGGTACATCGCACCCCACTCGACACAACCGGCAAATCTTCTCATCTTGGCTACCGGCGATCAATCGCGATAAAGGTCAAGGCGCGGCTGCGATGAGCGACGCAGGTGTGGCGAAAGTCACTCCGAGGAGCGCAGAGCAGGCGCAACACAGAGATTTGAAGCGAGTGACCGCCGTCATCCCCTCAAAGCTGAAAACGCTTTCGCTTCGCGAACGTCAGCCCGTAGAGCGCGATCCGGTCCCCACCGTCGTAGCCGATCAACCTGCTCAACTCCTCCTCGAAAAACGCCCCTATGCCGCAGCACCCCGCCCCCAACGCCTCCGCGGCCACATAGGCGAACTGGCCGACCACCCCCGCGTCCAGCCCGGCGATGCGGTACGCGCCAGGCTGCTGCAGCCGCGCGAAGTCGATCGATATCACCAGGAACGCGTTGGCCTTGGCGATGAATCTCTGCCCCATGCAGGCGGCCGCCAGGGTTTCCCTGTCCACGGCCGCGCCGGTCTTGAGCAGGGCGCGGTGCTCCGCATAATAGCGGTAAATCCCCTCCCCCAGGCCCTCCGCATCGAGAGCCACCAGCGTCAGATCCGGCAGAAGGTTCGATTTCCACTCCCCCGGCATCCAGTCGACCGGGTAGGCCCAGGTCACCGCCGAGAGATAGGACGAAAGATCATCGAGCGCCAACGGCGCCTTGGCCCCGCCCCTGAACGAGTGCCTTTGCGTCAGCAGCTTTTCCAAACTGCCTCCCGGAACCATCCCCGATCGCATCGACATCGCCTCGCCGCCTTCCCTAAAAGACGGCGGCAGATCGGGCAGCCCCCGCTTCCCGTCCCACCGCTCCTCTCGATGGACGGCCGATACACTCGCCTCGATCCCCGGACGGGCGGAAAGCGGCTCGGCGATCCGTGGCGAAAGCTCAGCGGGCGCCTCCGCAACACCGCCCAAGGTCTGCGATACGCCGATCACCGCCATCGGAAACTCGCCTTCGCCGTCGATTCCCATCATCGCGTTGATCGGCTGCTCGGCGAATTGCGTGATCAGACGCGGCTCCAGCCCCAACGCCGACCCCACAAGCAGCAGGTTCCCGGCCACGTGGCCGACATCCAGCATGCAATAGCGGTAGGCGCGCTCGCCGTACTTCCACGAGCTCCGCCAGGGAATCGCCGTGACGACCACATACGCGGCATACTCCCCGCCGCCCGCCAGGGCCCCCGCAATAACGCCGCGGAAGTCCCCCGCCGCCACCTGCAATACTTTGCCAAAAATAGGATTGAAATAGTAAAGGCCTGCGTCGAGTCCCTCCGTGTCCCCGCAGCACAAATATATCTCCGCCGGAAACAACGCCCCGGCCGAGGGAGCCGCGCGAAAATCGTGACCGCCCTTGCTCGCGGTCACCCCGTAGCTGAAATACAGCAAGGATGACAATTCAACGGCCCCGGGCGCCGCGCCTCGCGCCTTCACCCTGCCGGAAAACACATCCGCCAGGTCCGCTCCCAACGGCTCGGGCGCCGGCAAATGCACCTCCGGGGCTCCCCGGTACACCTTCGCCTTCCCGGGCTCGTTCGACCAATCCAAATTACCGGCTCCCACAAGCCGGTCCCGCTTGTGCGTGGAAATCTCGTGATAGTGGCGGGTTGCGTCACTCATTCAAATCCCCCCCTGGCGGCGATCGACAGGAAAAACCAAGCCAATCTACCACACCGGAGGGGACTATTCGCCCGTCAGTCTTTTCCTTTTTTTACAGGACGGCCGACCGCCAGCGCATACATCACCGCCGTCTCGGCGCCGTCGACACCGCAAAGCCGGTTCGCCAGGTCGTCGTCGAGACCGGCGATCCCGCTCACTCCCAGGCCGAGCGCGGTGGACGCGAGGTAAATCCTCTCCCCGATAATGCCCGCGTGCATGCCAGCGTAGCGGTAACCGCGGTTGCCGAATCGCTCCAGATAGCCGCTTAGGCGGGGAGCGATAAAAAAGACCGCGGAGGCCTCTGCGGCTGCGCTCTGGCCCATGCAGATTTCCACCATCTCCTCACCGGTCCCGCCGCCATCCATCCTGGCAAGACCTCCCCCCGTGCCGTCGCAGCGGTAAATCCCACCCTCCAGGCTGCGCATGTTTCTTACGGCCACGAATAGCTCTACCTGCTCGAAAAAGTCGATTCCGTCCTTGTTCTTGGGCGATTCTAGCCAGTCCGCGTCATAAGGAACGGCGCACGAGGCCGTTAGCACTGCCAGCTCCGCCTTGGTCAGCCCACCCTTGGTGAACCTCCTCGTGGTCCGCCTGCTCCCCAGCACCTCCCCAATATCGGCCTTGTCCAACCGTGTCAGCAGATGCTCAGTGATGCACAAACTCCTCGCCGAAGCCCGGCTTGGCGAAACGTCGTTTCGAGGCGCAGCACGAGGTCCGCCTCCGGCTCTTCCCTTTCCCGGCTTCGATGAGCCCGCGCCGTGAATCCTCAGCGCCGTCGATCTCTCTCGTCCGTTCCGCTCCGGAACCTGAATTGCCTCTCCGCCCCCGCCCGTTTCCTCCTCCTCCGAGAGGATCGGGCAGCCTGCCGCGCACTCCTCGCCGCCGATCTGCAACACGGCGAGAATCGCCTCCTCTTCCCGCCTCACTCCGAGCAGGTCGTAGAGCCGCCCGTCGTCAAAGGAACCCTTGAGACCGGCCGGGCAGCCGAGTCCGTCGAGTAGCGCGAGAAAATTGCCGATCACGTGCCCGCCGTCAAGCAGGCAGTAGCGGTACGCCGGCGTGCCGAAACGCTTCTCCGCTCTCCTGCACATCGACGTAAAAGCCAGGTAGAACTTCCCGACACCCTTCTCGCCCTCAGGGCAGATTGACGCCACCTCCCCTCGCCAATCGCCCTCTCGCAGCAGCTCCAGCGAGCAGTCCTCGGGCGAAAAATGATAGACCCCCGCGGGCAAGACGCCGAAATCGCCCGCTATCAAGTACACTTCCGTAGGATAAACAGCGCCCGCTGACGGCGCCGCCCGCAGCCTGTAGATCGCGCTCCCGTGGCTCCTCGAACCCGTCACCCCGTAACCCAGGTAAAGCAGCGAGGCAAGCCCGTCGTCGCATAGCCGCTCCGCGCCGTCCTCGCCTTCTACCGTGGAAGAAAGCAGCGAAAGAGCGCTCGAGCCGATGAAATTCTCGCCGGGAGGATTAAGCAGAACCCGCTCCGCCAGCCGGTAGCTCTTCGTCTGCCTCCAGTCCGCATCCCAGTCGACCCCGTAGCTCTTCGCCGGAGTTCTCGAGCGGGACTGCTTCGAGATGCGGTGGTACCTCTGCGAAATCCTCGTGTCCTGGTTGCGCCTCAAGTTGCGCTCTCCCCTTTCTATATCTTCCTCCGAATTTCTGCTGACATTATACTGTTCTTTTGAGAATAAGTCTCTATTTCATTTCGGCCGGGAAGAATACTGGCGCACAAGCCGCCTTTTGCTTAAGATCGTTGCTGTTCTTTCGCCCTTTTTTATCGGGAGTTACGACATGAGTCCAAATCTGAACAAGAGAAATCCCCGGCGCAGGCTCGATCCCAACATGCTGCGCGTCGACCCCAGAGTTAGCGAAGGCTACTACACCGACGAGTACTTCAACCGCGCGCGCTACGTCCTGCTTAGGGACGATTTCCACCCCACCATCCGCATGCAGGTCTTCCAGAAAAACGACGACGTCTGCCTCTGCGGCGTCTCCGAGGCCCTCGGCATCCTCTTCGCCGCCCTGGGCGACGACTTCGGCAAACTCGACATCTTCACCCTGCGCGACGGCGACATCATCGAAGCCGGCGAGACCGCCATGATCATCGAGGGCGACTACAGCCTCTTCGCACACCTGGAAACGGTCTACCTCGGTGCACTCAGCCGCCGCACCCGCGTCGCCACCAACGTCTTCCGCACCGTCCGCGAGGCCGGCCGCGTCACCCCCAAGCCAATCCTCTTCTTCCCCGCACGCTTCGACATCTACCAGTGCCAGGCCGGCGACGGCTACGCCTACGACATCGCGCTCGGCACCCTCGCCATCGACTCCCACTCCGCCGGCTACGGCGTCAGCACTCCCGCGCAGGGCGAGTGGTGGGGCTCCAAGGCCCTCGGCACAATCCCCCACGGCCTGCAGGCCGCCTACGGCGGCGACGTCGTCCTCTCATCACTCAAGTTCGCCGAGTTCCTCGATCCCGAAATCATGCGCATCGTGCTCGTCGACTTCCACAACGACAGCGTCCAAACCACTCTCGACGTCGCCGACGCCTTCCTCCAGCGCTACCTGCCCGACAGCGATCCCCGCTACCGCCTCTACGCCGTCCGCCTCGACACCAGCGAAACCGTCATCGACAAGTCGATCTGCGAGCAGATGGAATTGTTCAACCCGACCGGGGTCAACCCCCAACTCGTCATCAACGTCCACAAAGCCCTGCAGCAGCGCGCCGCTGGTTACCCCGAAGGCTCAGTCGAAAGCGAGTTCTACAAAAACGTTGGCATCGTCTGCAGTGGCGGCTTCACACCCACCAAAATAGCCCACTTCGAACGGCTCAAACTCCCCGTCATCGCCTACGGCGTCGGCAGCTCGATGTTCTCCGGCCAATACGATTTCACCGCCGACGTCGTCGGGCTGAAGCAAAACGGCGCCTGGCGCGAGGTCGCAAAAGTCGGCCGCCGCCACCGCCCCAACGAAAGGCTCGAGCTCGTAAGATACTGATCGCGAAGAAAATCTTGGATTTGCTGTATCCTTGTTGATCGAGGAGGAGTTCTCATGGAAAGAATAATTATCTCGGTGATCGTCGACATGACAGAGACATTCGTCGATCCCCACGGCAGCTTCTACTGCGGCACCACGCCCCGGCAGAAAGAAAACGCCGCCGCAATCGCCCGGCTCGCCCACTGGAACCTCTCCTGCCCCGACCTCCACCCCATGACAAGCCTCGAGTTCAACATCAACGGCGGACTCTACCCCATCCACTCAGTCCCCCGGCCCGACGACATCGATCTCAGGAAATACGGCCTCGAGGGCAAAAGCGTCAGGCCGAGGCTCACCAGGGTTTTACACGACGCAATCGACCGCACCAACCCCGGCGTCTACGTACCGCGCCAGGTCTACTTCCAGGAGCCCGACGGCTCGCTCAGCTACTCCCCAGCCGACGTCGAGGCCACATTCGGCCTACCCATTATCACCGCCGAGCGCTTCCTCGCCGAAGACTTCACCTACATCATCCAACCCAAGTTCTTCTTCGACGCCACGCGCCTTACCGTCAACCCACCGATTCACCTCACCGCCGGCGCGACGCGCATCCCCGACGCCAACGAAAACATCTTCAGCCTCATCAAACGCAAATTCCCCAACCAAGCCGCCCTGGTCTTCATCGTCCCCTCAGTGGTCGAGAACATCTGCACCCTCCACACCACCGCCGGCATCCGGCAGGAATTCCCTCACGCCCGCGTGATCGTTCCCTCCGACGCCACCACTCCCCTTGCCGGAGTCGGACTCGGCTTCGAAAAACCGGAAGACGTAGCCCGTTCCTGCGGCGCGCTCGCCGTCGACATCGGCATCGAATACAAAACCACCGCCGGGATCGTCAGCGAATTCTCGGACTGAGACACTTTTGCGGTTGTTTAATCTGACAGGAGTGAAACATGGATTATGGTATGGCTCTCGAATTCCTCACCACCTTCTTCGGCGTCTCCTCAGCCTTCGCTTACCTGCCCCAGGCGATCACCATCTGGCGCAATAAAAGCTCAGCCGACGTCTCCATCTTCACCTTCTCCTACTTCTTCGCGGGCCAGTTCGTATACGTCTTCTACGGCATCCACCTCAGCTCCATCCCGATTATCCTCACATTCCTCGCAAACATGCTCGGCTGCGGCACGGTCATAGCAATGGCGATCTACTTCAGGAGGGTGGGGATTAAAACTGAATCAGGATGATTACCACTATCCTCAGCCCACCAGGCTGAGACCCCCGTCGACGACAAGCGTCTGCCCCACAATCCACTTCGCGTCGTCGGAAAGCAGGAAAGCGACGGCCGAGGCGATTTCGTCGGGCTTCGTCAGCCTGCCTGAGGGAGTCAGGCGCAGTGCGTGCTCCACCAACTGGTCGCGGCTGGGAAAATAGCTCAGGCTCTCGGTGTCGGTGATCCCCCCCGCAACCGCGTTGACGTTGATGTTCCAGCGGTTCAGCTCGATCGCCAGATAACGCACCGTCGATTCCAACGCCGCCTTCGCCGCGCCCACCGCAGCGTAGTCGGGAATGTAGCGCACCGAGCCCATCGAAGTCAGCGCAACGATGCTCCCGCCCCCGCGCTCCCGCATCAGCCGCACCGCGTTCTGCGACGACAGCAGCAGCGCGCGGGCGATGATGTTCATGCTCATCTCCCAGTCGCGCGCGGTTATCTCCATCGCTTCCTTCAGCGCGCCGACCGCCGCGTTGCTCACCAGGTAATCGAGACCCCCGAGCTCCGACTCTACCTTGTTGAACATCCGCGCGATGTGCTCCTCGTTGCCCACGTTGCCGCGCACCGCCAGCGCGCGCACGCCGTGGCCCTCGATCTCCTCGACCATCTTGCCCGCGTTATCGCGGTTCTTCAGATAATTCACCGCCACGTCGCAGCCCTCGCCCGCCAGCCGCAACGCGATCGCCCGCCCGATACCCTTTGTCCCGCCGGTGATCAGCGCGATCTTGCCCTCGAACCTCTTCATCGTCCCTCTCCGAAAAAACGGCGCGCAGTCTACATGAATGCTCCAAGCCAGACAAGGCTGTGACCTGTAAAGCATTACGAGTACCCGGCAAAACAGTATTCCGGCATCTGGTAAGCGTCGGAAAGCGTTCTCTTACCGGATAATTATTTTCTCTTAAGACTTATAAGTCGCTGGCAACTTGACAGGAAGGCTGATCACGAAAATCAAGCTGCCCCCTTGGCCTGATGCAGCCTTCCGAATTTCCTACCGAATCATGACCTGGCGATTTAGCGATTAATCCTTGCCAAATGTCTTTCCTTGAAATAAACTTAAATTATTAACGTAAGACGTTAACAAAAGGCTCTTTGCGGTGGAGATTCTGTTCAAGGACAACAAGATCAGAAAAATCTGCAACACGCACAACGTAGCTGTCAGGAAATGGGGAGAAGAAAACGCAGGGCTGCTGCGGAAACGAATGGATGAAATTCGTGACTCCGAAAATCTGGCGGTCTTGATGATGATCCCTCAGGCTCGTTGTCATCCGCTGAAGGGCAACATGAAGGGCAAGTTCTCGGTTGATTTGAAGCATCCGTACCGCCTCATCTTCGCTCCGGCTGATGACCCCTTGCCCGAAATGCCGAATGGCGGTTTGGATTGTCAGCGCGTAACGATTGTGGAAATACAAGGAAAGGAGGACACCCATGGTAACTGATAGTCAAAATCAGTATCAGCCTGATTTCGTCACACCGCCGGGTGAAACTCTGCAGGATACTCTGGATTCCCTCGGCATGTCACAGACCGAATTGGCTCAAAGAACCGGTAAGCACAAGAAAACCATCAACGCCATAGTCAAATGCAAGCAGGAGATCACACCGGAAACAGCGCTCCAGCTCGAAAAAGTGCTTGGTGTGCCCGCCAGCTTCTGGAATAACCGGCAGAAAAGATATGACGAGTTCTTAGCCAAAGCCGAAGAGACTCAACGTTTAAAAAAACAGGAAAACTGGCTTCGAGAATTTCCTCTCAAAGAAATGAAGAAGCACAAGTACATCGACGATAAGGACGACTCCGTTTCTTTGATGGAAAAAATACTCAAATTAATGGGCGTCGCCTCGCCAAGCGCCTTCCAAGTACATCTGCACAAACTCTCCATCCAATATAGAAAATCCTCTGCTTTCAAGGTCAATCAATACGCATTGGCTGCCTGGTTGAGTAAGGGACGGGAACTCGCTTTAGCCATGCGATGCAAGCCCTACGACAGAAAAGGCTTCCGACAAAGCTTGAAGAAAATAAAGAATATGACTGATCCACTGCCCCATAACTTCGTGACGGAATTACAAAATATCTGTGCCGAAAACGGCGTAAAGGTCGTGTTTGTTCCTGAACTGCCAAGAATGCCTGTCTACGGCGCGACATATTGGATTTCTGACAATCCTGTTATCCAGCTCAATATCAGAGGAAAAAAAGACGATATTCTGTGGTTTACTTTTTTCCACGAAGCCGGTCACGTTTTACTTCACGAAAAAAAGAAAGCCGTCTTTCTGGATGTCGACAAGAGAGAAGGGATTGAAGAAGAGAAAGCCAACCTTTTTGCTACCGAAATGCTTATCCCAAGAAGAGAACTCGAAGCTTTTATCAACTCTGCTCAACATCTCTCATATGACAACATTTTGCAGTTCGCACAGCAACAAGGGATAGCCCCAGGTATCGTCGTTGGGCAACTACATCATTTCGGCTACGCCCCATACAAGAACTTTCAGAAACTCCGCCGTTCACTCAAGTGGATGAACGATTAGCTCTCGATCCACAGCTTAAATATTTTGATGTTAGACGGTAATTTCCCGAAACCGTCAACGTCCTATTCTTCGAACCACTCGTTCTGGCACGCGGCGCAGCGCATCGGGTTGCGGTGTCCCACCTCGTCCCAGTCGGCATACTCGTTAAGCGTGGAGAACGCGGCGTTCGCGCCGCAGCTGGGGCATGTCCGGCCGCCGAGCTTCTCGAAAAATCCCTTGATATCGCGCGGCACTCCGGCCCTGTAGTGTGTGTCCTTCGCGTCCGTGTAATACATATTTTCCCCCGGCCTCCTTCAAGCGTCTGACCGGAATAAAGCATACCAAGGCTGGCGCCCAGCGCCAAGCCTAAACCGCCCGGCAGAAGTATTCTCGCCCCGAATACAAATCAATCCTCGGGTTCCAAAGGAACCCCGGCAGAAACTCGTTGCGTTTGCGGATTAGCGTTGGCGGAACGGATCGTAGGACGTGTCCCCCTTGACGAAAATCCTCACCTCGTTCGACCGCACCTTCGACTTTACCATCCGGAAAGAGATGAAATACTCGCCGCCCTTCTTGAATTCGTAGTCGAACTCGTAAACACGTTTGACTTCCATTTTCTTCTTGTAGGGCGCGCGGGGGGAGCGGATGCGCGAGCGGCTCTCCAGGTGCTTGTTCCCGCGTAGCATGCGTTCGTAGGAGTCGATCGGCTGCCGGCGCATCTCAGTCGGCGTGACATTGCCACCGGTATAGGGATTGGTGAGAACCTGGCGGCTCATGATCTTCCACTCGTAGCTGTCGCTGTAGATCTGCTCGTCCAGCCCGGGAGGGCCGACTATCGTCGCCGTGAAGTGCACCGGCATCGGCGCAAGGCCTTGCTTTAGCGGCGTGTGAAGTGTGATCTTCAGCTTGAGCTTCTTTTCCTCTTCCGCCATTACGGCGCCGCCCGATGGCCAAATCGACAGCAGAAGCGCCAGCACCAGCGCGGTCGCTGTCATCGTTACTGCAGGTCTCACCAATTTGTTGAACATTTCATTTTCTCCAATATACAACAACACATTTCAAGTATAGCAGTCCTAAACACGCAATGAGGTAAGCTGGATTACGATAGGCGCCTCAGCGCCTACCTCTTGCCCCACTGTAACTTATTACGAAGAACATCGAAGTAATTCCTCCCGGAAGGCACTAAAACGCAAATTCTTCGCTCGCTGCGCCAGACACGCACGATGTCGCCACCCTGCAGCGGGAAGCCCTGCTGGCCGTCCAGAGTCAGATAAATCTCCTCGCCGTCGTTGATCCGCAGCTCCACCACCACCTCGGCCGACAGCACCACCGGCCTGTTTGTCAAAGTATGAGGGCAGATCGGCGTGAAGATTATTACATCCATTTCGGGGTGGACCACCGGGCCGTTGGCGGCAAGGTTATAGGCGGTCGACCCGGTCGGAGTCGAAATTATCACCCCGTCGGCGCGCATGTTGGTCACGCTGGAGCCGTCGACAAGGACGTCCATGTCGAAAATCCGCGCCAGGGCGCTCTTGTTGATCACCACATCATTGAGCACGTGGGGAAGGCGCTCGCGCTGCTCGCCGCGCTGCAACTCCGAAACCAGCATCATCCGGTGGCTGCGCGTCATCCGCCCTTCCAGAGCCTCCCCAAGCTGCTCGAAGGCCTCGTCTCGCGATACCTCAGTCAGGAAACCCAGATGCCCCATGTTGACCCCGAGGATCGGCACCTGGCGACCAACCTGGTACTTGGCGAGGCTTAGCAGCGTCCCGTCGCCGCCCAGAACCACCATCAGGTCGCAGCGCTTCATCATCTCCTCGCGCGAGGCCCCCTTCCAACCGCCGCCGAGCAATTGCGCGGTCTCCTCTCCTGCAAGGATCTTGTGATCGCCCTCACGCAATAGTGCGATCATCTCGTTTAACAGCTTCAGCACTTCCGGCGAGTGTGGCTTTACGGTGATTCCTACCAACATCTTTCTCTAACCCTCGATCGCACGCAGGATTTTCGCCTCCAGCGACTCGTTCTCTGCCCGCGGGGGACGCAACACGGCATGAATGAAAAATTCGCGGTTCCCCTTCGGGCCCAGCAAACGTGATGGAGAAACGGCAACTATATCAACGCCCGAATTGTAGAGGAAACCCGCAACTCCGCGCAAGGCGGCCGCGTGATGCTCCGTTCTCCTCACCACTCCCCCCTTCTCCACCGCCTCCCGCCCGGCTTCGAACTGCGGCTTGACCAGCGGCAGCACCACGGCCTCTTCCGCCAGCAGGGGCAGCACCGCCGGAAGCACCTTGGTCAGCGAGATGAACGAAAGATCGAGCGTTGTTATCCCTGGGCTCTCGGGCAGGTCGCCCGGCTTGAGGTAACGCGCATTCCTGCCTTCCATCACCACAACACGGGGATCCTCCCGCAGGCGCCAGTCAAGCTGCCCGCGCCCGACATCCACCGCGTAAACCCTCGCCGCGCCACGCTGCAGCAGGCAGTCGGTAAATCCCCCCGTGCTGCTGCCGGCGTCCAGCGCCGACAGCCCGCTCACATCCAGCTTGAAATCCTCGAGCGCCCCCTCCAGCTTCTCTCCGCCGCGGCTGACGAAGCGTCGCGCCGACGGGCGCACCTCAAGATCCGCCTCCGGGTCGAAGCGTTGGCCGGGCTTGTCGGAGCGCCGGCCGTCGACGTACACCTCCCCGGCCATGATCATCCCCTGAGCTCGGTTGCGGCTCTCCACCAAACCGGCTTCGACAAGCAGCGTGTCCAGACGCTGTCGCTTCTCCGCCATGGCAACAGTATAGCACCCGACCGCGGCGGATCGGCCGCAGACCCGCTCTTTGCAACTCGCAAACAGTGGAAGTTTAATGCTCTTTGCGCTTCAGGAAACCGAGAATCCTCTTCTTCAGGCTCTCGTCGTCGAGACCGCACAGCTTGAGCAACTCCGCACGCGCGCCGTGCGGCACTATCTTGTCCGGCAGGCCCAGGCGCAGCACCGATACCTGGTTGCTGACTCCCACTTCCTCCAGCAACTCCATCACCGCGCTGCCGAAGCCGCCCTGCAGCAGGTTTTCCTCGAGCGTGATGATCCGCGATCCCGGAGTGGCGGCATCGAGAATCAACTCCCGGTCGAGCGGCTTGACGAATCTCGCATCGATAACTCCCAGCTGCCAATCGCGCTCCGCCAACTCCTCGGCCAGCCGCATGGCCGGGGGGACCATCGAGCCGATCGCGATAATCGTGGCGTCGCCGCCCTCCCGCAGCAGCTTGCCCGCCCCCATCTTGATCCGCCCGATCCTGCCCGAGATGTCGAGCCCCAAGCCCCGGTCGCGGGGATACCGGATCGCCACCGGATGCTCATGCGTCACCGCCGTGCGGATCATCCGGCGCAACTCCGCCTCGTCCCCGGGCGCCATCACCACGATATTCGGCAGGTGGCGCAGGTAGCTCAGATCGTACGCCCCGTGGTGGGTGGGGCCGTCCTCCCCCACCAGCCCGCCGCGGTCGATGCAGAAAACCACAGGCAGGTCCTGCAGGCAGACATCGTGGAACACCTGGTCGTAGGCGCGCATCAGGAAGGTCGAGTAGACTGCAACAACCGGGCGCCAGCCCGACCTCGCCATCCCCGCTGAAAATGCCACCGCGAACTGCTCCGCTATGCCCACGTCGAAATGGCGGTCGGGGAAGCGCTTGGCGAACTCGCTCAGCCCGGTTCCGCCAGTCATCGCCGCCGTCACCGCGACGATCCGCTTGTCCAGGGCCGCCAGGCTGCAGAGCGTCTTGCCGAAAACCTCTGTATAGGTCGGCGGCTTCGGGCCGGAGGGTAGCGGCCTCCCGTTGCTGATGTTGAAAGCCGACGAGCCGTGCCAGTCGGCGGGCTTCTCCTCCGCGGGCTTGTAACCCTTGCCTTTCACTGTGTTGACGTGCAGCAGCACAGGCCCGTCGAGCTGCTTCACCTTGCTCATCGTCTCGACAAGCTTGGCGATGTTGTGACCGTCGATCGGCCCGACATACTTCAGCCCCAACTCCTCGAACAGCGTGCCAGGGATGAACACGCGCTTGATCGCGTGCTCAACCGTCCGCGCCGTCTTGATCAGCGCGGGCCCCACTGTCGGGATCTGCTTCAGCAGCAGCTCGGTTCCCATCCTTAACCTGTTGAGCGCGCGGCCGTGCATGATCTTGTTGAGGTAGCCGCTGATCGCCCCCACGTTCGGGCTGATGCTCATGTCGTTGTTGTTGAGGATGATCATCATGTTGCGGTCGAGCTGCCCAGCCTCGTTCAGGCCCTCCAGCGCAATCCCCGAGGTCAGAGACCCGTCGCCGACCACTGCCACCACCGAGTAGTCCTGCTCCAGAAAATCGCGCGTCACTGCCATACCGATCGCCGCAGGGATTGCGGTGCCGGCGTGGCCCGTGGCGTAGTGGTCGTAATCGCTCTCCTCGGGCTTCGGGAAACCGCTGATCCCGCCGTAGGTGCGCAGCGAGTGAAAGCGGTCGCGCCGGCCCGTCAACAGCTTGTGCGTGTAGCTCTGGTGGCCGACATCCCAGATGATCCTGTCGCGCATGAAATCGAAAACATAGTTGAGAGCTATCGTCAGCTCGACCGAGCCGAGATTTGAGGCGAGGTGGCCTCCCGTGTGAGATACAGTTTCTATTATCCGCTGCCGGATCTCGGCGGCCAGATCGTCCAGGCTGTCAAGTTCCAGCTTTTTAAGATCTTCCGGCGAATTTATGCCGTCCAGGAGCTGCTTTGTCAATGATGCACTCTCCATTAACCGAGAACTTGCGATTATAGTTCCGCTAGCTTCGCCTGGCAACAGCGTAGCGGGCCAGGGCGCGCAGAGGCTCGGCTGCCTCGCCGTACTCCTTCAACTCCCTCACCGCCAGAGTTACAAGGCGCTCGGCTTCTTTCGCGGCCGCCTTCTCACCGAGGATCCCGGGGAGTGTGGACTTTCCAGCGGAGCCGTCCTTACCCGGGCTCTTGCCCAACTCTGCCGCGCTGCCGCTGATATCCAGCAGGTCGTCACGGATCTGGAAGGCAAGGCCTAGCGACAACCCGAAACGGCGCAGCCGCTCGCGCCCCGCCTCCTCCGCTCCCGCAAGCAGTGCCCCCGCTTCAGCGGCGACCGACAGCAACGCCCCCGTCTTCAACCCCTGCATCCGGCGGATCTCCCTCTCGCCGGCCGCGCTGCCCTCAAGTGACATGTCGAGTGCCTGGCCGCCGACCATCCCCTGCGCTCCCGCCGCCGCTGCGACAAGCTCGATCGCCGCCAGCTTCCACTCAGGAGGCACGTCGTCGGAGCCCCCGGCAAGCACCTCGAATGCGAGCGTGTTGAGCGCGTCGCCAGCCAGGATCGCTATCCACTCGCCGAAAACCTTGTGGCAGGTCGGACGCCCCCGGCGAAGGTTGTCGTCGTCGAAGCTCGGCAGGTCGTCGTGGATCAGGCTGTAGGTGTGGAGCAGCTCGAGTGCGCACGCCGCGTCGATCGCATACGGCCCGAGAGGTGAAAAGATCTCGTGAGAGGCCAGCAGAACGGCCGGCCGCAGGCGCTTACCGCCCGCGAAAAGGCTGTAGCTCATCGCCTCCTTCAGCCTCTCCGAGCCCGACTCGGCGCCTTCTATCAGCTCCCGCAGGCGCGCTTCAATTTGCCCGCGACGCTCTTTCAGGTATTCGCTTAATTCGAACATCTGTGATACCCGCGACCCTTTGAACCTAAAAAACCCCTCTCAGCCCTGGCAAAACTACTCCGCTCCCTCGTCGAACGGTTCCGCCTTCAGCTCGCCGCCCTCACCCTTCGTCAGTATTTCGATCTTCCGCTCGATCTCCTCCAGCTTCGTGTTGCAGAAGCGGCTCAGCCGCACGCCCTCCTCGAACAGCTTGAGCGACTCGTCCAACGGCACCTGCCCCGCCTCCAGCTTTTCCACTATCTCCTCCAGACGGCCGATCGACTGCTCGAACGTCAGCTCCTTTTCCTTTGCGCTCAATTCTCTTCTCCCTTCTCCACGCTGCTCACCCTGCAGCCGAGGCTGCCGTCGCTGAGCCTGAGATTCAGCTCGTCGCCGCGCTCTATCCCCTCCACGCTCCTCAGCGGCTCCGCCCGCCCCGCCGGCGTCGCAATCGAGTAGCCGCGCTTCAACGCCCGCAACGGGCTGAGTGCCTCCAACGCCGTCGCGAAACGCGCCAACTGCTTCCTCCTCCCCTCCCCCAGGGTCGCCATCCCCAGCCCCAGGCGACGGCTGAGATCGTCGCTCCGCTGGCTCGATGTCTGGAACATCGCACGCGTCGAAGCCAGGATGCGCCCCTGCGAGTGCGCCCGCAGCCGCTCGCGAATCTGGCGCAGCGTGGCAGAAACCGCCGTCGCCATCCGCCGCTCGAATCGGCTTACGCTCTCCGCAAGGTCTTCCTTCCGCCCGACCACTATCTCCGCCGCCGCCGACGGCGTCGGCGCACGCAGGTCGGCGACGAAGTCCGCGATCGTGAAATCTATCTCGTGGCCCACCGCGCTGATTACCGGCGTCCCGCAGGCAGCTATCGCACGCGCCACACGCTCGTCGTTGAACGCCCAGAGGTCCTCCATCGAGCCGCCGCCCCGCGTCACGATGATCGCGTCGAAACGCCCCAGCCCGTCCAGCGCTCCTATCCCTTCCACGATCTGGGCCGGAGCGTCCTCACCTTGCACCAGCGTCGGGTAAATCGTTACCTCGATATTGGGGTAGCGGCGGCGCAGCACAGTCAGGATGTCGCGGATCGCCGCGCCCGTCGGCGAAGTGACTATCCCCAGCCTGCGGGGCAGTATCGGCAGCGGCCGCTTGCGCGCCTCGTCGAAAAGCCCCTCCGCCTCCAGCTTCTTCTTCAGCTGCTCGAAAGCCATCTGCAGCGCGCCCACGCCCGAAGGCTCGAGCAGCAGCACGTTGAGCTGGTACTCGCCCCGCGGCTCGTAGACAGTCAGCACCGCCCGCACAACCACCAGCATCCCGTTCTCAGGCTCGAAACGAAGCGCGTCGCCCCGCCCGCGGAACATCACCGCCCGCACCTGGCTGCGCTCGTCCTTCAGCGTGAAATACCGATGGCCCGACGCCGCGCGCGTGTAATTGCTGATCTCGCCCTCGACCCACAGCTCGCCGATCGACGCCTCCAGCGCGTTACGCACCTTGGCGTTGACTTCGCTCACGCTCAGCGGCTTGCGCCGCCCGAAACCCGAAAGCAGGTCGGTGTCACTCATATTCCCGGCTGACCCTCTCGATCGAGCGCGCCCGCCCCGTCCCATCGTCGATGTCGACAACCACCGCATGCAGCATCAGGCCGCCCTCGGCGGGCTCGAACCTCGCAGGCAGGCCGGTCAGGAAACGCTGGATCACGATCTCCGATTCAACACCGATCACGCTGTCGTGCGGACCGGTCATCCCCACATCGGTGATGAACGCAGTCCCGTTCGGCAGTATCTGCTCGTCGGCCGTCTGCACGTGCGTGTGGGTGCCGATCACCGCGCTCGCGCGCCCGTCCGCGTAGCGCGCCAACGCCTTCTTCTCGCTCGTCGCTTCCGCGTGGAAGTCGATGATACGCACCGCAAAATCCGCCGCCTCGTTCCCCGCCAGCCGGTCGAAAGCGCGGAACGGGCAGTCGCTCGGCGTCATGAAGGTCCTGCCGACCAGCGTCGCCACAAAATACCTCACGCCCCCCGCCTCCCCGGCGTAGCTGCTCGACCCCGGCACGATCGACGGCATGTTGGCCGGCCGCAGCAGCCGCGGCTGCTCCGGCAGGTAATCGAAGATCTCCTTCTTGTCGAACAGGTGATTGCCGCCCGTCATCACGTCCACGCCCAGACCGAAAATCTCGTCCGCGATCCTCGGCGTCAGGCCCAGGCCGTGCGCCGCATTCTCCCCGTTCGCCACCACTAGGTCGGGAGCAAACTCCTCCTTCAAACCGCCTAACAAGCTCGCCAGCGTCTCGCGACCGCCGCGGGCGTTGATATCCCCTATGAACAGTAATTTCAAGCAGATGCCTCCTCACCGAAGGCTATCACAGTGAAGTCTCTAAAAAAACTCGCGGATTCTCGGATTTACGGGAGCCTCGCCTTACTCAAAGCGGAAACGCCACAGGGCGATCGCGAAGAAAACGGCCGTGAAGGCCAGCAGCACGCCGCAGTGTGGCAGCACGTCCATCAGGCCGCCGCCGCGCACCATGATCTCCTGGTAGGCCTCCAACGCCCAGGTTTGCGGCACCACCCACCCGGCCTGCTGCATGAACTCACCCATGATGAAGCGCGGCACCATCGCACCGCTGATCGCCGATGTCGTCAGGATGATCAGCACGCTCACCCCGCTGAGCTGCGTCTGCGTCCTGAAAAGCGTCGCCACCAGCAGCCCGAAACCGCAGGCGCAGAGCGAGAGGCACAGCGTGATCACAACCATGCCGAACGGAGAGCCGCCGAGATCGACGCCGAAAAGCAGCATGCTCGCGCCGAACATCAGCGCAACCTGCAAAAAATTCACGCACAGTGCCGGGAACAGCTTACCCGTCAGGATCACGTACCTGCCCACGGGCGCGGCCAGCAGCCGCCGGAATGTCCCCTGCTTCTTCTCCGCCATGAAGCTCTCGCCGATCAGCATGATCACGAAGAAAACGAACATCACCGTGTAGCCGCTCGCCGTCTGCTGATAGACCGTCGGATACTCCTCCCGCTGCACCGACGGCGGAGCCTCCAGCTTTATCTTCGCCAGCAGCTCGTCCTCGTTCATCGAAAAACCGCCGCCACCCTCAGCACTCCCCATGAAGCGTTCGTAAATCTTGTCCGCGGTCAACTGCTCGCGCACGACAGGTGGGATCGGGAACCCCAGCTCCTGCTCGAAGCGGCTCATCTCCGCCTCGATCTTGCCCGGCATCTCCGCCTTCATCTGCTCCGGCATAACGACGCCGAAAAGCGCACCCTGCAGCGCGCCGGTCACCGGGCCGGCGAACTGGCTCGGCATCGCCGGGTCGGTCACCACACGCAGCTCGACCTCCTCTCCCGCCCCGATCTTCGCGCTGAAATCGGCGGGTATTATCACCGCCAGGTTGCGGTGCCCCTCCTCCACACGAGCTATCGCCTGCTCCTCGCTCAAAGGCGCCTCGTCCTCGCCCGCCGTGCTCTCCACCATGATCCACTTGCTCGAATCGAGCTGCTCCATCAACTGCGCCCCAAGCACCCCTTCGTCGAGGTTCGCCACCGGCACACGGAACGGCCGCTCCTCCGGCCCGCCGTACATCCCGCCCATCGCGAAGTTGAAGACCACGATCAGCACGAACGGCATCAGAAAGAGCATGATCAGCCCGCCCACGTCGCGGAAGATCTCCTTGAACTCCTTGCTCGCTATCACCCAAATTCTCATTCGTCCCGCAAGCTCCTGCCCGTCAGGTTGAGAAAGACCGTCTCCAGGCTGGCGCGCATGATCTCCAGGCCCTCGATCTTCAATCCCCTGTTATTGAGAAACTCCAGCACGCCGGGCAGCGCCTGCTGCGGCCTGTCCGCGCGCAACACCAGCGTCTTACCCTCAGCCGTCGCGCCGCCGAGGCCGTGCTTGCCCGCCAGCGCAGCCGCCGCCTCGACCGCGTCCAAGTCCAGCGTTATCACTATCGACCCGCCACCGTGCTGCGCTACCAGCTTTTCTATCGTGTCGTCGGCGATTATCTTGCCATGGTCGATGATCGCCGCCCGCTCGCACAACTGCTCCACCTCCTCCATGTAATGGCTCGTGTAGAGGATCGTGATTCCCAGCTCGCGGTTGAATTTCTTGATCGACTCCAGGATGAAGTTGCGGCTCTGCGGATCGACACCCACCGCCGGCTCGTCCAGCAGCAGCAGCTTGGGATGGTGCAGCAGGCCGCAGGCTATGTTCAGACGGCGCTTCATCCCCCCGCTGAACGTCTTCGCCCGCCGCCGGGCATGATCGACAAGCCCCACCATCTCCAACGCCTCATCCACCCGCCCGCGCAACTCGCTCCCGCCCAGGCCGTAGAGCTTGCCGAACATCGCCAGATTCTCCCGCGCGGTCAAATCGTGGTAGATCGCCAACTCCTGCGGCACGAAGCCGATCAAGCCCTTGACCCGCGAGCCGTCCCTGCCCAGCTCGAGTCCGTCGACTGTCACCGAGCCCGAATCGGGCCGGATCACCTGCGCCAACACGTGAATCGCCGTCGTCTTGCCCGCGCCGTTGGGGCCCAGGAGGCCGAAAACACCACCCTCGGCGATCTCGAACGACACGCCGTCTACCGCGCGTACGTCGCCGTAGCTTTTTTGAAGGTTGTTTACTTTCAGCATTTTCCCCGTCAATCCTGGCAGATAAAAAAATTATACTCCTCCCTCCCGGTCAATCAACACGTTTCCATTATTGTTGCAACGGCATTTATGTTCGCCGGACCCGGTCGCGACGCAGGCAGCCGCAAGGTCCGGCGTTTGCGCATCGCACCGGAGCAAGTATAATATGTTGATATATATAATGCCTTGATTAATGAACAATCCTATCACGCCGGGGGGATTTATGAGAATTTCATTTATCACTATTTCAGCCGTCTCCTGTCTGCTGTTAGCCTGCTTGTGCGGCTGCAATCCATTCGACGACACCGCGCAGAAAAGAGCGCTGCTGCTGCAGTTCGTCGGCGAATGGAACAACACGACAGACAACTCGTGGGACGACGAGGGGGGTGTCATCAATTCGGGCAAAACCCTTATTGAAGCAAATGAAGATGGGAGTATCAGTTTCGCTTTCGACCTGACGTTCCTCGGGTGGATTGAGTCGTTCGGCCAGAGATATCCCTCGGCTCGCGTGTCCGACTGCAGCATCACTCTGGCATACTCTCCTGAAAACGGGGGCTACCTGCTCACCGCCAGCTCTGATGAGTGGCTCAGCGTTGCCGATCTGCCTCTCGAATACTCCGAAGATGAAGGGTTTAGCGGCGAGGCCGGAGTCGACAACGACGACGTTAAGAAAATCCTGGTTTCCATTAAAACCGGAGATGACGGCGGCTACGTCTGGTCGTTCACCGGGCTCGACAGCGAAGGAGACGAGCTCGCCAACTGCGTCCACAACATGGAAACTCCCGACCCGCAGGAAGAAAACGAGGAACCGTCCTGATCAACTGACCGGGAAAACTGAGACGCCGCTCCGCACCCCATTGAAGCCGGACGCACAGGCAGCGCTCGATTACGGATGGAAGTAATACTGTCGGCCGCGGAGGCTCGACCTAGCGCGCGTACTCCACCGAACGGATCTCCCGGATAACCGTCACCTTGATCTCGCCCGGATACTCCAACTCCCCCTCGATACGCTTGCTGA
>CBFCZO010000049.1:0-21028 GCA_965602675.1 uncultured bacterium | reverse complement strand
ACCTGGCGTTCGAGTGGGGCAAGGTGTCGCTGGACGACGGGCTGGTCTGCAATCCGGACCTGGGCTGCGGGCTGGTGGCCGGTTACGGCATGTCGGGCCGGAGCGAGCGGCCGGGCTTCGCATGGTATTTCGGCGGCGACACGTTCTTCAACCAGTTCGCGATCACCGGCTACGGGGATTTCGAGACCGTGCGCGCGGGTTTGGAGATGATCCGCCGCAACCAGCGCGAGGATGGCAAGATCATGCACGAGCTGAGCCAGGGGGCTGGGATTATCCCCTGGTTCGAGGAGTACCCTTACGGCTACTACCACATGGAGACGTCGCCGTATTACATCGTGGCGGTGATGAACTACGTGAGGGCTAGCGGCGACACGGCGTTCCTGCGCGAGAGCCGGGAGTCGATGGAGAAAGCGTTCCGCTACGCAAAAACGATAGTCGATGAGAGCGACGGCCTGCCGGACGGGCGCAAGGGCGGGCTGGGGGCGTTGGAGGTAGGGGTGCTGCTGAAGGACCTGAAGACGGACATCTACGTCGCGGGCTTGTGGGTGGAATCGCTGAAGGAGTTGAAGCGCGCGGCTGAGATTCTCGGAGAAAGTGAGATCATCGGCGAAATCGATCCGATCCTGGCCAAGGCGGAGGCCTCGTTGAGAGAGCGCTATTTCATCCCGGGGCAGGGTTATCACGCGCTGGCGTTGGCCGTCGACGGCACGGCGATCAGCGAGCTGACGGTCTGGCCGGCAACGCCGATGATGTTCGGCCTGCTACCGGAGGGCGAGGCGCTAGCCACGCTGCGGCGGTTCTCGGGCCCCGAGATAGCCACCGACTACGGCATGCGGATGCTGACCAACGACAGCGAGAAGTACGAGCCGTCGGCCTATAACAACGGGGCCGTGTGGGGCGTGATAACCGGCTACGCCGCGATGGCGCAGTACCGCTACCTTCGGTCGACGGCGGGCTGGCAGCTGGTCCAGGGTCTGGCGCAGTTGACATACGAGGACAGCCGGGGGGACATCGCGGAGGTTTACAGCGGGGATTACCACATGCCGCTGGAGGCTTCCGTGCCGCACCAGCTCTTCGCCACGGGCGGCTTTCTCGCGCCGGTGACGAGGGGCCTGCTGGGACTGCAGCCGGACGCGATAGAGAAGGTCCTGACCTTCTCGCCCCAGTTGCCGCCCGAGTGGGATCACCTGGGAATCAGGGATGCAGCGCTCGGAGCGGGGAAGCTGGACATCAAGATCGTGGAATCGTTGCCGCAGATTACCTATAGCTTCGCGGCAAGTGATGCGGACGGCTGGGTTGTGCGCTTCCGCCCGGTTTTCCCGATCGGCACCGAGATCACAGGGGTGAAGGTGGACGGGGAGCCGGTGGAGTTCAGGGTGGAGAGAAGGCGCTCGGCGGTAGTGCTCGAGGCGGAATTCGAGCTGGGGGAGTCGACGGAAGTGGAAGTTGAGATCGGCACATTCCAGGCGGTGATTTTTCCGCCGCCGTCTTCAGCGCCTGGTGAGAGGTCGAGCGGATTGCGCTACCTGGATTCGTGGTTCGACGAGCTCGACGGGACCGTCTACTACGAGGCCGCGGGCCGGAGGGGCAACGTGTATACGGTGTTCCACAAGCGCTTCTCGGGGGGGAGTTCAGACGAACCGGAACAGCTCAATATTCAAGCCCACAGGGTGGAGATGCCTGCCGAGGGCAGCGGCTGGCAGCGAGTGCTTCTGGTGCTGCGCGACGGGGGATTGGAGGTGATCGAGCAACCGGACGGAGGATGAGACCGATGAGAAGAGGTGCGTCTTTTGTTTGGGTGAGTTTTTTATGGCTGGTATTGACGGCGTCGGTTGTCGTTGGACAGACCGTTGAAAATAGGGACAGTTACGCATTTAAACTGAATCTGCGGGCGGATGATCACGTTCTCGACGGCCGGGCCAGGCTTTCCTACCTCAACGATTCCGGAGCCGAACTGAACGAGATCCGCCTGCGCCTGGATATAAATCTCAGCATGCCGGGGGCAATGGAGGTGCTATCGGTCGCCGATGCCGAAGGAGTGGAGATGCCGTGGCGGTATCTGGCGGCTGAGTTCGGGAAGATTGCCTCGGAGCAGGGTTGCGCGGCGGTGTCGCTGCCGGGGCCGTTGCCGCCGGGCGAGCGCTTCGTATTGGATATCGCCTACCGCCTCAGCGGCAGGAGGTTTCTCGGTTCAGCGCTGCTGTTGCTGCAGGACGATCCATATTTTTCGCTCGACGCCTGGTATCCGAAAGCGCAGAGCCACCGCGACGGCCATTGGACGAGCGACGACGACCGTCCGTCGGAATACGAGGTCTCGATAGAGCTGCCGAGCGGGATGGTTGTCGCCTCCACGGGCCGAGTGGTTGATGAGTCGGACAACGGCGAAGGCCGCAAGACACTGCATTTGCAGGCGGGAGGGGTCCGGGGCTTCACGATCTACGGCTCGGCGCAGTTACAGGTTCAGCGCAAAACGGCGGGGGATGTCGAGATAGGCGTCTATTATTACGGCATGAGCGCGGAGCGGGCGCCGCTGCTGCTGGAGGCGACGGCCGACGCGATCGAATTCTACAAGGAGTTTTTCGGCTTCTTTCCTACGGACCACCTGGCAATCTACTGTCCGCAATTCGGCCACGGCAGTTCGGCGGCGTGCAACGTGATCACCATCTTCATGGGCGGGCGCTTCGAGGAGCAGTATCGCTGGCTGGTGGCTCACGAGGTGGCGCACCAGTATTTCGGCACGTTGGTTAACCAGCCGCGCGAAGAGGTTCACTGGGTGATTGTCGGGCTGGGGTTGATAGCGGACCGGCAATTTCTTTTTGCGCGCGGGATGGACACCGAGTTGTCGGACAGCCTTGGGCGCTTCTATCACATCGCCAGGCAGCAGGGCTTCGAGACGACGTTGGCGCGACCGCTGTCGGAGATTCTGGTCGAGGAGGGCGACTGGTCGTGGAAGTGGAACATGGGCATCGGCCACGGCAAGGCGATCGCCGTCTGCCGGATGCTGATGGACCTGATCGGGGAGGAGGAGTTCTACGACCTGATCAGGAAAATCGTGACGGAGAAAGCCGGCGGCATCCTGAGCGCGGCGGAATTTCTCGAGATTTGCGAAGAGGCCCACGGCGAGCCGCTCGACTGGTTCGCGGGGGACTGGGTTTACAGCGATGCGGTGCTGGATTACTCGGTGGGGGAACCCGAGAAGGTCGAGGGCGGCTGGGTCGTGCCGGTGCAACGCCTGGGCGCGGCTTCTTTCCCCGTGACGGTCGAGGCGGTGACGACGTCAGGCGAGCGCCTGCGGGCGCGGGTCGATCGCACGCTGGAGATCAACCGTGTGAAGTTCGAGACGGAGGAGGGGCTGGAGTCGGTGACGGTTGATCCCGATGCCGTCTGCCCTGACGTGGACCTCGGCAACAACTCCTGGCCGGTTGCCGTTTCCGGCTGATTAGCGCTGGGAATGTCGGGCGCGATAAATCGCGCCCCTACTATCATTTGGCAAGATCCTTTCGTACCCTGAGTAGGGACCGCTTCTATATAGCTCGATCGTGCGGCGTGCGATCTCGTGGACAGGACAAACCACTCCCCAGGTTTCAGAGAAGAACGGGCGCGATAAATCCGCCGCGGCGGACGCCCCTAAAATAAGTTGGCAAGTGCAGAGCGGTAGATATTTAGTAGAGGGGCACTCCAGGTGCGAGCATGATTTTGCCGATCCAGCCCGCGCTCCTGATTTGGACTT
Organism: uncultured bacterium; assembly: GCA_965602675.1. GTDB lineage: Bacteria > Acidobacteriota > DATKUA01 > DATKUA01 > DATKUA01 > DATKUA01. Next base: position 17,298 of record CBFCZO010000049.1, on the reverse strand, counting down.
GCATAAATTAAGATTTAAGCACAAATTCAAGTGTATAGGAAAGGATGATTATATTATTAATAAGTAGGTGGTGCTGATGCGGTGTTCCTGATAATTGTCGCACTTGATAGCATTAAGACGGTTCCGCTTTATGAAAAGTGCGCTATTGATGCGTGTTTTTGCACTTGTATTCTTTCAGAATTGTGGCAAGCCCGTGATAGTACTTTATTCTCTTCTCGTTTCTTTGCTTCCCTATTAATATCAATAAGACGGATGTTAATATTGCGAATAGAGAAAGGTAAAGGTCGTCAGCATTCCCGCGTTTGAAGTAAGTCATTAGTAATAAATAACTACAATAGAAACTCGAAATTCCAATGGTGCTTCCGACGAGTGAAAAATGTATTTTCCTCTCCTCGGAGAGGATTATCCACTCTCCGAAAACTTCTTTGGCTTCCAGCATTATTTGTAGGATTCTATTGTCTGTCATATCCTTGGTCCTTTTATGCACTTCCGAAAAAACTAAATTGCGAATTGGTTTCCAGGGGAATAGTGTTATGGTTGAATAAAGTGTTAACCCGGAGTAATAGGAAGGAACTGCATAAATTATAAATAGCCAGGGATGTGCCAGGGAGATATTAGGCAGGCCCATGAATTGACTGTCTAGCCAATATGTGAATGAAAGAATAAATAAAGCTCCTGAGAATATGTAAGTTAGATCTCTGAGGAAAAAGCCGCTATATATATTCGATACTATATCTTGCTCTTTCATTTTGGGCCTCCATGTGTTTCGTCGCTAATGAGTTGCGAAGGATGTCGAGCAAATGGCATTATTATCATGTGCCTTAGAAAATAGTTTTGGCAAGATTCAATATGTAGGCGCCTCTTGTTGTTGACATGCTATATATTGCGATATTAATATGGTCTTAATGCGGCCATAGTCATTTGACTTATTATGTTAGAAGAGAAAATGGCTGCGTGTGGGTAGGGGAAGATGTTAATAATAATAACTCAGTAGAGGGGCACTCCGGGTGCGAGCATGATTTTGCCGATCCAGCCGGCGCTTGCGGCGCCGCGCAGGATGAGGATGATCCCCATGATCAGGACGGTGATGCCGCCGAGGCGATTGAGCCAGACTCGGGAGCGGGTGCTGAGGATGCCGCCGATGCCGCCGATAACGAGGAGTGCGGGGACGGTGCCGAGGCCGAAGACGAACATGACGAGCGCGCCGCCGAGGGGTGAGCCGGTGCCGGTGGAGGCTCCGAGCCAGGCCCAGACTAGTCCGCAGGGCAGCAGACCCCAGTAGAGGCCGAGGATGAGGCCGCTGAGGGGGCGGCGTGAGGCCATCAGGCGGGCGAAGCGCCCGGCAAAGCCGTCGCTGGAGACCAGCCTATTGGCGAGGGGAATCCAGCCGAAAAGGACGAAGGCGAAGAGGATCATGAAGACGCCGCCGACGAGGGAGGCGACCCCCTGAAATCCACCCGCCACGCCACTTTTCTCGATCGCCACTCCGGCCAGCCCGGCCAGCAGGCCCATGAGCGAGTAGGTGATCAGGCGGCCGAGGTGGAGCGGCAGTTGCGACCAGACCTTCCACTTGCCCTCGCGGATCGATTCGGCCAGGGCCAGCAGGGGTCCGCACATGCCGAGGCAGTGGACGGAGCCGACGAGGCCGCCGACGAAGACCAGCCAGAGTGAGGAGATGACTTCGGGGTCTACTTTCATAATGACCTCAATGCGCCGGGGTTTCGGTTTCCGCCGGGACGAGGGGCGCGCGGCGCATCATCCACAGGAGGGAGGCGCCGTAGAGCCCGAAGAAGCCGAGCGAGATGAGAATTTCCTCGAGGCCGATGGGGAAGGCCGTGCCGGGTACGGGGTTGAGGGAGGGGATGACGAGCAGGACGCGCTCTGCGAAGCCGCCGATTAGCACGAGCAGGCCGATTATGCCGATGGTGAGCGGAATCTGCTTTACGCGGCGGTTGATGAGGATGACGAAGGGTAGGACGAAGCCGCCGAAGAGCACGGTGTATGAGAGGGCCACCCAGGGGTCGTGCTGGATGCGGTGGAGGATGAAGCTGATTTCCTCCGGCAGGTCGCCGTACCAGATTACGAGGAACTGCGACCAAAAGAAGTCAGCCGAAAGCAGGCAGAAGGCGAAGAGGACTTTGCCGGCGTCGTGGAAGCGCTCCGAGTTGATTTGTTCCTCGAGCCCGAGCCTGCGGCGGAGGAGGACGTTGAGGACGATGACGGCTGCGGTGCCCATGTAGAGTGCGGTGAGGAAGAAGTAGCCGCCGAAGAGGTTTGAGGACCAGTGGGGCTCGAGCGACATCACCATGTCAAAGCCGACGAGCGAATAGACGAGGGTGTAGACGAGGAAGAGCAGCGGTCCGAGCCAGCCGAGGATTTGCCTGCTGCGCTCGCGCTCGGCCTGCTCGCCGCGCCAGCCGCGCGAGAGCCACTTGGGGAAGGGGGACCTGCCGGCGGCGGCGATGGCTCCGGCGTCGGGTCGGATGGCGTAGTAGGCGAAGGCGAGGCTGCAGACGGTGATAATGGCGAGTGCGACACCGAGGCGGATGAGGAAGAAGTCGAGATTGAGCCACCAGGCCTTGGCCTCGATGGGCTCGGCGACCCAGGGCAGCAGGTCGGCGGCACCGAGCACGACGCCGGTGTAGAGCACGAGCGTCACAGGTACGAAGGCCACCTGCAGGAGCCCGAGGCGCACGAGCGCGCCACCCCAGCGTCCGCCGGTGGACTGCACAAGAGCGGCGACGATCACGCCCGCCTGCGCCAGGCCGGCAAAGAAGAGGAAGTTGACCCAGTAGGCCTGCCAGGCACGGATGCCCTGCCCCCAGGCCATGTAGAAGCCGACGGCGCCGAGTATCACGAGGGCGAGCAAAATCCAGCCGAGCCTTGGAACACGTTCGCGCGCGCGGAGATTGGTTTCGATCCACAGGTCGCGGCTCATGGGATCACCTCCGCGCCCTCTTCTTCAAGGATCGTTTTGGCTTGCTCTGCCTGGTCGGCCTGCGCATCGAGAATCAGGAGGTAGTGGTCCTCGGAAACCCGCTCGTCGTAGGGCTCCTCCGGGCGTCGGCGCACCATGCGCGCCATCATGAGCAGTCCGACGAGGGTGGCCGTTGCGCCGAAGAGGATGGTGAGCTCGAAGGCGGTAACGACGAAGGGCGGAATGGGGAATACCGGCTTGCCGCCGTGGACCAGGCCCCAGTGCATGTGTGCGATGCCGGGCCCGAAGAAGCCGACGAGCAGGCCTGTGATGCCGCCGATCAGGGTTACGAGGCCGACCTTGCTGGGTTTGTGGGCGACTGCGTCGAGGATTTCGTGGTCGGGCACGGGCATGCGCACGGAGTTGACGGCGATACCCGCTTGCCCGGCGCGCCTGATGGCGGCGAGGAGCTTATCGCGGTAGGGGAAGCAGCCGCTGATTTGCACGGTCATGAGACACCTCCTTTCTCAGGAGGCGGAAGAACTTCCTTGACCTCCGTCATCGAGACCGAGGGCATGTGCTTGATGAAGAGGAGGAAGAAGAGGAAGAACCATGCGAAGGATCCGGCGAGGATGCCGAATTCGACGACGCTGGGGGCGTAGTTGCCCCAGGCGTAGGGGAGGAAGTCGTGGGCCAGTGAGGTAACGATGATGACGAAGCGCTCGAACCACATGCCGATGTTGATGAGAATGGTGATGACCATGAGCGAGACGATGGATGTGCGGAAGCGGCGGAAGAGGAAGAGCAGTGGCACGAGCGTGTTGAACGAGACCATGGTCCAGAATGCCCAGGCGTAGGTGCCGAAGGGCCGGAAGGCGAAGATTGCCTGCTCCCACTGGTTGCCGCTGTATGCGGCGATGAAATATTCGGTGGCGTAGGAGTAGGCGACGATGATGCCTGTGACGACGATGATCTTGGCCATTGCCTCGAGGTGCTTGACGGTGACGATGTGGCCGATCTTGAAGACCTTGCGAATGGGGATCATGAGGGTGATGACCATTGCGAGGCCGCTGTGGATGGCGCCCGCGACGAAGTATGGTGCGAAGATGGTGGCGTGCCAGCCGGGGATGATGGACATGGCGAAGTCCCATGACACGACGCTGTGGACTGAGACGACGAGAGGCGTGGCGATGGCGGCGAAGAGGAGGTAGGCCTTGCGGTAGTGCTGCCAGCGTGTGCTGGAGGAGTTCCAGCCCATGGAGAGCATTCCGTATAGCTTGCGGCGCCAACCCGAGGCGCGGTCGCGCGCGGCCGCCAGGTCGGGAATGAGGCCGAGGTAGAAGAACATGAGTGAGACAGTAAGGTATGTGCTGACGGCGAAGACGTCCCAGACGAGGGGTGACATGAAGTTGGGCCAAAGCTGGCGCTGGTTGGGATATGGGAGGAGGAAGTAGAAGCGCCAGATGCGTCCGAGGTGGATGAGTGGGAAGAGCCCGGCGGTGAGTACGGCGAAGATGGTCATGGCCTCTGCTACGCGGTAGACGGCTGTTCGCCATTTTGCGCGGAAGAGGAAGAGAACGGCTGAGATGAGGGTGCCGGAGTGGGCGATGCCGACCCAGAAGACAAAGGTGATGATGTATGTGCCCCAGCCGACCGGGTTGTTGAGCCCGGTGACACCCATGCCGGTGAGCATCTGGTAGAAGACGCAGAGTCCGGCGAGGCCGACGACGCAGACGAGCGCGGCGATGGCGAGCCAGTATAGCTTGCCGGGCGGCGAGAGCGTGGCGAGGATGTCGCGGTTAACGCTCTGATAGGTTAATGACTTGTCGCCCATCCTAAGCCTCACCCCCTTCCTTTCGATCGACTTTTTTGAGGTAGAAGACCGATGGCCGCGTGCCGAGTTCCTCGAGCAGTCGGTAGCTGCGGGGATCGCGGCTGAGCAGGCTGATGCGGCTGTCGTGGTCCTTGAGGTTTCCGAAAGTGATGGCTCCCGCGGGGCAGGTCTGGGCGCAGGCGGGGACGATCTCGCCGTCGGCAACGGGCCTGCCCTCGCGCGCGGCGAGTTCTTTCTTTTCCTTGATCCGCTGTAGGCAGAAGGTGCATTTCTCCATGACGCCGCGCTCGCGGACTGTGATGTCGGGGTTGAGCTGGAGGTTGAGGGGGGGCGGGAATGTGTAGTCGAAAAAATTGAAGCGGCGGACTTTGTAGGGGCAGTTGTTTGCGCAGTAGCGCGTGCCGACGCAGCGGTTGTAGATTTGGGCGTTTGTGCCCTCGTCGGTGTGGTAGGCGGCGTTGACGGGGCAGACGGGCTCGCAGGGGGCGTGGTGGCAGTGCTGGCAGAGGACGGGCAGCAGGCGGACGTCATCACCGTCGGCGTACTTCTCGATCCTGATCCAGGACATCTCGCGTCCGCCGGCGATACGCTCGGGTCCGGTGACGCCGATGTTGTTCTCGGCATAGCAGGCAACGGAGCAGGCACCACAGCCGGTGCAGGCGTCGAGGTCGACGGCCATGCACCAGTCGTATTGCGGGTATTCCTGCTTGGGGTAGAGGGTCTGGTCGAAGTGGTGCTCGTCGTGCTCCTCACCGATGTGGGCAATGGGGACGGTGCGGGCGAGGCCGCGGGTTCCCTGGTATTGCGAGCCGGAGGCGGTGATGGGAGCGCCGCCGCCGGGGACCGCCGCGGTTTGGAGGTGGAGGCCCGCGAGGATGGGGGAGGCTCCGAATTCGGCCAGTTTGAGGGGATTGGCGCCGCGCCCCTTGGCCCAGCGGCCGAGTTCGGTGTGGCCCTGGCCGATGGGGACGGCGACGATGCCGGGCATCATCTGCGGGGTGACGAGGACCGGCACGGTAATCTCGTTTCCTTCGCGTGTCAGCTTGACGGCGTCGCCGCGCTGGAGACCTAGTGCCGAAGCGGTTTCGGGGTTAATTTCGGCCCAGCTTCCCCAGGCGATCGACGTGGAGGTCTCGGGCACTTCCTGGAGCCATGGCTTATCGGCGCCGCGGCCGTCGTAGATGTATGGGTGGGGGAAGAAGAGGGCGGGGGTGCCCGCGTGCTCGCCGCCGATGGCGAAAGTGGCGGCTCCGGGTATGGCGGCGTTGGATTTCAGATTGATTTCCGCGGGTGCGGACGGTCTCTCGAGGCCACCGCTTCGTTTGATTTCGTCGAGGGAGGGGGATGCTGAGACGCGGAGCTGTGCCAGGCGGGCTTCGACGAACTCGCGGTTGTTTTTCCACGGGAGCGTTCCCCCGGGGATTTGCGGAAGGTCGTGCGCCAGCGCGAGAAGGATATCGCCGAAGGCCCTGGTGTCGAAGACGGGTCGCATGGCGGGCTGAATGATTCCGATACGGCCTGCGGCGGGGACGTGGAAGCCCCAGCTTTCCAGCGGGTGGTCGATCGGGAAAACGAGGTCGGCGAGGGCTGCGGTTTCGTCGTATTGCGTCGAGAAGCAGATGATGAGGGGCGCGTCGGCGAGGGCATCGGCCTTGCCGGGGAGCAGGAAGGCGGGGTTGGATTCGTGGATAAGCAGGACATCGACTCCGCCGCCGGCCGCTTCATCGATCAGCTCGGTGACGGTAGCCGTCGGATGGCCGCGCACGGGGCGAGCCGGACGGGGGAAGGTCATCGTGTCGCCGGCCCCGCCGGTGAGCCAGGTGGCGAACATCGCCAGCGCATGGGTGGTTACGGAGTCGGCGCCGAGTCCGGAGGCGAGGACGAGCGGTGAGGATGCCCTGCGCAGCTCTCGACCGACCCTCCTCAGGGCGGGCGAAGCGTTGCCGACCGCCGCTTCCGCCTGGGGGACCGGCATTTGAGCGAGCAGTTGTTGCGCCCGCTGCGCCGTGGCGGTGTCGATCCAGACGGGATCGACGAGCATTTCGTCGGCGATCACCCGCAGAGCGGCAGCTTCGCGCCCAGGCGCGAGGCGAACCCATTCGTCGCAGATGGTGGCGGTCATCGACTGGCGCGGGCCGATGTAGATTCCCTTGCCCAGCTTGCCCTCGTGGTAAGCGTGCATGCGGGTGAAACCGGCGGTCATGGAAACGGGATTTCCCCAGGTTTCGGCGAAATCGGCGCCGAGTGAGACCAGCAGATCGGCCTGCTGCGGGCGGTACTCGGGAACTGTGTTGAGGCCGAAGAGGCTGCCGGCGGCCAAGGCCATCGGCGTTTCGCCATAGAGATGCAGGTTGAGCGGGGGGCGCGCGCCGAGGGTCCGGGCGAATCGTGCGGTAAGCTCTGCGTCGGAGTCGGCGGTTTCACCTGTGAGGAAGGCAGCGTTGCTCGCTTCGGCGAGGGTGGATTTAAGGGCTGCCAGAGCCTCCTCCCAGGATGTTTCTCTCAGCTTGCCGTCGGGTCCGCGCATAAGGGGGGCGGCAGGCCTGTCGGGATTATAGAGACCCTGCAGCGCGGCCTGACCGCGGGCGCAGAGTGCGCCGCCGGTGAGCGGGTCGTCGGGATTGCCCTCGAGCTTGACGGCCCGTCCCTCGCGGGTTCGCACAAGCATGCCGCATCCCGCGGGGCATTCGCGGCAGGTCGTGGCATAGTATTTCGCAATGCCGGTGACGATCTCTTGCGGCTGCTCCAGATAGGGGATCAGTTTTTCGGCCTTGCGTGAGTCGCAGCCGGAAGCCAGGCCGGCTCCGGTGGCAGCCAGGATGCGCAGGAAATTGCGTCGATCCAATTTGTTACCCCTTGAAATCCCTGTTCTTCATACGGTCAAACGTTTTCTATCTGCATCCCCGAGCGGACGCGCATCGAGTTGAGGCCTACGCTCGCGGAGGAGACCGCCATCAGGGCCGCTGCGTAGACGGGCGCGAGCAGGCCGAACGCGGCCACCGGCAGCAGGGCGATGTTGTAGACGAAGGCCCAGATGAAGTTGCTGCGCAACACCTTTGCGGCTTTGCGCGCGACGTCGATCAGCTCGACAACGCCCTTAAGCCCGCCGCGTGTGATGACCACCGGTGATGAAACGAGCGCCAGGTCGGCGCCTGTCGCCAGAGCGATGCCGATATCAGACGCGGCCAGCGCTTCGGCATCGTTAAAACCATCGCCGACGAAGGCGATCCGTTCTCCTTCCGCCTGCAGTAAGGCGACGCGCGCCGCTTTTTCTTCCGGTTTCAGACCGCCCGTTGCCGAGTGAATCCCGGCCAGGGCTGCGACGGATGAGGTCGGCTCGTGCGAGTCGCCCGATAACAATTCCGTATCCAATCCCTTCCTATGAAGTTCACATACGACGTCGAGAGCCTCGGGCCGCAATTGGTCGGCGAGGTCGGCATAGCCCATCGGCGGCTCGCCTGCTTCCCCGAACCAGACGCGGGAGGCTCCGGGCGGCGGGTCGGGCAGCGGGCGGTTTGCTTCAGCGAACAGCTCGCTCTTGCCCGCGGCAAGCCTGCGGCCGGCGACGGTGCCTGTGACGCCCATGCCGGGCACCTCGATTATCCCCTCGGCTTCCGGCAGAGGCCCGGAACCTTTCGGCAGCAGCCTTGAGAGGGCAATGCCGAAGGGGTGGCTCGATTTTTCCTCGAGCGCTCGGATGCCGTCGATGATCCCGGGCTGACTGCCGTTAAGCCAGCCGACGTCGAGCAGTGAGAGCTCGCCGCGGGTGAGGGTGCCGGTCTTGTCGAAGATCACGCGCCCGATTCCGCGGATGCGCTCGAGGGTGGCGGGATCCTTGACGAGGACGCCCTCGTTTGCGAGGCGCAGGACGGCGAGGGAGAGCGCCGAGGATGCCGCGACGCCGAAAGCGCAAGGGCATGAGACGACGAGCACGGAGACGGCGATCATCGCGGCGCGCATGACGCCGTCGCCGTTGATCAGATGCCCCGCGAGTGAAGCGACAGCTACGAGTATTACCAGGGGGACGAATCCCTGGGCGAGGCGGTCGGCGATGCGGGAGCCGGCGTCGGCCCTGCGCAGGGCGTCGGAAACCCGGTCCTTGATAGCGTCTGCGACTGTCGTCCCGGCCTCCCTTTCAACTCTGCCGACGAGCGTGCCGCGCTCGACCACCGATCCTCCCATGACGAGGTCGCCGGAGCGCCGTGTAACAGGGTGAGGCTCGCCGGTGAGTAAGCCCTCGCTAACGACCACATCCGAAACGGCGCGGAGGTCGAGTGGTACTGCCTCGCCTTCCTCGACACGGATGAGCTCGTCTTTCTGCAATTCCTGGAGGGGGGCGAAGCGTCCGTCATCGTGCCGCCGGGCTTTGGTTGGCGAGAAGTGGAGCATGTCGGTGAGGGAGCGCGCGGAGAGCTGCTTGAGCCAGCGCTCGAGCGCCCTGCCGCCGAGTGAGATGGCGACGAGCATGGTGGCGGTTTCGAGGTAGGTTTCGGAGCCGCCCGCGAGAATCGCGAAAGCCGAGAGGCCCGCGGCGGCAATGATGCCGAGCGAGAGAAGGGTTTCCATCACGACCCTGCCGCGCTTGATGGCAGCCCATGCGCGGCGATAGAGCGGTGAGGCAGCCCAGGTGACCACCGGGACGGCGAGGATCAGTTGCACCCAACTGAAGGTGACGGCTAGGGCGTCGTCGGCGCCGGCGAAGAAGGCGCCGTAGCCGATCCAGGCGAGCATCATCAGGTTGACGGCCACGACGGCAGCCAGGGCGAAGCGCAGGAGTTCCAGCCACTCGCCGCTGCCTGTGCCTTCGAACGGCCTGAGGGCATAACCGGCCTCCGCTACGGCTGCCGAGAAATCTTCTTCAGAGGATTTGCGAAGATCGTAAACGACGCGGACGGTGTCGGAGAGGTAGTCGACTTCAGCCTCGGCTACGCCGGGCTGGTTGACGATGACCGATTCGACCAGCCAGGCGCAGGAGGGGCAGGAGAGCCCCTCGACGCGCATGCGCTTTTCGTCCCTGACGCTGTCGGGCAAGTCGCAGACCGGCTTGGGTTTCTCTTCGGTCGATATCAAACCCTGCTGCCGTGCCACGCTGAGCGCGCGCCTGCCCTCCTCGCTTTCGGCGCCGACCTCATCGAGAATGGCCGAGACGTGCGCGCAGCCGTGGCAACAGTATTTATGCCCCTTGCCGTCCTCGACCGGGCGCGAGGGAAGAGGGAGCCCGCAGAGTGCGCAGGCGTTCTCCTTTTCCGGCTGCAGGGCTGTGGAGTTCATTTATCCCCGGTCACCTTTTCGTTCACACCCGATTCGAAATTCTGCGGCTGTCCCGGCTCCGTTTCGCCCCTTTGAACGGCGCGGATGTAGGCGATCACCTGCCAGCGCTCGAGGGGGAGCAAGGTTGAGGCCATCGGCGGGTGCTGGCCGCTGCGTTGGCCGATGATGTCGTAAAGTTCCTCGTCGGAGATTTCGGCGAAAAGCTCATCGGTGAGGCTGTAGAAATCCTCGGGGAAGCTGGGGCCGACGGTGCCCTTGCCCGCCAGGTTCGGGCCGTGGCAGGGCCAGCAGTAGCGGCGGTAAGCGAGGCGGCCGGGCTCGACGGAGGCAGCCATCTCCTCGTCGGAGGGGCGCTCCATGGCGACATCGTCACGCGCGACCGCGCCGGGGGCCGGCGCCATCTGCGGTTGCTCGTAGGGGCGCACGGAGGCCTGATCGTAGAACTGGTCGCAGGCGGCGAGCGCCAGCACGGCGATAACGGTGAGGGGCAGCAACTTTCTCATCCGCTCCTCCTAACGGCTGTCGGGCCCGACGGCGGAATGCGGCGACTCGCCGGGGACGAAGGGAGTCTGGAAGTAGTCGGCCTCCTGCCGCGTCTCCGGGCCGACCATCAGCCGTGTGAGCATGAAGAAGGCAACGGTCAGAAGTATCGCCGCGATCGGTATTAGCCAGATCTGCCAGCCCGCTTTCTTCTCACTGGACATTGATACCCCCCAAGGCGACGGCGATGACGTAGGCCACTGCCCAGACCAGCGTGGCGGCAAAGAGCAGCACGATGAGCAGCGGCACCGGTTTATGGCCCTCCTGCATTGCGCCGTCAGCCGCTTCGGGCACATCCTCCTCGGCGGCCTCTTGTTCAGCCTTTCGCCTCAGCGTGAGGCGGTAGCTCCAGTAGCCGACGACGAGCACGAGCACCAGCAGCAGCCCGCCGAAGACGGCCAGCATCAGGTACTGCATCTGAGTCAGAGTGAAGTACATCGTCCACTCCTATAAATTCACCAACGCCAGGGCCAGCATCACGATTGTGAAGAGCAGGCCGAAAACGATGAAGAGGACTGCCAGTCCGAGGTTGCTTTTGGCGCGGCCGTCTTCGCCGAGTGGTGCATCCTCAGGCGTAATATCATCGAACGGAATCAGGGCGGCCTTGCGGCTCTGGGTGAACTGCTGCGTGCGGACGGCCCAGACGAAGACGCCGATGGTGAAGGCGAGTCCGACCAGTCCCCATCCGATCCAGAAAACGAGTTGCATCAGTCACGCTCCCCGGGTTGTTGTTCCTTCTCTTCCCGTTGCTCGTCTTCGTAAGGCTGCTTCGGCTCGAAGCTGGAAGGAATGCCGCGTTTTGTATCCAGTTCGTCAGGCCCGCCGGCGAAGTAGACCGCGATGTAGTTTGAGACGTCCCAGATTTTTTCCGATTCGAGTTCGGTTTTGAAGGGGGGCATGGTGCTGCCGGTGATGCCGTTCATCACCTGGTAGTAGAGGATGCCTCCGATGGGCCAAGCGGTCTTTGCTTTCCAGCGGCTGAAATAGGTGAAGTTAAAGGGCTTGGGGTTCATATAGGGTGCGGCAGGCCCCAGGCCGTCGCCGACCGGGCCGTGGCAGCCGATGCAGAACTGGAAGTAGATTCTCTCGCCACGCTTGAGCGCCGTTTCGGTGGCGGGATAGGGATTCGGGAGCATGACCCACTCGATCGGGATGTTGTCGTGGAGGAATTCCATGTTTTCGATCGGTCCGCTCACGAAGGCGTCGATCAGGAGCGCCTTCCAATAGCGCTGGCGTTCCATGCGCTGGTCGGCGTCGGTTCCGCCGCGGCTCTGGATGTAGGCTGTGAGCTGCGCCGTACGCTCTTCTCCGAGCCAGAGGAAGGCGGGCATGATGGAGTCGGGGCGGGTGAAGCGCGGGTTGGCGAAGTGGGCGAGATGCCAGTCGTCGGCGCGCAGGCCGCCCTCAGGCGAGAGGTCGGGTCCCTGGCGCTCGGAGCCGAGCAGGGGCGGGGTGTCCTCGACGTAGTCACCTGCCTGGGCGACGCGGTCGGCGCCGTAATCCCAGTCCTGCGGGCGGACGTACATCGAGTGGCAGTATTGGCAGCCATTGGCGATGTAGATTTCGAGGCCTCTGTTTTCGGTTTCGGTGCGCGGCCGCCAGGTATCGGAGGGCTCGAGTCGGTCTTCGAGAGTCGGGACGATGACGACTGCGAGGACGATCACGGAAAAGACGATAAGCGAGCCGACGCCCGCGACGTGAGGTGTCATCTCCAGTTTCATGACGCCACCTCCGCTTGCTCTCCGGCCGTTTCAGTCGCCATTCCTCCGCCCGGTGCGAAGAGAGTTCTGACGACGTTATAGAAGGAGACGAGGAGTGCGCAGAGAATGCCGATGCCGCTGACGGTGCGCAGGATCATGTAGATGGTGAGTTGGGGCACGACGCGGTAGAAGGCCTCACCGCTGAGCCATGCACCTCCCTGGACGAGCCCTGCGATGGAGAGGTCGATGAACATGGCCAGGATGGCGAAGAGCAGCAGCCAGTAAGTGAGGTCGGCGAGCCGCTTCGAGTAGAGCGGCTTTTTAAGCACCTGCGGCAGAATTGTATAGAGGGCCCCGATGCCGACGAAGCCTGCGAAGCCGAGGATTGCGATGTGTGAGTGGCCGACGACCCAGTGGGTGAAGTGGGTGAGGCGCTGGACCGACGGGAGGGAGTGGAGGGGACCCTGGATGCAGGTGAGCATGTAGAAGATGGAGCCGGCGAAGACGAGCTTGGCGCCGGGATTATCATGCAGCTTGCCCCAGCGTCCACGCATGGGCAGCCAGACGTTGAGCAGGACAGTGAGGACGGGGATTACCATGGCGATCGAATCGACTACGGAAATAATTTTCAGCCACCTCGGCACTGGCGCCTGGAGCAGGTGGTGGGTGCCGATGTGAGTGTACATAACGAGCAGCACCCAGAAGCCGATGAGCGACATGGTGTGGCTCCAGACCGGGGCGCGCACGGCGCGGGGTAATATCCAGTAGATCAGCCCGACTGCGACGGGCGTGATGATCAGGCCGACGACGTTGTGGCCGTAGAACCAGAGCCAGATGGGATCGGAGATGCCTGTGAGCGCGCCCTCGGCGGGGCGAAACATAATGTTGCCGAGGAAGTAGACCGAGAGTGTCCAGAGGAGGCCTCCGGCGATGTACCAGAGCGAAACGTAGAGGAGTTTCTGCTTGCGTTTGGTGAGCGTCATGAAGACGTTGATGGTGAAGAAGCCGATGGAGAGCATGAACAGCACGTCGATGAAGTAGACGAGCTCGGCGAGCTCGCGTCCCTGGGTCATGCCTCCGTGGAGTGTTATGGCCGCCGAGACGAATACGGCGTTCCAGAGCCAGACGCTGAGGTTGCCGAGGCGCTCGCTCCAGAGCTGCTGTAGGCCGCAGAGGCGCGGCACAATGTAGGCTGCGCCTCCGAGGAGCAGGCTGTGGACGAAGCCGAAGGCCACGACGTTGACGTGGATCGGCCTCAATCGGCCGAATGTGAGCCATTCGACGTTAGCGTAGAGATCGGGAGCGAAGAGCTCGATGGAGGCCACCACGCCGTAGAGTGCGCCGACAACTCCCCAGAACACGCCTGTGATGAAGAAGTTTCGCGACGTGCTGTAAGGTTGGTCGGATAGAAATTTCAACGAAAAAACCTCCCCGCCAGGAGATAGTTATTGATGACAGACAGTGCAGCCAACCGATACGCCGTTCTTCTGGTGGCACTCGAGGCAGAAGCCCATGTAGAACTCCTGGGTGCGGTGGACGCGGTCCATAGTTTCGACCTGCCCGTGGCACTCTCGGCAGTCAAGCCCGAAGCGCACGTGCCGTTGATGGGTGAAGTAGACGTGGTCGGGCAGCCAGGTGACCTTTTCCCAGGCGATCGGCTCGCCGCGCTCAGCGTATTGCCTTAGCTCGACGATGCGCGGGTGGGCCGGAATGATGTATTGATGGCAGAAGAGGCACTTTTCCGGCGGAGGCATGCCCGCGAAGCGCGTGTAGTCGACGGTGTTGTGGCAGAAGCGGCAGTCGATCTCTTTGACGGTGACGTGGATGCGGTGGGAGTAGGGGATCGGCTGCGCCGGGCCGACGCTCTGGACGGGATAGACGTAGTAGAAGAAAACAAATCCGAAGGCCACGATTATTGTGCTGAAAACAGCCAGAGCTACACCCAAACCCCTCCGGGGTTTCCTGATTTGCTCTGTCATGTCACCACCTTAGCTTGATGTTATCTTAGCACAAGCAAAGGTCAAGAGGTGAAGTGGGAGGGGGTATATCGAGAGGGGAATCGGCGGGGCGGAGACGGGAGCGTATGCCTGCGTTCCGAGCGCTTTTTAGTCGGAACGCAGACCTGATACTCGCGGTTCAGTCGGGGCTTAACCGGGATACTTGTCGGTAATGTAATCGGTGAGGTACTTGATCTGAAACTTCCGGTCGTGTGACATCTGCTTGATCAGGTCGCCAATTGAGACGATGCCGGCGAGCTCGCCGCCGTCCACGACGGGGAGGTGACGGAAGCGCTGCTCGGTCATCACAGCCATGCACTGCTCGAGCGTGTCCTCGGGGCTGGTGACCATCACCTTCTCGGTCATGATGTCGCCCACCTTGGTGTCTTTGGGAGGGAGCCCCTTGAGGGTCACTTTACGCAGGAAGTCTCTTTCGGTGACGATGCCGCAAACGCTGTCGCCATCCATCACGACGAGGCTGCCGACGCCTCGTTCGCTCATCCTGGCAATGGCTTCGAGGGCGTTGGCGTCCCTCTCGATGGTGTGAACCGTGGAGCCCTTCGTTTTTAGAATGTCTGCAACTGTGGATTCCATATTTATCACCAGTTTTCGTGTCGCGCCGAAGCATAACGCCGTATTCAGCGATTATGCTTGATTAGTTCTATCAATTATTACGCGGTAAATCGCCCTTTTCTTCCGAAGAGATGGATAAAGGGGAAGTTTGTCAGCCAAGGCCGGTTTTTTACTACTTCTTGCCTGCATGCCTCATCTTTTATATCTTTGTCAAAACGAGGTTAAGCAAGTGAGCTGGATTTCGATTGGAATGCTTTTGTTGGCGTTCGCGGCTTCCCAGGAGGTGGTGGAAAGTCAAGCGCCGGCGAGCGTCTGGAGCACGCACATCGAGCTTTCCTATGTGAACACGTCGGGCAATACCGACACCCAGGCTTTCGCGGGCAGGGTGGAATTGACCGGTGGGAGCGCGACGAGCCGATTCGCTTTCAGATCGAATGCTTTGTACGGCCGCAGCGATGGTAAAGAGAACACCAACAGGTTTCTCGTGGAGGGGCGATGGGAGGGGAATTTAACCGACGGCTTGTTTTTCTTCCTCAACGCCACATATCTCACCGACAAGTTTGCGGGTTACGATTACAGGCTTTTCGGCGGGCCGGGCCTGGGCTTCAGATTGATAAGCAGCGAGCGGCAGGAGCTGCGCGGCCTGACCTCGGTGAACTATACACATGACAAATTCCGCGTTCCGGACAAGGATTCGGAAACCTACGGGAACCTGGATCTGGCGTTGGAGTACCGCTGGAAAGTGAGCAGCGCGGTCACGTTCAAGAACAATTCGAGTTACGCAACCTCGCTCAAAGACAGCGGGCATTATTTTCTCAACCTGGAGACCTCAATTGAGGTAAAGGCGAGCAGTTTCGTGTCGCTCGGCGTCAGCTACGGGCTTGCCTTCCAGGGCAGGCCGCCTTCGGACGAGTATGAGCGGCTGGACGCGACATTCTTTTCATCCCTGATATTCGATTTCTAGAATCATTTCGGCGGTTCAGTATCTGAGCAGGATCGCCCCGGAAGCGAGTTTGAGGAGGGCGAGCAGGAGTGCTGCGGCCCAGATGCCGAAGACGGGAACGAGCAGGACTCCGGTGAGGGCCGCGCCGAGGGCGGCTCCGAGGTGGTCGGCGGAGTCGATCGCACCGGCTCCCGCGCCGACCTTCTCGTCTTTTCCGCGCAAATAAAGGCCGACGGCGAGAGGGAACTGCCCGCCGGTGGCGAAGCCCGCAACGAACAGGATGCCGATGAGGAGGAATCTGCCCCCCGGGACAAGCGGCAGGAGCGCGGCGCCGAAGCTCGCCATCGCGGGGATGAGGAGCGCGAGGGCGATCAAAACGGCTTCCAGGGCGAGCAGATTTCTGCGGATGATGCGTACGCGGACGGCGCGGCGGGATGAGCCCCACCAAGCCCCGACGGCGAGGCCTGCCATGAAGAGGGCGATAATCAGGCCGATTTCGCGGTAAACGTAGCCGAAGAGATTCTGGTAGACGTAGATCAGCAAGATTTCCACGGCCATGGCTGCGAAGCCGGTGGTGGTGATAACGGCGATTGCGGTGAAGCGCGGAGCGGGCTTGCGGGCCAACTGCCTGACTCCGAGGGCGGCGGCCAGCAGCAGGCAGATTGCCAGGGCGGGTGTCCACGGAGTGAGATCGCGCAGGGCGAGGATGAAGTCGTTGACCGCGTCAGCGGTGCCGCGCTCGCCGGCTTCGGCGGTGGTGCGGTTCCAGATGAGGAGACGGTAGAGGTAGGCGGTGGGCTGTAGATCGGTGTTGCTGCCGGCGGGCGGCAGGGCATCGATTTCGGCTTTTCTATCGGCCACGCGCTGCGGATCGAGCCAGGCTGAGAAAAGCGCTTCGTGGAAGGGCTCGCCCTCCAGGCCGCGCCAGCGCCAACGCCGGGTGAGTTCTTCGATATCGCGTGTGATGGTCCCTTTGACCGAAGAGCAAAAGGCATAGACTTCCGGTTCAGGGCTATAGAAGATTATATTGAAGTGTTTTTCCAACGATTCCGCAATCGAGCCGACGAACGATCCGACCACTCCGCCGACGTAGCCGGGAGTCATCGGCAG
This sequence comes from uncultured bacterium, assembly GCA_965602675.1. GTDB lineage: Bacteria > Acidobacteriota > DATKUA01 > DATKUA01 > DATKUA01 > DATKUA01. The sequence goes on along the minus strand of CBFCZO010000049.1, from coordinate 413 downwards.
TGGCAGGATGAAGGCGCCGTCGGGATTGAGGCGGCTGTGGACTTCGCCGAAGAATTCCTCAGTGAAATAGCGGTTCAGCAGCGCATTGGAGGGCGGCGGGAGGAGGGCGATAATCAGGTCATAGTGGTTGCTTGTTTGCTGGAGGAACCGCCGCCCGTCGCCGTAATGGATTCGGATGCGCGCGCCTGCTTCGGCCTTTGACTGCTCGTCCGATTTAAACGGCTTTATCAGCCTGAGCACGGAGTCGTCCTGTAGGACGTAGTCGATCCTCTCGATGTCGTATTTGGAGATGGTGGGGAGCAGGCCGTCGGCGCCGTCTCCGATGACAAGGATTTCACGAGGTTTCGGATGCTGAGAGAGGAGGAAGTGGGCGAGTTGGGCGTGGGAGTAATCGGCGGGGACGTAGCCCGCGG
>CBFCZO010000048.1:0-21500 GCA_965602675.1 uncultured bacterium | reverse complement strand
ATCGAATATCTGCGACGCTGCGAGTGGACGCCCGCCAAGCAGGACGGCGAGCCGGTCGACAGCATCTACGTCTTTGCTTTCAACTTCCAAGAATAATTGGCGATTTGATCACCTGTTAGCCCAGGCTGCCTATATATATTTGGCCGTGTTTCATGCGTGCTAACAAGGAACTGTCCCTAATTTATAAGGTGGTTGTTGGGCTCACTTCTTATGAAGTTTAATATCGATCTCTGCATGATCGGCCAATTCTGTTATTTTTATTCTTATCGCTTTGGCGCGGGATTTGATGTCGGCGGTTCCGTTACCGGCGGCTGCAGGCGCCGAGCCGGTGTCCGCTAATGCCTTGCGGATGAGGTCGGGCGGCATGAGTGCTGTGGCGGCGCAGAAGAAACTGCAGGAGCGGCCTTCGTTCCAGCCGGCAAGGAGTTCTTCGACCAGCAGACGCCGCTCGCGCTGCTCCTCGAGCAGGGTATCGAGTCCGGCATCGCGAATCCGTTCGAGGTTGGGGATGGCAGGTTTGTGGCTGATGCAGCTGTCCACACCGGCCTCGACGCCTAGGACGCGAATCAGCCGCTCGCAGGGGTATTCGTCGCACTCGGCGCAGGTGAGGTGGCCACGCTTGTTCACGGCGCAACGCCAAACGCTGCAATATGAGTGCTGCTCACCGAGCTGGCAACCGAGGCAGCGGCTTTTGGCTTTCGATTGGAAGCGCGGGCAGAGACCGCAGTAAAGCCCGCAGGAGCCGATGTAGTCCTTCTCGTCCATGGAAAGCCCTCCCGATCCGAAGAAGCGAGAGATTGTTGCGTGTTAATAAGCAGCTAGGGGAGTGGAGGTGTAAGCCGGATTCTGTTCTCCTTGCGGAGCGATGATCATTCCTCTGGGACGACCGTTACCGGCCGCCTCAAGCGGCCTACCCGTCGGCCTCGGGCGGGACCACCCTCAAACGCCGACCTATTTGGCCTTGCTCCGTGCGGGGTTTGCCAAGCCGGGGAGGTCGCCCCCCCCACTGGTGGGCTCTTACCCCACCGTTTCACCCTTGCCCGCCGAAGCGGGCGGTCTGCTCTCTGTTGCACTTTCCGTAGGCTCGCGCCCCCTGGGAGTTACCCAGCGCACTGCCCTGTGGAGTCCGGACTTTCCTCCACGGCCCCGGAGGGCCGCAGCGATCATCCCCTCCACTCCCGAGTGCAAACGTAGTGCAAAGCGGCGCCAAAGGCAAGCGCCTCAGGGCCTTAGCGCGGGGCGCCCTTGAGAAAAGATGCGCTGTGATGGTACAATCGCTCAAACGATAACCGCGCATACGTTGCCGGCGGCCGGAAGGAGCGGGGATGGATTGGCTGATCAGAGCGGGCGATTTCGTGGATCGGTACCTGGCGTCGCTGGGCGAACTGCCGAAGGCGACCAGGGACGTAATCGCAATCGCTCTGATTGTGCTGGGCGCGTTGTTCTGCTTCATAGGCTACCGCTTTTTCAAGTACGTGCTCGGGCTGAGCGGCTTCCTGGTCGGCGGTGTGCTGGGGATGGCGTTCTACCCCTACATCCCGGTCGTGGGTACGATGGGCGAGATCGGGCTCTACCTGATGGCGGCCGTGGCGGGGGCGGTCGGCGCGGTGCTCTTTTATTTCCTGTTCTACTATTTCGGTGTGTTCGTGTTCGGCTCGGCGGCTGCGATGTGGGCGGCGATGCTGTTGATCCCGATGATGTCGGTGGAGATGCGGCTGCTGGTGGTGCTGGGCTTCGGCTTCGTCGGCGGGCTGCTGGCGCTGATACTGCGGCGGCAGCTTGTGATAATCCTGACCGCGTCGGTGGGGGCGGTGACGATGATGAGCGGCGTCGGCTATTTCTACGACTGGCCGCTGTCGTTCTACCGGTTGTCGCTGGTGCGCTCGTTCGACGGCACCTTCTTCCCAAGCCTGCTGGGGCATCCCGACGGCGTGCTGATATTGATGCTGACCGGGCTGCTTTTATTCGGCGGGATGATGGTTCAGAACTTCATTCCCGAAAAGAGGCGCGAGAAGCGCTGAGGCCGATCGTGGCCATTACACTCTTTCCCTCCAGGATTTTTTCGTGTATCTTTCCTCACCCATTTAACAGCCTTGGCCGAGCCGGGCGGGGCGAGGGGTTGTCGGCGGCGAATAATCAGCCGGTCGAAAGCGTATCTAGTCGCATAATGGCAGGAGATTGTTGATGCTGAGAAAGACGATTATTTTCTGGGTCGTAGCGATACTGATAACGTTTGCGGCCGCGTACTACCAGCGCAGAACCGGTCCGACGCATCCGGTCGATGCAACGGTGACTTTCGGCGGCACGCAGTACCATTTCGAGATGCTGCGGAGCCACGGCGGCGAGGACGACGCGGAGATTCGTGTTGGGGTGCCTGACGGGAAAGTCACCGGCGAGATCAAGTACCGGCGATTTCCGACGAACGAGGAGTGGCAGACGGCGGAGTTCGTACGCGACGGGGACGCCATCGTGGCCCGGCTGCCGCATCAGCCGCCCGCCGGCAAGCTGGAGTACTTCCTGACGCTGACCGACGGCACCGACTCGACGACCATCGGCGAGAAAGCGCCTATCGTCATCCGCTTCAAGGGGGAAGTGCCCGGCTGGGTGCTGCTCCCGCACGTGGGGTTCATTTTCGCCGCGATGCTGATTTCCAACCTCGCGGGGTTGATGGCAGCGTTCAAGGACGAGCGCCATCGCTTCTACATGTTCCTGGCATTCGCGCTGCTGATCGTCGGCGGGATGATCCTCGGCCCGATCGTCCAGCAATACGCCTTCGGGGCGCTTTGGACGGGCGTGCCTTTCGGCTGGGACCTGACCGACAACAAGACGCTGATCGCGGTGATCGCTTACTTGATCGCGGTGATCCTCAACCGCAAGGGTGACAAGCCTTACCTGGCGTTGGGCGCGGCGTTAGTGGTGATCGTGGTGTTCTCGATCCCGCACAGTGCCTTCGGCTCGGAACTGGATTATTCCTCGGGCAAGATCGGGATCGGCTGAGGTCCTGTTCGTTCCCCCGGGTGCAGTTCAATCCAACGGGCTTCCGAAATCAGTTCCGGTTTTTACAACCGCCTCTGATGGCAATCCGCGCCAGATATGAGCCTCCATCGCTTTGAGGAGGGGAATGAGTCCTTCGCGCCGGAGAGCGCTGATGGGGTAGCCGCCTGTCTGGCCGGCGATGGCGGTGACGCGGGCTGGATCGGTTTTATCGATTTTGTTGAGGACGAGCAGACGCGGAATCTCGGCCAGTTCGAGCTCCTCGAGGATCGTCTCGACGGATTTAGTTTGCTCCTCGAGTTGTTCACTTGAGACGTCGACGATGTGCAGCAGGAGCGAGGCATCGCGCAGTTCTTCGAGCGTGGCTTTGAAGGCGGCGATTAGGTCCTTGGGCAGGTCGCGGATGAAGCCGACGGTGTCGGTGATGACGATCTCGCGCTCCCGCGGGAAGCGCAGGCGGCGGCTGTGGGTGTCGAGGGTGGCGAAGAGCATGTCTTCGACGAAGACTTCGCTGTTGGTGAGGGAGTTGAGCAGCGTGCTCTTGCCGGCGTTGGTGTAGCCGACGATTGAGACGATGGGGATGCCGGCTCGCTGGCGCCGGGCGCGGCGTTGATCGCGGCTGCGGGCAAGGCGCTTGAGCTCGTGCTCGAGGCGGGAGATGCGATCCTGGATGCGGCGGCGTCCGATCTCGAGCTTGGTTTCGCCGGGTCCGCGCGCGCCGATGCCGCCGGTGAGGCGGGAGAGAGAGTCGTCCTTGGCGGCAAGGCGGGGCATGAGGTACTTGAGCTGTGCGAGCTCGACCTGGAGTTTGCCGTCGCGGCTGTCGGCGTGCTGGGCGAAGATGTCGAGGATGAGCTGCGTGCGGTCGATGACCTTGACCTCGATGGTGTCGCCGATGGCGCGGGCCTGGCCGGGGCTGAGGTTGTGATCGACGATCAATAATTCGGCTCCGAGGCCCATGCTGCGGATGGCGAGATCCTGCAGCTTGCCCTTGCCTATTAGCGACTTGGGGTTGATGGAATCCTGGCGGTGGAGGACTTTGTCGGTGACCTCGACGCCTGCGGTGCGGGCCAGCTCGGCCAGTTCCTCCATCGACGCCTCTGCGGCGGCCTTGTCGCGATTATAGACGGTGACGAGGATCGCCCGCTCGCGCTCGCTCTCGACCAACGGCGGCCCGACGCTGCGACTGAATTCCTCTTCGAGCGAGCGGATCATCTCGAGCACGTCGTCGGTCCAGGTGCTAAGGTGACGCGGCGGCAGGATGCGCCACGGTTCCTCGCCGTCGACGCCGGGCATCAGGTGGGCGACGTGGGTAATGCCGGGGAGCCCTTCGTCATCAGGGCAGACGGCCGCCACGAGGTCGAGGCGCAGCAGCGCGAGGTCAACCAGGTCGTCCTGGCTGAGGCCTTTCGGGCCCAGGTGGGTATGGATATGGCGCAGTCCGCGGAAACGGCCGGTGCCGGCACGCACGCGCTTGAAGTCGGGAAGGAACACCTCGTGGGCGTTTCCGACGGCGACGTACTCAACCTTGCCGCGGCGGTTGATCAGCACGCCGATCTGGCGCCCGAATTCGAGGGAAAGTTCCATGAGGGCGCGGGCGAGATCGGTGCTAACGAGCTGAAACGGGCGGATGGAGCGGCGGTAGATATTCTGGAGCCTACGTATCTGGTTGGCTTTCAAGCCTTGCGTGTTGCCGTAAACTCTGTTGCTCACTTCGGCGTAGATAACCTCAATGGGTTTTGTTGCTAGTTATATTGTAGCGTAATTTTACAGGATCAGCCAGCGGGATGGCCGTAGTCGGCCTGACAAGAGCGAAATGTAATTCGGGTTATTTTCACTCATAACGTTGACTTGGCGGAATTCTCGCGTTAGGGAAGTGTAATTGCGTCGGGCGCAGGATCAAATGTCGCTAAAACGTTTCTTGAGAGCTTTGATGTGGCTGGTGCCGCTTGCCGCGGCTGTGGCCTGGCTTATTGCCGAGGAGGCTATCAACGAGCGGGCCGAGCTGCAGCGGGCATTTACTTCCCTTGTTTTCGGAGAGACCGAGAGAGCGGGGGCTGAGTTCGAGCGGCTTCGCGGCTCACTCTGGTGCGGCGGGGAGGCGCGCTTCGGGCTGGCCGTAAGCCGGGCTATAGATGGTAAGGAAGAAGATGGCGGCGCTGGTGAGCTTCCCGAGTCGATGCCGGTATCCCTGTCGTTGCTGATGGCGCGCGAATTGAGGTCGGGTGACTTCGCGGCGTGCCGCAGGCTTGCCGGTATTGCCGGGGCGGCAGGGGATAGAACCGCCTCACTTTACCTGGCGGCTTCTTCGCTGGAGTTGGGCGATCACGAGGCAGCGGACGCATCCTGGGAACAGGTTTCCGAAGCGATGCGGGCAACGCGAACGGGGAAGCGATATACGCAGGCCGGGGGGCTGTTGGAGGGGGGAGCCGTTTCGATCGTCCGCGACCGCAGGGGCGTGCCGGCCGGATCGATTGACGGTTCGGGCGCTTTTCAGTTTGCCGAGGGGGTGGAGCCGCGGCTGATACCCGCGCCAATCATCGATGAGTTGAAGGAGTGGGAGAAGCCGGCTGGTGTGCGGCTGGGGATCGATCTGCAGTTGAGCGAGTTGGCGTTGTCGGCGCTGGAAGGCTACCGGGGCAGTATAGTGCTGCTCGATCCGCGGCGCGGCGAGGTGCTGTCGGCGGTCAGTGACGAGCGGACTTTGAGACGCGGCGGCGCTCCGGCCTTAGAGCAAAGGCTTGAACCGGCGTCGATTTTGAAACTGATAACCGTTGTCGCGGCGATGCGGGCGGGCATCGATCCCGACGCCGAGATTGCCGAGATGACCTGCAACGGCGCGATCCGCTACCGGGGCGGCATCCTCTACTGCCCCTACACAGCCGGGCAGCTGCGCGGCCTGAACCACGCGATGGCGATTAGCTGCAACATCGCGTTCGCCGAGCTGGGGGTGCAGGTCGGCTGGGAGGGCATGCTGGCTGAACTGCGGCGTTGGGGATTCGACGCCGAGGCGGGAAATCCCTTCGCGCTGGGGAACATCCTGATCGGCTCGGGTACGGAATTGCAACTCGCGAATCTCTCAATCGGGCTCGACGCAACCGACATCACGACAGCGCACGGCGCGCTGATAGCAGCGACGTTCGCCAACGACGGCGTGATGCTCACGCCGGAGGTTCTGCACGGGGGCGACGGCCTCCTCGGTTTGTCGCCGAGGCCGAAGAAAACCGAGGCTGGCAAGAAACTTGTTGAGGACGAATGGATTGATCCTGTAGTCGATTCGATGCGAGCGGTGGCCTTCTGGGGCGGAACGGCCGCCTGGATCGCGCCGCCGCGTTTCCCGGTGGCGATGAAGACCGGCACCGGCGGCAACCACGGGCGGGGATTCCACATCAATTACATCGGCTTCGGGCCGATGCCTGGCGCCGATATTGTTTTCAGCGTGAGGGTGACTAACCAGCGCACCTCGCCGCGGGCGCGCAAGGCCGGCTTCGAGGTCACCAGGCGCCTGATTTATGCCCTGGACTCCGTCGCGGAAGAATACGGATGGCGATGACCGAACCGGCAGAATCGAAGGGTAAGCCTAAGCTGCTGTTGCATGTTTGCTGCGCGCCGTGCACGACATCGCCCGTGGAGCGACTGAAGGACGAATACGAGATCACCGCTTTCTTCTACAACCCAAACATCTACCCACGCGAGGAGTATTACCGCCGCCTGGAGGAGACCAGGAAATACTGCGGCGAAATCGGCATCCCGATGGTCGAAGGGCCGTTCGATCCGGAGCGCTGGGCGGAGTTGACGGCGGGTTTGGAGTACGAGCCGGAAGGCGGCAGGCGGTGCAGGGTTTGCATCGAGATGCGCCTGGAAACGGCCGCGTGCCATGCGCGTGAGAACGGCTTCGACGCAGTGTGCACGGTGCTAACCGTCAGCCCTCACAAGAACGCGAAGATGGTCGAGGAGATCGGCAAATCGATAGCAGAGCGCGAAAAGATTGTTATCCTGCCGCAGGATTTCAAGAAGAAAGACGGTTTCAAACGCAGTATCGAGCTGAGCCACATCCATGAGCTGTACCGTCAGGATTATTGCGGCTGCGAGCCGAGCCTGAGGGAGAGTGAAAAACGCAGGGCGGAAAAGAACAGCAAGAAATAAAGACAGTTCCGCAATCGAAAAGAGGCCCATGGGGCCTCTCATCATTTAAAGCCTGGAAATCCGGTTATTTAATCAGCTTCATCATCGTGTTGCCGCCGACGCGATCGCTGCGTTTGCGGGCGTTGATCAGCAGCGCCTGGTCGAGGAATTTGCTTTGCACGCCGTTGTTTAGCAGGAACCTTTCGACGGTCTGGGTCTGCCCGACCCTACTCATGGAGATGCGCATTGGTTGGCGGTTGAGCTTGCCGCGGTCGGTGAGGCTGTTGAAGCTCCAAATAGTGTTCTCGAACGATCTACTGTAGCGGTTGTAATTCGACGGCTCGCATGCGCCGAGGAAGTTGTAAATGTTGCCGTCCTTTTCGATGCAGGAAATCCGCAGTTGCAGGTTGGTGTCTTCGCTGTCGGTGTAGCTGCAGACGCCGTGGTAGGCAGACATGCCGTTGACGCTGCGCGTGTTGGTATCGAGCACGCTCAGTTCGTTTTCGGAGACTATGTTGTCGAAAGCCTGCTGCGGATTACGGGCGTCGCTGCTGATGGTAAGGCTGAGGAATGCGTCGTCGGAGGAGGGCTTGACCTGGACGGCCGAGGCGAGATTTGTCAGCTCCCATCCGGAGGGATAGTCGAAGCTGAAGCGCAGGTTGGGGTGGTGGAACGAGTTGCCCTCGGCATAGCCCTGGCGGGGGTCCTCGCCGTAGACGAGGCCGTCGATGCGGCGCAGGTACTCTTCGCGGCCGACCGCAAGTTGCCGTGCCGGCGGTTTTTCCGCCATCACCCGCTTGCTTTCGTTACGGACGTCATTGATTCGGTTGGGCGTGTTGGGGTGTGTGGAGAGGAAGCCGGGCAGGCCGCTGCCCCCGCCGCTCTCTTCCTTCATTCGATTAAGCGTGGCGAAGAAGTCGTCGAATTGGTCGGGATCGTAGCCCGCGCTGTAGCCGTAGAGGACGCCGAGGTCGTCGGACTGGCGCTCCTGATCGCGGCTGTACTTTAGAAACAGCAGCTGAACTCCGACCATGGCCAGCGGCGCGTACTTGCGGAACTTCTCGCTCGCGGCCATGCCGATCAACAGCCCGCCCATCAGCACCATTTGCCGGGTGTATTGCTTGACGCTGTGGCGCGCGGTGACATGGCCGATTTCGTGGCCTACAACCATCGCCAGCTCGGCCTCGCTGTTGAGGTGGGCGAGTATGCCGCGTGTGAGGTAGATGTAGCCTCCGGGGACAGCGAAGGCATTGACCACGGGCGTATCGAGCACGCGGAAGTGCCATTCGAGGTGCGGGCGATGCGAGAGGGCGGCCATCTCCTGGCCGATGCCGTCGACGTATGCCTGGAGATCGGGATCGGGATATAGGCCGTACTGGGCGATGATTTCCTGATCGGCCTCGCGGCCCATCGAGATCTCCTGCGACTCGGTCATCAGCACGAATTCGCGCTTGCCCGTGACCGGATTGGTGGCGCAGGAGGTTATTACTATGGCGCTCGCCAGAGCGGCGAGCAGAAGCAAAAAGCTGAACGCCTTGCGCATCTTTTTTCCCTCCGGATTGCCGCCCGATACAGACGGCCGTTGGAAAGGATAAATGTCTGACCTTTTGCCACAGTCTATCCGAAAACGGAGTATCCCGCCAGCGAACGGGCGCGGTCAATAGTCTTTCAAACCATCCAGGTCGGGCATCTCGTCTTGGAGCCTAATCAGGTGTCCCGGGCAGCGGCAATCGCTCGAGCCGAAGCGCGCTACGACCTCGGCGTCCGGAAGCGCCGCTATTCGGGCCGCGATCGCGCATTCATCCAGGGAGTCTGATACGTAGACACGTTCGACGGTTGCGCGCAAACGCAAGTAATCCACGTGCCATCTGAGTCGGTCGGAGCCGCGCAGGTGCCGCGCGATGCGCTGGGCGAGGTTTTTTTTGGCGCGCCCGACGTAGGCGTAAGAGCCCGCTCTGAAAACGATCGATCCCAGGCTCCCCACCTGAATAATAGCATCTTCCGCCAGCCTCAAAAGGAGAACGTAGCATCCAGAGTTGGCTTTGGGCGGCGAGTCTCCGGCGGGATTGTTGTTCGCGTGAGTATTTGCGGGCATAAGATGATAATATCATCCGGAAATGATCAACCGGCAGGCGATCCGACAACGGATCGATTTTTATGGGGGCTTGAAATGACGAGGAAAGCCGCGGCTTTATGCTTTTTCGCGTTGCCAATGGTGCTCATGCTCATCCCTGCGTGCCAGCCTTCGCCAGAGGAGGATTTGAGCGACGAGCTGCTGGCCGGGATTCTTATGCACGAAGACAGCCGGGACGCCGAGAAGGAGTTTTTCGGGGTGCTGCTGGTCGACGATTCTCCTGAGGTTCGCCGGCGTGCCTGCCTGGCATTGGGGAGGATCGGGATGCTCGACTGCCCGGATTGGTTCCGCCCGCAGCTCGAGAAGATCATGGCTGAGGACGACGACGCTTCTGTGCGCGCGATGGCGGCGTTCGCTCTCGGCGAGGCGATGGAAGACGAGGCTATTCAGCAACTCGTAGTTGCCCTTGAGAACAAATCGCCCGAGGTACGAGCGGCTTCTACGGAAGCGCTTTCTAAGTTCGGGGGGCGTGCCGAGACCGCGGTCGAATCGATCCTGAGGATGTTTGAATCGGAGCAGGATGAAGAAGTGCTGAGGACCTTGCTGCTGACGTCGTGGCGTCTCGGGGATGGCCGGACCGTGCCCGCGGCGATAAAAGTGTTCAGCGAGGGCGCGGAAAGCCTGCGCGCGGATGCCGCTTTCCACCTGACCAGATTTCCCTGGCGCCGCCCGGGCGAGGAGAGCGCTTCGCCCGTGTTCCCGCCGGAGTTGCTTGAGGAGATGGCCGCTGACGCCAACGCGGAGGTTCGCAAGTATGCCGCCAGGATGTCCGCCGTGGCACCCGCCGACAGCGATGTGACAGAGCTGCTCACTGGTCTGCTCCTGGATGAGAATGACGCCGTGGCGATCAATGCCGTGAGGAGCGCCGCGGCGCGCTGGACGGACGACCTGCTGCAACCCTATTTGAATGCGTTTTTAGAGAGGAAAGCGCACGTTCGGCTGGAGGCGGTGCGGATGTCGTCGAGCATTGCGAATCCCGGGCTGACCGAGCCGTTGCGGGAAATACTCGAGGGAGAGGAAGACGCCCTGGCGGCTGCGGCCCTGACCTCGCTGATCGCCAGGGGAGAGCTGGATCCCACCGCCGAGTTGGAACGTTTTCTGACGGATGAGCGCTGGGTAGTTCGGATCGCGGCTGCCGAATTGATACACACGACTTTCGGCGGCAAGCCCTGGGAACTGCTCGAGATAGCGCTCAATGACGAGAGCGCAGGGGTTCGCTCCGCCGCGGTCTCGTCGATCGTCCAGACCGAGGGGTACGGCGGCAGGGAGACGCTGGAGAAGCTGCTTGCATCCGATGATCCGACGATTATGGCCACCGCAGCCAGAGCCTATGCCCAGGAAGTAGGGCCGGAAGCGGGAGAGAGACTGGCGCAGCTCTACCTCGATATTAAGGATAGACCTGACGCCGAGGCGAAGGCTGAGCTCCTGAATGTTCTGGCTGCACTTGGGAGTAATGAGAAAGCACTGGCCGCGCTGAGCGAGGCGCTCGGCGATCCCGACCGCAGCACGCGGCTGCTGGCGGCGAGGTTGCTGAAGGGGATCGACGGCGAGGATCGCTGCAGCAAGGTCGGCCCCCAGGAGCTGGATTTGACCGAGGAGGATTACCTGGAGAAGATCAGGGAGATGCGCGAAGTAACCGGCGCGGTGATCAAAACCAGCAAGGGCGACGTCACGTTCGAATTTCTCAACGACGCCACGCTGACCGCTCACAGCTTCATCAGCCTGGCCCGCAAGGGATTCTACGACGGCATCGCCATTCACAGGGTCGTGCCTGACTTCGTCGTGCAGGCGGGCTGCCCTCGCGGCGACGGTACCGGCGGGCCCGGTTACAGCATCCGCTGCGAGATCAACGAACACCGCTACGTGCGCGGGGCCGTGGGGATGGCGCTTGCCGGAAAGGACACGGGCGGCAGCCAGTGGTTCATCACGCTCTCGCCCCAGCCCCATCTGAACGGAGGTTACACGATCTTCGCCAGTGTGAAGAGTGGAATGGAGATTGCTGACACACTGATGATTGGTGATAAAATCCTGAGCATAGAACTTTTAGGGGAGAGTCAATGAGCAGATTGACAACGGTGATTGCCGTAGCAACGATCCTTTTGCCCTTCGCATCGCTTTTAGCGCAGGAGGATGAGGAACCCAAGCGCTACGTCGGCGAGTTCACGGAAGAAGAGGTGATATCTCACGATGAGCAATACGCCGATGGCGTATTCACCTACATCCCCGACGAGGGCGCTCTGGCGGTTTTCAAGGCGGTCTCGCAGCCGGTGATAATCAAGGTGTTTTACCGCACCGACTGCATCGATTCGATCCACCACGTGCCGCCGTTCATCAAGACAATGCAGCTTGCCGACAATCCGAACATCGAGGTGCAGTACATCGGCGTTAACCGCCCGAAGGACAAGCCGGCCGAGTTATTGAAAGGTTGGGACATCAAACTCGTGCCCACATTTATTGTCCTTCACGAGAGTGAGGAGGTCGGCCGGGTGATCGAGACGCCCAAGATCAAGATCGAGGTGGATTTGGCGGAATTGCTGCGGGACTTTGTCAGCTGATCCGTTGCGACCGGAATTCCAGATGAGCAAGGCCCTCCTGATCAGAATAACAGCCGTCGGAGCCGGTCTGACCGCGCTTGCACTGTTGTTCATCATACCGGCTTCCTATCCGCCTGCGGAGAGCAATTTCCGGGAATGGTGGCAGGCATATTTCCCGACCGCGGCGGAGCAGGTGGAGCAGCTGATCCGGCTCGAGCGGACCATCGAGACGGATGCCGAGCCGGTTCCGCGGCCTGTGCCTGCGGTCAGCGGGATATTCGAGGTCAGCGAGAAGCTGCGCCCCCGGGTAGATTTCTGGAAGCGGGTCTATACCGATGTCAATTCCTATCAGGCATTGATCCACGACAACTACGATCTCGAACGGATTTTTGCGCTCGTGGACCTAAGGGACGAGCCCGGTGTCGACCAGTACAGTTTCGACAGCATCAGGCGAGCGGCGTTGCGCGTCCTCAGGCGCTACCGCGATCACCTGAGGTTCCTGACCTCGTCGCGCTACGATCCGAAGAGGCTCGTCGGCGAGCGCAAGCGGCTTTATAACCTGCTGCGCGCCCGGGGCGGGCTGAAAAAGTATCGTGGAGCCGATCAGCGAATACGGGTGCAGAGGGGCCTGCGGGACATGCTGAAGACGAGTATCATCCGCTCGGGCCGTTATTTCCCCACCTACTTGGAGATCTTTGAAGAGCTAAAGCTGCCGCCGGAACTGACGATGCTGCCGCACCTGGAAAGCGCCTTCAGCTACCAGGCTCAGAGTTATGCGGGCGCGGTGGGAATATGGCAGCTGACACGGGTGGCGGCAAAGACGCATTTACACATCAACTCCGCGGTCGACGAGCGCATCGATCCCTGGCGCAGCGCCGAGGTAGCCGCGCTGCTGCTGAAGGATAATTACCGGCAACTGCGCAGCTGGCCGCTGGCAGTAACCGCATACAACCAGGGCGCCGGCTCGATGAAGCGAGCGATCCGCAGTCTCGGGACGCGTGAGATCGAGACAATCGTCGAGCGCTATCGCAGCCGCAGCTTCGGCTTTGCCGGCCGCAATTTCTACGCCGCTTTCCTCGCGATCATCGAAGTCCTCGAGCATTATGAGATCCATTACGGTCCTCTACCCATCGACTTAGCCTTGACGCCGCGCAGGCACAAGCTGAAGTATTCGGACACTCTGGCGCAGATCTGCAAGGAACTTGGAATCGAGCCGCAGGCTCTGGAGCCTTTTAATCCCGCACTTCGCAGCCACGTTTATCGCGGCTCGGCGCGTCTTCCCCGCGGTGTGTATCTGAATCTGCCTCCGGAAGAGGAAGGTTCCGAGCCGTGATCGGGTTCGCATTGAGAATTTGACGAAATATAAAGTTCCTGCAGCAAGATCCTTATTACAAATGAAGTGCCTCAACCAGGGCGTTTTGCTATATTGGCCGGTATGGAATCTTAATCCCGGGGGGTGAACATGATATCGATGAAGAAGATCCTTTTCCCGACGGATTTCAGCGAATGCGCCGATCACGCGCTGGTATGGGCCATAATGCTGGCGAAGAATTTCGAAGCCGAGTTAACGATGCTGCATGCTGTTGTGCTGCACGGAGACGATGTCGGCGAGGAGGTGTATTCGCGTTTTCCCGATTTGGATCAGGTTGTGGAGACGCTGATCGAGAATGCCGATACGCGCCTCGAGACGTCCATACCTGACAAGGGAGAGGTAAATATACGCCAGGCCGTGAGGCGCGGAGTGTCGGCCGCGGAAGAGATTCTCGAATTCGTCGAGCAGGAGGGAACCGATCTGATAACGATCGGGACACACGGCCGCAGCGGTCTGGGCAAATTCCTGATGGGCAGCGTGGCCGATCGTGTGATCCGCCGCTGCAGTTGCCCTGTGCTGGCCGTTCGCTGCGGCGACGGCCCGCCGCCCGAACGCGTCGATATCCGCAGCATATTGCTGCCGATCGATTTTTCAGATCACAGCGAGTTTGCGGCTCGCTATGCTTTCACGCTTGCCGGCACTATCGGTGCCGAATTGCGGGTGGTGCACGTGATCGATCAGACGGTTCACCCCAGCTTCTACGCTGTCGGCAAGGAGTCGCTGCTGGAGCTCGATCCGGATCTGAGGGCGCGGGCGGAGGCTGCAATCGACGATTTTCTGCGCGATGTCAGTGGTGGAATTCCTTATGAGAAGGAGATAGTCGAGGGCAAGCCCGCGGCAGAGATCGCCCGGCTTTCGAAGGAAGGCAGGGATTGCCTGATTGTAATCGCTTCTCATGGGGCCGGGGGGTTGGAGCGCCTGATGATGGGCTCGACCACGGAGAAGGTGGTTCACATGACCGAATGCCCGGTGATGATTATCAAGCGCAGCGAGGGCAACGACGACAAATAATCGTCCTAAATAAACATTATTTTCTACCCGGGAATGCCGGTGTCCCACGGAGAGGAGGATTTTATGGCGACCATCCTTGCAATATTAATCTGTCTGATGATTCCTATGCCGGGGTCCGCCGACGAGGACACGTCCGGCGGCAAGAGCGAGTGGACCATCGAAGATGTAATCAAGATCGAGAGCGCTTCGGGTATTGAATTCTCTCCCGACGGCAAGTGGATAGTCTGGTCGAAACGGAAGCCCAGCAGGGAGAAGGACACTTTCGTCTACGATCTCTACCTCAGCAGCGCCGTCGGCGAGGAAAACGTCGTTCAGCTGACCCGGGGCGACGACAACGACACATCGGCCCGTTGGCGGCCCGACGGCAAGATGATCGCCTTGCTTTCCAATCGCAAGGGCGAGGGAAAGGCGGAGACCAGCGGCGCGCAGATCTGGCTGATGAATCCGTTTGGAGGAGAGCCCTGGCAGCTTACGTCGCTGCAGCGGGGAGTGAAAAGTTTCCGCTGGCTCGACAACGAGAGGATGCTGATCCTTGCCCGCGAGAACGCTTACCTGCGGGAGAATCAGTTGAAGGAGAAAAAGGACGACACGATCGTCGTGGAGGACCCCGATGCTTTCTATCCCACGCGCCTGTTCGAGTTCTCGGTAAAGGATAAGAAGTTGCGGCGTTTAACGGACGACGACCTGCCGATACGGAGTTATGCTCTCTCGCACAATAAACGCTACGTCGTCACCGTTCACCCGCTCACTCCCCACGTGCCCGATCCGAAGAACAAGCCGAAATATTACCTGCGCGACCTGCAGGAGGGCACCGCCGAGGAGATCTTCCCCGATCCCTTGTTTTACCCATCGGGATTTGCCTGGGCGCTCGACGATTCCGGCTTCTATTTTCAGCGCACTCATACCTCCGACTACTTGAACCGGGGCGCCGGCGCGAGATTTCTCTATTGGTTCGATCTGGGCTCCGGCGAATACGAGCAGGTGCCCCTGAAACATGAATGGGGGCTCGGCAGGAGTTTCGGCGTTACGCCGGACGGCTTCATGGCATCTCTCGCCGCGGGCTACAAGTTTGCTTATGCCCGCTACACGCGCGAGGGCGGCTCGTGGAAAAAAGAGATGCTGGAGGCCGAAGACATCGACCACCTGTACAGCTTTTCATTGGCTGACGATGGGATTATGACGGCGGTCGTTTTTTCCTGGGCCGACATTCCACCGATGTATTACAACGGAAAGCTCGAGGGGACCAGGCTGGAGGGGCTGCGCGAATTCGTCAGCCTGAATGCACCTCTGCGCAAGAAGCAGATGGCGCGTTACGAGGTGGTGAGGTGGCAGGGAGCCCTCGACGAGGAGGTCAACGGGATACTCTACTATCCGCACAACTATGAAGCAGGGAAGCAGTATCCGCTTGTGTTGCAGATTCACGGCGGCCCGACCGGCACTGACACTATCTTTTTTGAAGACCGCTGGTCGTGCTATCCGAATCTGATGTCCGGCAAGGGCGCTTTCGTGCTCCGGGTCAACTACCACGGCAGCGGCAATCACGGCCAGGCCTGGGCGGAGTCGATCAGCGGCGGAAAGTACTACGAGCTTGAGGTGCCCGACATCATCAGCGGCGCGGACATGCTGATCGAGAAGGGCCTTGTTGATCCTGATAAGCAAGGGATCGTAGGCTGGAGCAACGGCGCCATCCTCGGCATCGCGCTGGTGCTTGAGTACCCTGACCGCTTTAAGGTTGTGGCTCCTGGAGCCGGCGAAGTCAACTGGAGCAGCGATTACGGCAACTGCATGTTCGGCCCGACCTTCGATAATTACTACTTCGGCGGCGCGCCTTGGGAGGTCCCGCAGACCTACATCGACAAGTCCCCACTGTTCCACATGGACAAGGTGAAGACGCCGTGGATCGTCTTCTTCGGCACGCAGGACACCAACGTGCCTACAGAGCAGGGCATGGAGCAGTACCGCGCGCTGCAGCTGCTCGGCAAGGCGCCGGTGCGCTACCTGATGTTCCCCGGCGAGCCGCACGGCCTGCGCACCTTCACCCACCAACGCCGCAAGATGGAAGAGGAGATCGCGTGGTTCGATAAATATCTTTTCGGGACTTATGAAAAGCCGAATCCGGCATTCAAGAAGGGCTCGCCGCTCGATATCGAGTTCAAGCGGATGAAGATCAAGGTTGTCGGTGAATTCTACGGCGAAGATGCCGACGGACTCCTGATACCCGAGGTAGTTGAGTGCGCCGGGCTCGAAGTGGGCCGTTTTGAGGTAACCCGGGCCCAGTGGGAGCGGTTCGACAGCGGTTTCCACGTTTTTCCGGGCACGGGCGACTACCCGATAACCGGGATAAGCTTCGAACGGGCGCAGGAGTATTGCCGCTGGCTGAGCGAGCAGACGGGCGACAGTTATCGTCTGCCTACGGCGGAAGAGGCAGAGAAGATGCTGAAAGCCGCCAAGGGCGCTGCTTCCGGCGAGAACACTCTGGACTACTGGGCTGGATACCAGCTCAATCCCGATGATGCCGAAGCTCTGAAAGAGAAGATTGCGGATCTCGGCGAGGGCCCGGTCCTGCTGTTGGAGGTCGGCCGGATGAAGCCTTCCGGTAAAGAGCTGGTGTTCGATATGGGCGGAAACGCGGCGGAATGGTGCATCGGCGGGGACGGGGAGGTCCTGATCCGCGGGGGCAGCGCGATCCAAGCGCGCGACGGCAGGGCCGCTTTAAGAGCGCCGTCTTCCGAATACGTGGGCTTCCGAGTGGTGAGGGAGATCAAATAGAAAGAACCGGTTGACGAGGGGGGAGCGCTAAGCGGTTGTGTTTCAATGTCTTATGCCTCGCACGTGCTCCCTTTCATTGACCCCGGATTAACCGTTTGTTATACTCCGTGGACAATGCGCATAGGGAAAAGTGTATCCATTTTACGAGCCACTATGCCCGCTCTGTTGATCCTGTCGTTGCTTGCATTCGGCTGCGACCCGGGCGGTGGGGGGGATCTGTTGTTCACGGAGAGGTCCGACTCATCCCCGCAGGCGGAGGCAGAGGACGAGAATCCGGCAGAGGGGACCGTGCGCAGTAATGTCGAACTAGACGATCAGCAACAGATGGGAAAGAAGCTACTAATATTGCCTTTCACAAACGCGACACGGTCGTCAGAGCTCGACACCCTGATCGGCGGGATACCGCTGATCATCAAGAGGATTTTCGACAACGACAGATTTGTCAGCGCGGAATCGGTTGAGCACAGCGTGTTCGATTCAATTACGGCTCGGGCGGGATTATCGCCTGGAGAAATCCCGAGCATGGAGATAGCCAGGCTTTTCCGGGAATCGCACAATGCAGATGTGATTCTCTGCGGCCGCATTATGATGGATCAGAACAATCTGATCATCGAGCCCAAGATATACGCCTTTAACGGAGAGGGGGCGACCGAGGAAGAGCTTCCGCAGATGGAAGTAAGGACGCGCAACTTCCTGAATATCTTCGATCCTCTCACCGAGAGGATCAGGGACTATCTGGTTGAGCTGCAATGAGAAACCCAACCTCCTCGTTAATCATGTTTTTAATTCTTGCCGTCCTGCCCGCCGGACTGGCAGCCCAGGAAGAGGGATTTGACCTGGCTGTCGACTCCGCGGGCAAAGCGTGGATGGGGCGCTGCCGGGCCGGAACAATAGAGATAGCCGGGTGGAGCGGCGAGGATTGGCAGGTGGTCCACACCATTGAGACGGCGGGCCCTCATAGCCTTCGTATGACGCCTTTTGGCGACGGCATCGCTTTGGCCTGGATCGAAAGTGCCGGTGGGGCGGAGAGAGTAGCCGTTGCGACGGCAGATAGTGAGAATGTCGGGATCCTGAGGCCGGAGGATTTGCACGGTAATGTCACCGGCCTGGCAGTTGCGGGCATGGAGAGCGGAACCCTGGCGCTGCTTTTATCCCTCGGAGCCGGTGCCGGCTCGGAACTAAGATTCTTTGAAATCGAAACAGCTGAAGGGCGGGTGATGAGCGCGTTTCCGGTGCCGGCGGAGGGCGCAATCTCGTCGCTCGGCCTGTTAGGCGGCGCGGATACCTGGCTTTCGTGGCAGGAAAGGCGAGGGCTTGAGATACGAATCGCGGTGGCAAGCACTGCTGCGGCTCAAGCCGGTAAGGTCAGACGTTTCTCTGTCAGGGGTTTCGGAGGCTCGGCTGCTCCCGTGCTGATGCGATCGAAAAAGGGCAATCCGGTGGTCGCCTGGCAGGGCACGCAGGGGCGATGGACTGCGGTAGTTCAGACAAGAGGGCTGTCGGACGATAAATTAGGACCAGTCCGCACGGCTCCGCTGCCCGAGGGCATCAGCGGAGCTCTTTCTCCTCAGGCGGCTGCGGGCGCGGCGGGCTTGGCAAGCGCCTACGGCTGGGGCGGAGGCCGGGATGGCAATTGGTTCGGGTTGCGTTATCAGCTCGAGGATTCGGGGGAGATCACGGCAGATTTGCACGGTGTTTCCGGAGAGCATGTTTATGCGCCGACTTTGGCGGTGGACAAGCGCAGCGGAGAGATTTGGGCCTGGCAAACGCTGGATGAGGAAGTTGTAGAGATCGAATCGCGGCGCAGCTCGGAAATGAGTTTGCGAACGCCAAAGCGGCTCGAGCCTTTCCCGGTCGAGCCTGATATGGTCTACGCGCTGGCTTTCGGCGACAGCATCACGGAGGGTAAGGAATCGCCGGAAGGGCAAGACTCATTCACTACCAGGGGTTACTTGCCGTACCTGGAGGAAGTCTACTCGGAGAGAGTCGCGCTGCTGGAAATAATTCAGGATGGCATAGGCGGGACTCGAACTCCACAGGGACTCACCCGGCTTCCAGTGACGCTCGGGGAGAACCCGCATCTCAACTACGTTTTGATTCTCTATGGCACGAACGACGCGTTCAGAAATGAGTTAACTCCGGCGGCAATCGCGGAGAACCTCGGCTTGCTGGCCGATATGGTGCGCGACGCAGGCGCTATACCGATTGTGGCGACGCTGCTGCCGCGTTTCGACTCCGGGCCGAAAGAACGGGCCGTGGCTGTGAGCGAGGCGATCTATCCGATGGCCCGGCTGCATGGGATCACAATCTGCGATTTTCAGAGACTTTTTCCGGCCGATTTGGAGCTGTTTTCAGACGGCCGCCTCCATCCGAACCAAGCCGGTTACGCCAAGATGGCGGAGTTCTGGTTCCCAGCGCTGGTTACTTTCCAGGGCGATGTCGACCGTTCTCTGCTGGTGGATGAGAACGACCTGCTGCTGCTGACGGCCGTGCTGCAGGCGAGGCGCGGCAGCCGGGGTTTCAATCCCGATGCCGATTTCAACGATGACGGCCACGTCGATGTTGCGGACCTTGCTTTCCTGCTCGAGCGCATCGGGAGGTCCTTCAGTGGAGGCATCGATTAACCTTAACTGCTGACGAGGGTCTAACCATCCGTGTTGGCCGGAGTGTAGGACTCAGAGTGAGTATGAAATTTTTACAAACTTTTTCCCATGCTTTTCGTATTGTTATTTGTGGGAGGATAAAGGAAACGTCCATATGGTGGGAGTAATAAAGAGATGAAACGGAATCTGCTAATTTTGCTGATAGTGGCGGCACTGTCATCTGCGGCGGCCGCGCCGCTTGCCGCTCAGGTAACCTACGACCCCAACGCGGAACAATTCATGTTGCTTTCTCTCAATCAGAGTTACATCGATTTGGGGCAGGCAGCCAAGGAATTTCTGCGTGCCAGGGAGCAGTTCGAGAACAAGCTGATATCGGCTTCTGAGTTTGAACAACGCCTGAATGCATATCGCAGGACCAAGATCAGTTACGACATGGCCCTGATGCGCATCCTGTTTAACGCCTCTACCGTTCTCGTCGAGCGCGCTGTCAAGCACGTGGAGGCCGACGGCACGAAGCTGGTGGCTATCTACATCAAGAACGAGGCCGGCGGTTCGTTCGAGTTATCGAAGATCAAGTCCTTCGGTGCGAGGGAGACGCCGATGGCCGGGGGCGATTTCGGCACCAAGGCGGTAGACGGTCAGGTAAAAGTGAGCGAACTGCTGAACGAGGAGGCTCTGACCTTCGAGTCGGCGATCAAGGAAACGCTGCCGTTTCTAGAGGGCCAGGGGCTTGCGTTCGAGGATGTGATTAACCTGATGGAGGTTCACAACGTCTTCATCAGCCTCAAGGCGCGCAACGAAAACGGGCAGGATGTGATGATATCCAAGCCCTATGAGAAGAAGATCGACAGGCTTGGCCCCAGCGAGCAAGCAAAAGTGACGTTTGAGCTGCTGCGCGACGTGGAGAATTGCGACATCGTTATCAGCTTCGGTGATAAAACGATCACGAAATCGGTTTATCTCGAGCTGGAGAGCGCGACGGGCGGCGTGGAGATGACAAGCGAGATTCTCAGCCTGCAGGCCGAGCTCGACAGCTCAGCCAGCTACAACATCGATCTTCAGCGCTTTACCAGCGAAACGGCATTCTCGCTGCGCGTCGCCAACTTACCGAGAGAGATTTATTACAACTTCATCGATCCTGAAAACAACAATCAGCGCATCGAGACGGTCAACTTCACGGAAGGCAAGATTCGCAAGCGTGTGCAGTTGCAGTTAACTATGCCTACGCGCAAGAGCGAGAATGTCCAAGTCGACCAGACGATTCCGTTCACCGCCCTGATTCTGAGTTCTCAGGAAGCGCAGAAGTTTGACATGATGGCCGCGGAGTTCGGGAGCGACAGCATCCCGGTGGATGAGCTGAACAAGCTGCAGGCCGACCAGGCGCTATTGACGATCACTCCACTTGGCGTCGGCGAGATTGAGGTCAGCGCGAGCACTTTCTACTACGCGATTGAACCTGATCAGAAGGTGGATATGACGCTGACAGTCAAGAACGCCGGCACCGGCGAGCTCAAGAACGTCCAGATCAGCACCGACCTGCCGAATACGGAATGGAACTACACAATCGAGCCGGATCTTCTTGCCAGTCTGATGCCCGAGAGCGAGGAGAAGGTCAAGATCCAGTTCAGCCCGCCGGAAAACGCGACAGTCGGCGAGCACATACTGAAGGTGAAGGTCGAGGCCAAGACTCGCAACCAGATCGTCGAAGCCGACGATAAGGAAGTCACGGTCGAAATCAAGGAAAAACCGGATATCTGGGGACGCCTGATTCTGATCGTCCTGCTCATCGGTATAGTGCTCGGCATCGTAATATTCGGTATAAAACTAAGCAGACGGTAAACCAAAGACCGTTTTGCCGAGTCTAATTATTTGAGGACTAACGGAGCTGCACGAGCGAGGGAAAAATGATCGAAGCGATTGATTTGACGAAGCGTTACGAGGACGGCCTGCTGGCGGTG
>CBFCZO010000047.1:0-21558 GCA_965602675.1 uncultured bacterium | reverse complement strand
CTATGACGTTGCTATCACTGATCGAAGAGTGCCGCAAACTCGGGATCCCGGTGAATGCCTACTCAGAGACATTCGGAATCGTTGCGAAGAAAACCGTTATCGATCAATTTCACCGTTTACCGTTGGCTAGATTCGGAAATCACAGGAACTGGGATCGCAATCCGTTGAATAGAATGATTAACTTTTCGCTTTCCCTGGTGCTGTTAATACTGCTGAGCCCGTTGTTGCTCCTGATTGCAGCACTGATAAAGCTGACCTCCAAGGGCCCGGTATTTTATACAGATAAGAGAATTGGTAGAAACGAAAAGCCTATCAATATGATCAAATTCAGATCGATGAAAACCAACCAGCCGGACTCCGCCCATAAAAACTACACTAAACAGTTTATAAACGGAGAAATAGAGACAGGCTCCTTCTACAAACTGCAGAATGACAGCCGAATAACCGCCGTTGGGCGAATCCTCCGAAAGTACAGCCTTGACGAGTTACCGCAGCTCTTCAACGTGATACGCGGAGAAATGAACCTGGTCGGTCCTCGCCCAAGCAAAATCTACGAATACGAGCAGTACGACGAATGGCATAAAAAACGTTTCCAGACAACACCGGGCATGACCGGACTGTGGCAGGTGAAGGCGCGTAGCGAAGTGCCATTCAAGGATATGATAGCCCTTGATCTCTATTACGCTTATACGGCTCACTTCTGGTTGGATATGGACATTCTGGCAAGAACCCTGAAGGCCATACTTATCGGAAAGGGGGCGGTTTAGCTCCCTCAACCTAAGCCTTACAGTTCTCAGTTTCAGTACTGAATTTCACTCACAGCAACGCCGAGAATCCTGTTATCGTCGGAAATCCCTGCTTCAGCTGGTACCCATGTCCTGCTAATGCGAATGTGCAGGAATCCTGTATTGTGGCGCGGAGGTTCGGCGCGCCACGTGAAAGCTTCGCCCAACTCCTCCGGCTGAAACTCAACCTTGTGCCAAGAGTTGTCTTTTAGAACAAGCTGACGCTGAGCTTCGCCGTTGATGTCAAGATTGATGATTACCGGATTATCCATAACATCATGGTGTGCCACCCTGACATGAAACAGAATTCTACCGGTGGGCAGATCGAGTCGCCTGTAGGCCTCCTGTTTTGACCATTGGTAGCTCCTTATCCCGTCGTTCTCGTAGGGCCAGAAGCCAAACGAGTCCTGTTGCACCATGTTAATTATCTTTATGATAGCTATCGCCGGTCCGAGCTTACGCCGGTCTCCGTTCTTGAGGAAATCATCGGGCACAAACGGAGGATCCGAAATAAAAACCAGTTTTTCATAATCACCGGACGGATTGTCGATCTTCAGATAGACATCTTTCCAATTGGCATCAGTGAACACGATTTTACCTAGATAACTACTTCCCAGATAAACGCTGGTGGTCTGTTGAAAACCACTTGCCGATTCGTGTCCAGCCCAGCACCGGAGATAAAGAAACCTGCCGTTGGGACGAACGATCTGTATCGCGGTCGTTTCGGTCCATTGGTAAGAAATGTCTCCCTGCTCCCTGGCGGCAAAACCGGCCTCGATATGCCATCTGAGATCTTCCCAAAGTCTCGCGGGATGAATCCCGCTTGACGTCCAAACGGAAGCCAGAGTAACCAGGATCAATAAAGCGGCCCAGGCAAGCCAGGCTTTCCAGCCCGACACTAAACCGGGTTTTGCTGCCGGCGCTATCTTTCTAAGCCGACCGGTTATCAAACCGAAGAAGAGCATCACTATAAACATGGGTTCCGGAAGGGTTATATGCGGACCCAGGAAGAAGACCACAAACAAGGATAAGAGGAAGGCAACGACCGCCAGTTCCCTGTCTTGATGTGCCCCTGATTTTTGCCGAGATCTTTCCCACTGCCCCTTCAGGACCAGAGCCAGCACGATTATCATGGCTATACACGCTAAAATACCCAGCTCAACAAACAAGTGCAGGAAGAGGTTCATGGCATTATCGATTGTGCGGTAGCGAAGGCCATGAAGGCGTGTGAAATTCCCGACTTCGCAAAAAAACGTACCCGGCCCGATTCCCGACAATGGGTGTTCCGCGGCCATCCAGGTCGAAAATCCCCACATCATGATCCTGGAATTGGTCAATGTGTTTATTCCCGTCCCGGAGAAAAAACTGTCGACGGTGGCTCCAAGTCGCTCCTGCAGAGGTAATTCCGGCAACTCGAGTAGGCCAACAACGTAATATATCGAACCGATGACCAGCGTCACGACAACAATAGACAGAAAAGCATAGAGAGCAACTCTCGACGCCCTCATCGATCCGGCCCTGGCGCAAACTAGAATAAGGCCGAAGAAAATACAAAAGACCGCAACCAGGAAGAAAGCTGTCCTACTGCCTGACGCGAATATACAGAAAACCAGTAAAACCAAAGTAATCAGTGAAAGTGCCGATCTGTACCATTGCCGTGGTAACCATAGCGGCGTTGCGGCGATTAACACGGCTGACACCATGCCAAGAGAGTTGCCGTCGATCATCAGGCCCGTCGCCTGTCCCGCCCGCCTCCATTTCTCTGTGGTAAACAGTAGGGGTAAAAAACTCAACTGAAGAAAAGCGACCAACGCGTTCAACGCCGCCAACGGCAGTAACATTCTTCGAAAATCCCGCAGAAAGACTCTTTGCCTGCGAACCTGCTGAGCTGCAAGCAAAACGCCTCCCCAAGCGACATAGATGATCGTCATCTTCAGGATGTTGGCTATTACCAGATCCGAGCTGATGCCCCACACATTAACCGATTGATTGATATAGCCGACACCGGGGAGAACCTCGAATGTGGAATACCTCAAAAAAGCAAAAACACCCGCGATGATCGCTATGAGCCCTATGATTAACATCCAAAAGTTGATCCTGCCTACAACGGCAGCGGATCTACTGAGGAAATACCTTATGGCAACCCCGACGAGCACTGCTGCGACGATGCTGGTAGCCGCGTAATTCCAGGAACCTGCGGTATTTATAGAAACCCAGGAAAACGCTGTGAGGGATAATAAAGTGCAGAGAAGACCGGCACGGTTTGAGAGAATGAAGCCAAGTAAAATTATCGCCGCTAAAGTTGCTATCAAGGCACCTTGGGCAAAATCGCAATTGAAAATGATGTTCAGAGTCAGCCCTGTCAGGCCTACTGCTGCATAGAACCCGAATAAAAGATGTGCGCGCTGCTTTCCCGATTCGATTTTAACCATCGCTCCTGTTTCTCAGCGTTCAGGACAAATTGCCAGGATTTGCAGAGTGTGGCATAGTGTAGTTGAGCTCAAACACTTCTGCGAACTGCTTAAAGATAATACCTGCAAAATTTACTCGATCAAATTTTATTCCACTCTTCTGCAATTCCACGTTATTGACCGGTCTGCACAGCTGAGTTACCATTCGCTACGAACAATTACTGGTTAATTTCCTCATTTCCCATGGATATCAGCGAAAATCACGAGGCCAAGCGATGGCGTGATCACCGTCATGAGCAACTCTACTCACCAGGGAAATGGCAATATATAGTCCTGGCCGGCATATTTGTGATGCTGTCACTGGCTTTTCACCACTCCAGCAATCCTATCGGGATTCTTGCAATTTTTCTTACCTTGGCGGTCTTGGAGTCTCATTTCCCACTAATATCACTCTTCTACCTGCTCATAGGCCTGTCAGCGTTCCAAAGGTACTTCGCCTATTGCTCCTTAACCCTGGGAGGTGTTCCTCTCTACGTCACTGAATTTGTGATAGCGATTAACCTCCTTTGGCTGGCCATCAGCTTTTTCAGCAACGCTAGCATCAAGCTCAGACCTGTCAGCCTGTTTTTCCTCCCTTTTATAGGCTTGGGTATTTTGCTGGGTCTGTTTGGATTCTGGGAACATGGTATTCAGGCTATCAGGCACTCGGCTATAGCTTACTATGCTCTCATAAGCGTTATCGTGCTGCTTCGAGTGCGAGGACTCGACTTGGCTGGAAACCTACTGAGGACGATCTACTACTCAATGTTGGCCGGCCTTTCCATCAATATCGTCAATATCTATCTGAACCTGTTCGACGAACCTTTCAGCAAGCACGGCATGCCGTTTCTAGCCGCAGCTACCTTCTTGATGTTTTTTTTCACTCACAGGGGCGAAAGGAAAACGCCGGGCCTGAGGTTCTACCCAATAATGATACTGATTTTATATTCGATGCTTGTTTTCCCAAAGTCCTCTTATCTAATCTTCTTCTTCGCCGCCGTCGTTGTTTCCCTTGCGTATAACCTGCGGTTCGGCAACGGCATTAAATCGATGTTTGTCGATTCGCCAAGGGTATTGGTGCCTCTGGTGCTCTCCCTCATTGTTGCTATCCTTATCGCAATTATTCCCGGCAACTCAGAAATCCTGATCGGCAGCAGCTCTGAGATAATATCGGCAGCCAAAATAATTCAGGATACAGCGCTTGGAGATTTTGAGATCATTCCACGCGATTCCGGCGGCATGACTCTGGATGAGTATCTGCTGACGATCGAGGCACAACAGTCCAACTTTGCCTGGAGAATTATTGTCTGGAGACATGCTTTCGATAATTTTCTCAAACACCCGGTTCTGGGGATTGGCTTCGGAATCAGCTTCGCACCCCGCGAGTTGCTTAAATACAACTACAAATGGTACCCGGATATGAGACCGCATAATTCATATCTTCACATCCTCATGCGAATGGGAATTCTGGGACTCATCGTTTTCTGTGTGGCGCTTGTCCCAGTGATTTATTACTTATGGCGAAAGAACATCGCTTTGGACAGATGCAGATTGAACTTACTGATGATGGCATTTTCGGGCATGCTGGGCTTTGGAGTAATGGCTTTCTTGAATGTTGTACATGAAAATGCTTATGGAGCGGTGCCATTCTGGACTTTCGCCGCACTGGCCATACTAATAGCAACGAACCCCAGCAAAACTAAGATGGTCAACAGCGAATCCTCTGCCGACTGAGTTTTCGGCCGGAAACCGCTTGGTGTACATACCTTAGTGGATGTGTTATATTTCCGCTGGAAAGAAATCTATCCGGATCCTTTAGAGATTCAAATGAAAACAACCAATTCGGCGCATGTAAAGACGCTGAATAGCACCAGCATTAGACGACTCTATATTTCATTTTCGGCTGCCTGCCTGGCCGCGATTCTTGTGATGATTCTCAGCCAGCTTGAATTTGGCTACATGATTCCCATCATCCTATTGATTGTTGCCGGCCTTGAATACTTCTTCCCAAACATCTTTCTATACTTTATTACCTTTGGTGTATTTGCTTTTCGCAAATCCTTCGCCATTTTGAGTATCAACATTCATAATAGTAATATTTATGTCGGTGAATTAGCAATCATAGTTTGCCTGATATTCTTGATCATAAGTCTCCTCGGCAAAAAAAAGGCCAGGCTGCCCCCCAAATGGTATTTGTTTGCACCCTTCCTGATTATTGGCTTCATACTCGCTGTTATCGGCACATTTCAATACGGAACCGCTGCGCTCCGCCAAGCCTCGATTGTTTACTACTCACTCCTGGCCCTGCTAGTAGCCTTCAGAATCCGAAAAAACGACGAGGTTAGAGTCTTCTCCTTTTTCATGCTTTTCGCAGCATTATTCGGACAACTATTGGATCTGCTGCCGCCGTCTCTCTTAAAACTACGCCCCGAAATGGCCTACTCGACCGTAATCTCGTTCTCGCTTTTTCTAATGCTTCGAAGCGGGCACCAAGTTTTACGACGCTGGTGGTCGACAGCGATCTTGCTGATCCCTGCGTTTCACACCATTTTTTACTTCAGGCTTTCAACTCTCCTTACGCTGATCTTCGTATTTAGCCTGTGCGGATTTTATTACATACATCGTTACTCGAGGCACCACAAAAGCACTGTTACCCCGGGTAAAGCTGCGCTCGGTTTTGCTTTTATTCTAGTGATCGCCATAGGTGCCGGTTATTTTCTGGCCAAGGAAAGGTACGAGGCAATTTGGGCGGAGCTCACCGCCGTTTACTTAACGTTAAACGGTGATACTCCACCAGTCAATATTTGGGAGCACGATGATGGCAGCATCAATGAAGATGAAAATTCCTGGGAGATACAGCATCAACAGCTCAACATCAGCATCAGGATGTTAATGTGGCGTCAGGCAATCTTGGAGGGCTTGAAAAGCCCTCTGGTGGGTACAGGATTTGGTAGCAAATTGGTGATAGAAGAGCTCAAACGAAAGGATTATCCATACACTTACTATAAAGACCCTCATAATTCCTATATTTCCGTTTTCTTACACATGGGCTTGTTGGGGCTTGCCGCTCTTGCATTGGTCCTTGTGCCGACAGCCTGTTCGGCTATTAGGAAATGCATGTCTGACATCGGAGACAATTGCCCATCGTTGGCCGCCTGCCTTCTTTCCTGGATGGCAATGTTCGTTCTCGGAATGTTTAACGTGGTTTTGGCTACGCACACGGGTGCTATATTCTTCTGGATTCTATTCGGGCTGACTTTGTCCGCAGATTCGTTATCTGAACAGCAAGCGGAAGTTTTGTAAGGTTCTGAGTCGTTGCTCGGATGTGAGCTACGCAAAGTTTCTAAAGCGTATCAATGAATGCCTTGGACGATTCACCCGGGCTGAATGATGTGCTGGCAGCATTATTCATCAACTCTGCGATTCCTTGATATAAGCTTACTTCCGGTCGCCACCCAAATCTCTCAGTCGCCTTGTCGATGACCAAACCGAAACTCAAGTGGTTTACCCTATCGTTTTCCAAATTGATACTCGGCAGCATGGTCGAGTGTTCTGCCGCCAATTTCCGGCAGAGTTCCGCCAACTCGAGGACCGAGACGGCTACACCTCCCCCAACATTGTAGACATCGTTCCAGTTCTCGCTCCGACTTTGCGCTGCACTTACAATCATCAAGACGGCATCTTTGATATGCAACAGGTCCACTAGCTGTTCGCCGCTCCTGTATACATCCAATACTCCGCCATCCACGGCGATCCTTGCAAACATATGAGGAAGTTCCTGCTATCTGATGTTGGCGGCGAAACCGTAAAGCCGCGACAGGCGGAGGATCATCCAGTCGGTGGAGCCTTCTTGCAGCGTTCTGACGATCAATTCACCAGCCAACTTGCTCTGCGAATAACCAGTGCTTGGATCAATCTGTGAATGCTCATGAAAAGGCGGTGTATTTGCGACGCCGTAGACCGCCTGGCTCGAAATATATATGAACCGTGGGACCGCCGCCCTCCGAGCGGCATTGACAAGATTGAGGGTCATACTCTGATGATCGAGATAACCGGATTTATCGCAGTCGGAAATCATCCTCAGGGCGGCGGAATGAACCACCAGATCTACACCACTGAGATCCAAACCCGCTTTCAATAAGTCCCATTCGATCAATCGTACGTTGTCTGCAAACGAACTGCTACGCCAGATCGAGGCGGCCCGAGCCTTATCTCGCACTGGCGGGCCGCACCCTTTCTAAGCATCTCCTCCGCGACCAAATAACCGAGGTAACCGCCGGCGCCGGTTACCAGTGCTTGCCGACATTCTCCTCCCGGCTCGATGGTCCGCTCTTCACCAAGGCACTGGACCTTCCTTCTAGGTACAATGATCTCGGTCATTTGCCGCAAGCCGATTTTGTCTGTCAACTCTGGCAAAGCTTCGGATACCACTGCATTGTCTTCCTTATAAACAGAAAGCGCTTTACCGCAGCTTCCACTTCACGATAACCCATCAGGGCTCGGACGTGCGTGATCCCTGTGAATCTAGGATTCACCTCAAAGAACACTATCCCACGCTTCGTAAACCGGCCCTGGAAATTGCTCGGTCCACACAAGCCAAGCCCGGTCAAGGCGGATGTAATTTTTTCGGTGGCCAGCCAAACCTCGGAATCGTCAATAGGATCCACCTGAACCGGAACACCATCCTTCAGCTTGTTCAGGCTGGCGAAGCGGCCGAGAATTTCTCCATCCCCGGTGATAAAAACCTGGATCGAAAGCTCATCCTTCTGCAGCGGCCTGCCCAGTCTCCTGAGTCAACGCAAGAATTCGCCGTCTCCGGTTCGATCGCCATTTCTATCGACAGACATGAGATAGGGTTGCACAATCCAGTATCCATTATCGCAGAAGGGCTCCAACTCCCGGGGAGAGAAGAGCAGGCGTATCCCCACCGAGCCCGAACCTGATCGAGGCTTGAGTATCAATGGGTACGCGGATTCATCAAGGCTTTCCACTGCTTCCATGGGCGAGTAAGTCGGGGCGAACGCCACACCCTGATCGATGAGATAATCGTGCAAGAGCTGTTTATCGCGGCATATCTTTATACATTCAGGACTGCTGACGACAACTTTGCAACCGATCGATTCCAACTCGTCTGCCAGCTCATCCAGCGGCAATAACTCGGGATCCGAGCCGGGGATCAGCAACTCGATGCCTAAGCGGCGGCAAAGCTGCATTATCGATTCCTTGTAACTGGAGTGATCCGCAATGGGCACCAGGTAGACCGCCTCGCACTCGTACGCCCCCTTTGCCCATGGACTGGCTCAAAGCCGACAAGGCGATAGCGCTCGCCGCAGCTCTTAAGCGAATCGAGCACTGCCTGGGCGATACCGCTGCCGATTGAGGTTATACCTAGGGTATGCATTGCAGGTCCCATTATTTGTGGTGTTGAAGTAATTTCTCGGAGCGGAGTTCTTCGTCTTGTATTCCAGGAGTCAATTCTATGATAAGGAACGGCTCAGCAACACTCCGGGAGGCTTCCCCTCCCGCAACCGAGATTCAGGGTGAAACTCCCCCTTTGCTATGTTAGAATCCCACCCGAAAAGCACACTTTCATAGTGCTGCTCATAATTTATCAGACCTTTGATTTGTTGCGTAGCCGGGGCCCGCGTAGCTCAGGTGGATAGAGCGAGGGATTCCTAATCCCTAGGCCGCAGGTTCGAGTCCTGCCGCGGGTACCATCACGCAACTCACTGATACCATGCTAATCATTGCTACTAAAGAAATTATCAGGTGAGATTTATGTGGGAGTTGTATGTGGTGGCAGTTTGCTCATCGCGCAATTCACACCTAACTGGCGACTTCAGCGAGAGCAAGAGTAGACAAGACTTTTGCAGCTCAGGGATATATGTCCTCCAACTCGTCCGGGGGCGCGCCATAGTAGTCGTCGATGTTGTCGTGTGTGACTCTAGCATCACTGAAATCCAATGAGGTTAACTTCCAAAATTCCTACGCCAATTCCGAATGTTTCCGGTGACAGGCATCGGGTAATTAGCTAGAATCCTGCAAACATCAAGGGGATAGTCCTTATTACTAGATAATGCTGCGACGACGGCAGCTTGTCTCGAACCAGGTTAGGCGACATTGATCTTCAGCTCGATTTTATTTCTATTCCTTTTCCTGCCCTTGGTTATAAGTCTTTACTACATCCCGGCTTTGCCCGGCATCCTCAGAAGCAGGAAACTCCCAAGTCTTCAAGGCAATGCTCTGCTGTTGCTTTCAAGCCTGCTGTTTTACGCCTGGGGCGAGAAGCTCATCGTCCTGGTTATGCTGTTCTCTACAGCAGTGGATTATTTCTGCGGGCTGATCATTGCCGGAAAGAAAAGCAGCAGTGCCCGCGAACCGCTGCCCGAGAATGAACCGCGCTCAGCCCGCCAGAAAGCAGCCCTGGCCTTCTCGATAATCACCAATCTCGCCCTGCTGGGCTTCTTCAAGTACTTCAACTTTTTCGCGGGCAACTTCATCGCCGCCGCAGCCGCTCTCGGTCTGCCCGTGCCGGCATCGCTCTTCAGAGTGATTCTGCCCTTCGGCATCAGCTTCTACACATTCCAGTCGATGAGCTACACCATCGACGTCTACCGCGGTAAAACGTCGGCCACCCGCAGTTTCGTGGACTTCGCATGCTTCGTGACGATGTTCCCCCAGCTCATCGCAGGCCCGATCGTCCGATACAAAGAGATAGCCGCCCAACTTGTGGAACGTTATATCAGTTTCGAAGATTTTGCTTACGGTGTCAGGCGCTTCGTGACCGGGCTCGCAAAAAAGGTGATTATCGCCAACAACATTGCCGCGGTCGCTGACAAGATATTCGCCATTCCCTCCGGCGGACTCACTCCCGGCGTTGCCTGGCTGGGCGCCGTCAGTTTCACGTTGCAGATCTATTTCGATTTCTCGGGATATTCCGACATGGCAATCGGGCTGGGACGGATGCTCGGCTTCCGCTTGCCGGAGAATTTCAATTACCCCTACATCTCTAAATCATTCCGCGAATATTGGACGCGCTGGCACATCACACTGGCCACCTGGTTCCGCGATTATCTTTATTTCCCCCTCGGCGGCAGCCGCGTTTCCCTACCCCGAACCTATATCAATCTTTTCATTGTCTTTTTCCTCTGCGGACTATGGCACGGCGCCAGCTGGACATTCGTTATCTGGGGGCTCGGCCACGGTGTCCTGATGTTTTTTGAAAGGCTGGGCTTCGGGAAAATCCTCGAGAGAATCTGGGCACCTTTGAGCCATGCCTACTTCCTGCTGTTTACTCTGGTTCTGAAAGTCCTGTTCCGCTCGGAGTCGTTCGGACAGGCAGCGAGCTTTATTTCAGCGATGGCGGGACTCTCCGCCGGAGATCCAGCCGTTAACAACATCGGCGTCTTTCTCAACTCTGAAGTGATCGCGCTGCTGCTGGCAGGTATTATCTTCTCTACGCCGGTGGTGCCTTTCATTAGGAAAACAGTGGAAGAATTCATCGACCGCAAGAAGGGTCTCGCAGCCGCCGGGGTACAAACCATCTATAGCCTGGCGAATTACTCGGCTATCTTCTTCATGTTCGCTGTCTCAGCTATGTGGCTGGCGACGGGGACTCACAAACCGTTTATTTACTTCAGGTTCTGAGCGCTATGAGCGACCAACGCGGAGCGATTATCAGGCGAATCCTCAACATCGCGCTCAGCTTGTCTTTTATCGCAGCAATCTGGCTGCCCTTGACGGTTTTGTTAATAGGCCTCTCAACAGGAGCGCCGCTTCATGAGAATCGCAACCTCGCGCCGATGCCGGGGGTTCCGGCAGATGTCGAGTCGCTGGCGGCCTTCCCGGCACTGTTCGAGGCTTATTACAATGACAATTTCGGGATGCGCAAACTCCTCGTCCGCTGCCTGAATAGCATTAGAAGTAGGATCCCAGGCGTCGTCGTCGCAGGCAATGTCCTTGTGGGTGATCATGGATGGTTCTTCAACACCCAGGATAAAAACATCGAGGATTACCGCGGCCTGATCCGCCTGAGCGACAGGCAGTTGGCCACCATCAGGGATAATCTCGAGGAACGACGACGCTGGATGGCAGCTTTCGGTTGCCGCTACCTGCTTGTTATCGCTCCTTCCAAATGGGAAATCTACCCGGAGTACGTGCCCGGTAATATCAACCGGGTAAACGAGATATCAAGGCTCGATCAGATAACTGATTACCTGGAAAATAACTCTAAGATCTATTTTATTAGCCTAAGGGAACCGTTGCTTGAAGTAAAGAAGAAACGCTTGGTTTACTTCAAGACTGATACTCATTGGAACCAGTACGGGGCTTTCATCGCAGTACAGGAAATCAACAAAAAGCTATCCGAGTTGTACCCCTCCGTTCGCGTCGAATCCGTAAACCATTATGAGATAGAAAAACAAACCAGCACTATCGGCAACCTGGCCTCCATGATGGGCTTAACGGATCTGGAGCACTCTGTTTCAATGAATAGAAAAGAATTACGCCAGCCTCTGCGTGAAGTCGTGCAGGATTGGCTTCAACTGGACAACACTCTTTACTCAACAGCAGGTGACGAAAGCAATTTGCCGACGGCGGTCTTCTTTCACGATTCATCAGGAGACAAGCTCCGTGATCTCCTGCCGTATTCATTCAGCCGCTGCCTCTTCGTATGGCACTACCTACCGGATGCCGCGACAATAGAGCGGATCCGTCCCGACATCGTGATCGAGGAGATCGGGCAACGCTCCATGGTACCGCGACTGACTAAAAATCCGACGGGAATCACCGGCTCATTCTCATCTTCCTCAGGTAAGAGCGTCGAAGTTCACTACCCCCCAGAAGTCGAATCACTTGAATTCGATGCGAGAGCAACAAAGTCGTTGGGAAACGAACAGTTCATTCATCTGGAAATAAACGGGAAGCCTTTCGGATATTGGACTCTCACACAAAAAGAGCAAAGCTATGAGGTAAGGATCGATAAGTTTACGAATCCTGACGATGCCACCATCCTCAAATTCTTTTACGGATATCGGCCTCGCCACGCGGTGATGTTCGAAGGCCGTTCCCTTCCGTTTCATTTGAAAGCCGAAACCGGCGGACGGAATCCGAACCATTGCATCGTCGGAATCAACGGCTTGATGATGGAAAGGGAGAAGGGTTACAACGTCTACTTCCTGGATGCTTCGGATCCCTTATTCGCTGAATACCAAAATTTCAACACTTCATGGTTCGAAAAAGCGGGAAGAGAATTCTCGCGATATCTCAGAAAAACCTCCAGACGAAAAGGCTTCGCAGTGCTCGTTTCACGCTACTTTGCAGGACGCAGACTGACCCACGGTGCCCTCCTGCAAATGCGCCGCTTAGGATTAAAAGCAGATCTGAGAAAACATCCTTCATGGAATCACATTGCTCTGATAGACTTATCCACCGGCAAACCGATCGATGAGAAGTTCGGCCCCGGCAAACAAACACTCGAGATCGGTAAATTCGACGGCGAGGCCGGCTTTTTCATCAGCAACATCAAAATCGAACCTGAGCTCTCTCCGCCGCCTGATTGATCTTGCCGCAAAGGTAATCTTCCGCTCCGGCGGTCGGAGATCGGTTGTCCTGGTCAGGAGGAGAGGGAAAATGAAGCAGTGTTCCATCATCGCCGCGATACTTATTCCGATAATTCTAAATCCGATTCTGGTCAACGCAGGGCCGGAGGAGACCCCACCGCCACCCAGCCTGGTAAGGTTGTTTGCGCCGGGCCACAGCGTGGTGGACACCAACGGTGACGGTCTGGCTGATGCTTTGAACGCCGTGATCGTTATACCTGACAACCCATCGCCGTACCACGCCGCCGCAGCCGCGGAGCTGGCTGCGCGATTCGGTTACCAGACTACAGCCCTTTCCTTCCCCGTCGTGATCAATGAATCCGGCTTGTCGGATGTTGACAGTGAAATAGTCATTAGGCTTGGTCTTCTGTCTGAGCTTGAGTCCGAAATCAAGCCTTACTCCGATTCAATCAGCGGTCTGCTCAAGCCGGGCACAGGAGCCGTCATCGCCGTCGGTAAAGAAAGGTTCACGTACGCAATCGTCGGTTTCGACGGCCCGGGTCTGCATGAAGCGGCTGCGCAGTTTTCAGCTCGCTGGCCGAATGCGTGGGAGATTTGGGGGCAACAGACCTCGACCCGTCTTGGCAAGCTCGAGGAAGACGCCGGCAAGTTATTGTCGGAGAGCGGCCTTGCCGAGGTTGTTTCACACCTGACATGCCTGCTTTATGAAATCCAGCCCGAGCAGGATAAGGATCCCGATCTCGCCAGCGAGGAGAAGCGCCGCTCCCTCGACAACATGTTATTCGACCGCGGGGAAGTAAGGGCTGCCGTGCTCCGCGTCGAACCGTCATCCCCCGCTCTCGCGGCCAAAGTCCGCGAGGCGTTCGAATCGCTGCTGACCGATCAGCGGCGCGGCAGGCGCGTGGACATGCTCAATTACTCGGGTATACGCGAGGTTCTGATCGAGATCGTCAACGGCGACGAAATCATTGGTTTATCCCTCCCGCGTTTCAGCCATCCGGCCCGCATGCTCCGACGCCGCCCCGATCCCGCCGCCTCACGCAAACCGAAGGAAATCGAGGGCGGCGATATCGATTTATCGAATCTCTTCTCGCTGAAAGGGCTCTATACCGATGCGATAAAGGACCAGATTCCCGACAAGATCGAGACTGTCATCGCCCTGGGTGAGGATGCTGGGCTTGCGGAAGTCGGTGAATTCGCCGCGCGCTTGAGCCTGGAATGCGCCGGAATGTCGATACCTCTCGCTATTGTGAATCCGCGCGTCGACCAACTTGAAGAGATGAAGCAGCCGATTCTCGTCGGAGAGGGTATCGGGACCGATTACTTGATAAAACAGGGAAAGTTGCATCCACCCGCGCTGGAGTCGGGTCAGGGATACATCTGCGTCGTGCCTGATGCCTTCAATAAGAGCAACGCCGTCGTCGTTCTCGGCGATCGAGCAGGCCTGGCAGCGTCTCTCCGTTATCTCGCCGAGAAATACCCGGGCGTTGCGGACCACGAACCGGGCAACCTGACCTTGTCGGACACCACGA
Source organism: uncultured bacterium (assembly GCA_965602675.1). Lineage (GTDB taxonomy): Bacteria > Acidobacteriota > DATKUA01 > DATKUA01 > DATKUA01 > DATKUA01. Next base: position 7,231 of record CBFCZO010000047.1, on the reverse strand, counting down.
AGCGGGCTGAATTGCTTCTCGGCCAGAAAAACGCCGCAGGCCGCCTCTGGGCTGCATTGGGAGCCGCCGCCGGCGAGCTGCCCGAACTGAAACGGCGCAGCATCAGCAAGTTATCGGCGGAGATTGTTATCGATCGTGCGCTGCCCGGTTACGAACCTGCGGTGAAGCAATGGCTGAGTGAAAACCTCCCCGGCACGGAAGTCGAAGTCGCCATTCCCGGCCGCCGCGCCCCCAAGTCGATCCTCGAGGAAGAGAAGCAGTTCGAGTACGAGGTCGACCGCTTCAAATCGCTGTTCGAGGAGAAAATCCTTCCCGCCGTTAATAGCGGTAGCCGGATTGAGCTGGACGTCAGACTCAGCGAGCCGAAGGATGTCCTCACCGAGTTGCACACGTGGCTGGAAAGGCATTTGCTAGAAAAGGGGGTGAAGCAGGAGGACCTAAAGCTCAGTCTGATTTGCGCCTATAAGCAGGGCTTCCACTGGCTGCGCGACGAGGTGTTGCCGCGTCTGCGCGGACGCAGCGCCGCTTCAATTCTCGTTAAATTCCGCCCCGAAGAACCCGACTTTAATCAAATATATAAATTTTACCCCGAGCGCACACGCTGGCTTTCGGAACTGTATCCCATCGACGAGATTTTCGAGAAGGAGTTGGGCATTGCACTCGAGGCGATCGAGTTCGAAATCGACGACTCGCTGGAGGAAACCTACTCGCTAAGCGTGCGGGACGGCTCGGGCGCGGAGATTTTATCCGACTCGTTCAGCCCCGCCACGGTCACCCGCCCCTATCTCGAGCAGTTCCCAAAGTGGGCCGATGTTGTCGCCCAAACGGGGTGGTGCAAAGCGGTCGTCGGCGGCGAGAGCGTCGTCGATCAGCGCATCGAAACCGACACCGAGATGGTCTGGGATTTCTACCAGAAGGAGATCCTCAAGAAGGCATACGACCACGTGATGAAGGAAACGGGCAAGAAGCCGACTCTCGACAAGCAGCCATTTTTCCACACGCTGCAGGTCGAGGCTTGGCTGAGCGAGCCCGATGAACGCCTTGGCATCGACGAGGAACTGGTTTCCAGCATCGAATCGCTGCACGAAGATATCTATTTCAACACGCTTGATTTCTTCAACGGCATGATTCCCCGCGGCAGGGAGAAACTGCCGGCTGACGCGCGCTACACAACGCGTACGGGCGCGCCCGGCTCCGTCATTCCTCTCATACACCCCGGCAAGCCCGGCAGCGCTCCCAGGGTGAAATTCACTTTCCTCGGCAACCACGCCAAAAAGAACGGCATCACGCTGAGCTGGACCGATACAGAGGGTCGTGAGGATAAGAGAAGCGTCGACATACCCGCCGTCGAGCCCAAGAATGTAATGCTCAGCGGCATGGTTATCGGTGAGCATGGCCCGGAGGTGCTGATCGTCAGCGCTTCCCTGCCGACACCAGAAAACATTGGCTTGCTGGCCGACGGCCTGGCAATGATCAACGGGGGCAGCGATCCCGTCGCCTCTCAATACCTGTTCGATCACCCTGCCCTCAAGGAAGTTCGCTTCTCGCTGAAATCCGGCGATGCGCACAGCACGTTGGCTTTGGAAAGCCGGGGCAAGGTAGAAGCCCAATCGGTCCTCGAACCAACCTCGCCCGGCGTGCAGATCGTCCCGGAGAGCAGAATCATCTACCCGGATGAGGCCGTGGAGATCGCGCGCCGCCTCGGCGCTTATCCGGGCATCACTGCATACCGCGGAGGCGCCAGCTACCAGCAGCGTCCTGTTTTCACGCTCGAGATCCTGACACCGACCGAATCGACACACGTATCTCGAGCGAAGATGGTCACCGCAAAACCGACAATCCTGATCGTCGGCCGCCAGCACGCCAATGAGGTCAGCTCAACAAGCCACATACTGCGCCTCACCGAATTGCTGGCCACCGGAAAGAACTACTCCGAGTACCGCAAGCGGCTAAACATCATAATGCTCCCGGTGGAGAATCCCGACGGTGCGGCGCTTGTCGAGAAGCTGAACGAGATCAACCCGAATCACATGAACCATGCCGCCCGCTACACGGCGCTCGGAGTCGAGCTGGGCACGCAGCACGACAGGCCGGACACGCTGCTGACCGAGGCCCTCGTCCGCCCCGCGCTCTGGGATCGCTGGCTGCCCGACGTCTTTCTCAATTGTCACGGCTACCCCACCCACGAGTGGGTGCAGCAATTCGCCGGCTACAGCCCCTACCAGTTCCGCGATTACTGGATCCCGCGAGGCTGGTTCGTATATGTCACACACCTCGACGACCCGCGCCATCCCGACCACCGTCGCGCCGGGCAGAGCGTGCTGAAATACATCGACCGGGAACTCACGGCCGATCCTGAGATGGCGAAGCTCAACGAGCGGATCTACCGGCGCTATTGGCGTTGGGCAGGCCGCTGGCAGCCGCACGTGATCAACTACGAGTTGCACGGCAATACTATGATCTACTCGGAGCGCCGCAGCTCCGTTCCGCACAAGCCTTCGGCCAGGACCGAAATAACGGTGATCAATGAGACTCCGGAGCAGATGGACGAAACGCCGTCGACCGATTGGATGGGCGTTGTAGTCTCTCAGGGCATCAGATATCTGGAGGCTCATCTGAAGATGCTGGCGGAATCGGAAAACGTGATCGAGGAGTTCGAGCAGGAGAGCGGAGGCCGGGTGCAGCGGACTTTATTCAGGAAACGCCCGCCTCGAACAAAGAAAGAGGATTAACGGATGCACTTAAGGTTCCAGTTCGGATCTGATCGGATCTACCGCCTTGCTTTGGTAGAGCGAGTTGCGCTGTCGATTGATTGCGCACCATCCACTGAATTTAAAAACGTGCAACTTTCGCCTCATATTATCGTTTCTATTGTCAGCAAAGATGGTTAAACTGTTTCCACAATTATTCCGACACTAAAGCGGAGGAAAACTATGAAATTCAGGACTTTATTTGCTGTTGTCCTGGTCATCGCCCTGGCCGTTCCGCTCGTAACCGCGCAAACGGCGGACGACGTCATCAACAAAGCGATCCAGGCAATCGGCGGCAAGGATGCGCTCAAGGCGATCAACACCATGAAGACGAACGGCACTATTAACATGGTGGCGATGGGAATGGAAATTCCCTTCGTCATCTATAACAAACGCCCCGGCAAGATGCGCATGGAAATGGAAATCCAAGGGATGGAAATGGTCCAGGCTACCGACGGGGAGATAGCCTGGATGATCATGGGCGGAGCGGCGCAGGAGGTCACCGGAGAGCAGGGCGCAGCGTTCTTGCGCCAAGGGGATATTGACGGGCCATACGTCGATTACAAAGCCAAGGGCATCACCGTCGAGTTCATCGGCAAGGAAAATATCGACGGCGAAGAGCTTTTCAACATCAAGATGACCTACAAAGACGGTTTCTCCATGAACTTCTATTTCGATGTCGCTTCCGGCCTGCCCAGGATGACCATGGCCAAGGTGATGGGCATGGATTCCAAAACAGTGATGTCGGATTACCGAAAAGTGGGCGCTGTGCTGGTTGCTCACTCTATCGAGACGAATTCCGCCCAAGGGCAGATGATCATCGAGATCGAGGAGCTAATCTACAACGAGGATATCGACGACGCCATCTTCGCCATGCCGGAAGGCAGCTAGGGCGTTTCGGCAATTGAAATAACTACGGCGTTGCTTCCCTCACCGGGAGCAGCGCCGATCGTCATTAATAAGCGGAGCTAATATACCTTGACTCTCTTCAGACGTTGATTGTTATTCTCGTTGACCTCCATGAAGCACTCTCCGGCGCCGATCACTGCAATTACATAACAGGCGCCTTTCTTAAAGCCAGCGGGGATTTTTGCTTTCAAGGAGATTAATCGCGAGGCATTACCTTTGATAGCCGGCACAACACAGGTACCTAACAGGTGAGCCTTCGTCTTATTCAAGTTCTTCCTTCGGCTGAGGTAGAAGCTCACCTCGGCTTCCTGGCTGAAACATGACTCGCGATTCTGAACTCTGGCTTTTACCCTATATGTTTTTCCCGCCTTCAGCTTATTGCGGGCGACGGTTTTAATTATACCCAGGTCAGTTGCGCCGAGCAGGTATTCCAGGCAATTACGGAGCAGGTTGCAATTGTCCGCACGGGACAGAATGTTGCCTCCTCAGCCATACGATTGCCAGAATTCTTCGTCCGCGGCTGCGATCACCCGGCCGCAACCGCACTTTGCGCCCAGGCTCAGATAACATTCCATTGAAGCCGGCGCGCCAGCGAAATCACGTCCCCCTATTATCTCGGCTCCAGAGCTAACAAAAATCAAAAGAGGATAACCTAATTCGCACGATTTGATCGGTCGCCGTTCGGTTGTTGCCGGGTGGGCAAAGTGCGTCATTTTGGTGGATCCAGATCTTGTCCCCGTTACCATAATCCCGAAGTTGTTGACAACCGGGTTAATAATCCCCGGTTGTCCTTTGTAGGCGCTGCTTATAACCAGCAGGCTGCCCCCCTTCTGGACATAGCGTACGATCACATCCTGTTCACCGAGCGACAGAATCTCCTGCCTGCAGGCGAGAACACATAAATCGTGATCCTCGAGCAATTCCTCGGTGAGCACAACTGCATCGTTTACCCGCAGCACTTCGACACCCATTTTTTTGAGTTCTTGTCCAATGCCTGAGTAGCGGCCCGAAGGAGAGCTCGATACGCCACTCCACAATGCCTTGTACTTATACTCAGACGCAGAAACGGTATCGGTTTGTGCTGCTGCCAAAATCATCAAGAGCAGCAGACTCGCTACCAAGAAAACACGTTTTCGCATTGTTTACCCTCGTTGCCAGAAGATTACCAACCAAAATTCACAAAAAATAGCTTAATAATTTAATATACATCATTTGGCTCAATGCGCAACCAGAGCAGCCGCCATAGCAGCCAAATAGATCTGTTCAATCCATCTTGCCAGTCTCAGCGCAGGCGGATAACATACTCCTTCCGCACTTTCTAAACGCTTTTAATGGAGGTTACCAATGCGAAGGGCAATCCCGGCTCTTTTGATAATACTCACGGTTGCAATGGTCCTGCCGGCTGCAGAAAAGCATCCTTACACCATCGGCGATCACATTAACATGAAGCGGTTGTCGGCACCGGCGATGTCGCCGTGCGGCAAGTGGATCGCGTTCAGCGTCACGACCTATGACATGGAGTCCAACGAGGGCTCGAGCGATCTTTTCATCGTGCCGACGGCAGGCGGCGAGCCTAACCGCCTTACCACTCATCCTGCAAGAGACTCATCGCCCGTATGGTCCCCCGACGGTAAGACGATCGCTTTCGTCTCAAACCGCAGCGGAACATCGCAGATCTGGCTGATCAGCATGGGAGGCGGCGAAGCGCGGCAGCTCACCAACATCGCTACAGGCGCTTCCGGGCCCAAATGGTCGCCCGACGGCAAGATGATCGCTTGCACTGCCACCATTCTGCCCGGCAAGTGCGACAGGGGCACCGCCCGCTACCTGGAGGAGCGCGAGAAAAGCGAGGTGCAGGCGAAGATCATCGACCGCCTGCTCTACCGCCACTGGAACACCTGGCGTGACGACAATACCCGCAGCCACCTGATGATCGTCGACGTCGCCACCAGGGAGCATCGCGACCTGATGCGCGATGCCGATTATGACGTTCCACCATTCCCCTTCGGCGGCGATAGCGACTACGACTTCTCTCCCGACAGCAAGGAAATCGCTTTCACAGCCAAGGTGGCTCCCAATCCGGCGTGGCATACAAACCTCGATGTATTCACCGTCCCGGTAGCCGGCGGCGAGCCGACGTGTATCACGACCGAATACAAGGGGCAGGACAACGAGCCGGCCTACTCCCCCGACGACCGCTACATCGCTTACGGCGCCATGGAACGCCCGCGTTTCGAGGCTGACCAGGTCGAGCTGATAATCTACGATCGGCAGACGGGCGAAAGGAAAAACCTTACTTCAGATTTCGATTTAGACGCGGGTGGCTGGGTATGGGCTCCGGACGGCAAGGGCCTCTATTTCACCGCCGGCGAAAAGGCTCGCTCGCCCATCTTCTATGCGGCAGTCGAGGGCGGCGTCAGCAAGATCCTCGAGGGCCACTCCAACGGCGGCCTCAACATATCGACCGATGGAAAAATGCTCGCTTTCGCGCGCCAGAGCCTCACCAGCCCCGTGGATATCTTCAAGGCTAATGCAGATGGCTCCGGCGAGGCACAGCTCACCTTTTTCAACAAGCCACTGCTCGACACGATCGACATGGGCGAGGTGAAAGACACCTGGTTTGAAGGTGACCGCGGCGACCAAGTCCATATCCTCATCGTCCTGCCGCCGGGCTTCGATCCCGCGAAGAAATGGCCGATGCTGATGCAGATCCACGGCGGTCCCCAGGGCGCGGTCAACGACAGCTTCCACTATCGCTGGAACGCGGCTCTCTTCGCGGCTCCCGGTTACGTGGTGGCCAGCGTCAACTTCCACGGCAGCAGCAGCTATGGACAGAAATTCAAGGACGCGGTTTCTCGCAATTGGGGCGGCAGTCCTTATATCGACATCATGAAAGGCGTCGACCACATGATCGGCCTCGGCTACATCGACCCCGATAGAATCGCCGCGGGCGGAGGCTCCTACGGCGGCTACATGGCCAACTGGATCGCCACCCAAACCGACCGCTTCAAAGCGATCATCTCCCACGCAGGCGTGTGGAACCTGGAGTCAATGTCCGCCACCGAGGAGTTGTGGTTCCCAGAGTGGGATTACGGGGGACAGTACTGGGAGAACCGCGAGGATTATGAGAAGTGGAGCCCGCACCGCTTTGCCGGCAACCTTGGCAAGTTCAAGACTCCCGTGCTCGTGATTCACGGTCAGCACGACTACCGCGTTCCGGTTACCCAGGCATTCGAGTTTTACACCGCACTGCAGCGCCAGGGAGTGCCCTCGCGGCTGATTTACTTCCCCGACGAAACTCACTTCGTGGTAAAGCCGCAGAACGCTAAGCTCTGGTACAACCAGTTCCATGGCTGGCTCAAGCGCTGGATCGGCGCGGGACCAACCGAGTAAGCGTGAGAAACCGGGGCGGATATCGAGTCCGCCCCTTTTGTTTGATAACCAACGGCTTTAGTCAGCCGGGGGGAGATTATGCAAAAGAAGATAATTCCAGTAATCGCCGCATTGCTGATTTGTTCGCTTGCGGCAGCAGCGGCCGAAGAAAAGCACGCGATGACGCTCGAAGACCTGTT
>CBFCZO010000046.1:0-22003 GCA_965602675.1 uncultured bacterium | reverse complement strand
CCGCGAGGGCGGCCGCACCGTCGGCGCCGGAACCATCTCCGATATCATCGAGTGAGGATGAAATGATCGGCGAAAGGATCAGGATTAGACTTAAGGCTTACGACTACCGGGTGCTCGACCAGAGCACGAACGAGATAGTTGAAACCGCCCGTCGCACGGGGGCCAAAGTTGCAGGGCCCATCCCGCTGCCGACGGTCAAAAACAAATTCTGCGTACTGCGTAGTCCCCATGTCGACAAGAAAAGCCGTGAGCAGTTTGAAATCCGCACTCACAAGCGCCTGCTCGACATTCTCGAGCCGACTCCGCAAACGGTCGACGCACTGATGAAGTTAGACCTGCCCGCGGGAGTCGACGTCGAAATCAAGGCATCGGGAGCACAGCAGTAACTCAGAGGTGAGCTAACGCCATGAGGGGAATCATCGGCAAGAAAATAGGGATGACACAGGCGTTCGACGAGGACGGCAACGTCAGCCCGGTCACAGTGATCCAGGCGGGCCCTTGCGTGGTCGTGCAGCGCAAGAAATCCGGGCGCGACGGCTACGAAGCGGTGCAGCTCGGTTTTGTCGAGCCGCGCAGCCACAGGAAAACCAATATGGCGATCCGGGGTCACTTCAATAAGGTCGGAGTGGAGCCGGTCAAGTACGTCCGCGAGTTCCGGCTCGAGAAGAGCGAGAATGAGGTCGAGGCCGGGCAGGAAGTCCGCGTCGACGTGCTGCGCGATGTCGAGAAGGTCGACATCACCGGCGTGAGCAAGGGCAAGGGCTTCCAGGGTGTGATCAAGCGCCATGGATACCACGGCGGTCGCGCCACCCATGGCTCGATGTTCCATCGCGCCCCCGGGGGTATCAGCGGCAGCGCCGATCCGGCCCGCGTCTTCCCCGGCACCAAGATGCCCGGAAGGATGGGGGGCGATAAGGTAACGGTCAGAAACCTCAAGATCGTGCGCATCATCGAGGATCAGAACCTTCTGCTGGTGCGCGGCGCCGTTCCCGGCGCCCGCAACGGCTACCTGCTGATCCGCGAATCGCGTGTGAGCAAGCGAAAGGCTGCCGGCAATGCCTAAGATCGATGTGATAAATCTCAAGGGCGAGAAGGTGGGCAGCGTGGACCTGCCCGATGAGGTCTTCTCCGCCCCCGTAAAGCAGCACCTGGTGTGGGAATACGTCAGGCACCACTTGGCCCGCAGACGCGCAGGCACGGCCAGCACCAAAGGCCGTGGCGAAGTCCGCGGAGGTGGACGCAAGCCCTGGCGTGCAAAGGGCACGGGCCGCGCGCGGGTGGGCTCGATCCGCAACCCGCTATGGCGCGGCGGCGGCATCACCCATGGTCCGAAACCGCGAAGCTACGACTACCGCCTGCCGAAGAAAGTGCGTAGGGGCGCGCTGCGGTCGATCCTCAGCCAGCGTCTCGCCAGTAACCGGCTGCGGGTGGTCGAGAGCCTCGAGCCCGAAGAAATGAAGACAAGGGCGTTTGTGGAAACGGCGCGCAAGCTCGGCCTGGAGAGCGCCGTGTTCGTGGACAGGCGCGAGAACAGCAAGCTCTGGGGCGCCACGAGCAACGTGCCGACGATGCACGTCATCGACCACTTCGCCCTCAATCCATACGACCTGATGCGCTTCGAGAATATCGTCTTCTCGCGCGCAGCGGTCGAGAGCGTGAGCGAGGCCCTCAAGCCACGCGCGCGCAAACAAGGAGCCTAAGCCGTGAGCGAGATATTCAGAGTCATTCGCCGGCCGTTCATCACGGAAAAGAGCTCCGTGCTCAAGGACGACGCCAACATCCTCTGCCTCGAGGTGGATCGCAGCACCACCAAGGCCGAGGTCAAGCGCGCCGTCGAGCAGGTGTTCAAGGTGAAGGTTGAGTCGGTAAACATCATGCGGCTCAAAGGTAAGGTGAAGCGGCGCGGCCGCCATGAGGGACGCCGACCGCTTCGAAAAAAGGCATACGTGAGGCTCAAGGAGGGCGAAACTCCGCCCGAGTTCTTCGAGTCGACGTAAGGCAGCAAGAAACGGGCCAGCAAGCGAAGCAATCTCTTGCAATCGCTATGCTGGTGTGGTAGAAAGCGGCCTCTTACGCCGCAAGAGCGTTAAAAGACGCACGGATAAGGATTTATGGGAATCAAGAAGTACAAGCCGACGTCCCCCGGAAGGCGTTTTCAGACGGTCCTCGACTTCTCGGAGTTGACCACCGACACGCCGCACAAGCCCCTCGTCAAAGGCCTGAAAAAGTCGGGTGGACGGAACAATAAGGGGCGGATCTCCGTGCGCTTCCGTGGTGGGGGGCATAAGCGGCGCTACCGCGAGATCGACTTCCGCCGCGACAAGCACGGCGTGCCTGCCAAGGTGGCGACGATCGAGTACGACCCCAATCGCAGCGCCAACATCGCCCTTCTCCACTATCGCGACGGGGAGAAGCGTTACATCCTCGCTCCCAAGGATCTGAAAGTCGGCGACACAGTGGTCAGCGGACCCGACGCAGACATAACCGTCGGCAACGCCCTGCCTCTGGAGAAGATGCCGCTCGGAACAATGGTCCACAACATCGAGCTGAGGATAGGCAAGGGCGGCCAGCTCGTCCGCAGCGCCGGAACTGCCGCGCAGCTGATGAGTAAGGAAGGCCGCTATGCCGGCATCCGCCTGCCGAGCGGCGAGGTCCGCCTGGTGCTGCTGCGCTGCTACGCGACAATCGGCCAGGTAGGAAACCTCGACCACCAGAACGTGAGCCTCGGCAAAGCGGGCCGCAAGCGCTGGCAGGGCCGGATGCCGCACAACCGCGGCGTCTCGATGAACCCCGTCGACCACCCGCTCGGCGGCGGCGAGGGCAAGAGCGCCGGCGGGCGGCACCCCGTGAGCCCATGGGGCATGCCGACCAAGGGCTACAAGACCCGTAAGAACCGGCGGACCGGCAAGTACATCGTCCGCCGCCGGGGCAAGAAGTGAGGACGCGATGACTAGGTCGATCAAGAAGGGCCCGTTCGTCGATGAGCACCTGTTCAACAAGGTGCTGGCGCAGGAAGGATCTGCTGGCAGCGTGATTCGCACCTGGTCGCGCCGCTCGACCATCGTTCCGGACATGGTTGGGAGGACGATCGCGGTGCACAACGGCCGCAAGTTCATCCCGATCTTCATCACCGAAAACATGGTCGGGCACAAACTCGGCGAGTTCGCCTCGACGCGGACCTATCGCGGCCACGGCCAGCGGGGCAAGGTGCGGAAGGTATAGAGGGCTGACGATGACAGCTAATGCAAAAGGGCGCTACCTGAGGCACAGCCCGCAGAAGAGCAAGCTGGTTCTCGACGAGATCAGAGGCAAGGGCGTCGAGGCCGCGTTCATCTTCCTGCGCTTCTGCCCCAGGGCGGCGGCTCGCGACGTCGAGAAGATCCTCAAGAGCGCGGTGGCCAACGCCCAGTACAAAGACAAAGACCTCGACACCGAAGACATGATCGTCAGCAAAGCCGACGTCGGTCCGGCCCCCGGCCTCAAGCGCTGGCGGGCTCGGGCACGCGGGCGCGTTGCGCGGATTCTCAAGCGCGCATCGCACATAACCATCGAGGTCGACAAGATTGAATCAGGCAAAGGCAACTAGGGAGGTTTAGCGTGGGTCAAAAGGTACATCCATACGGTTTCCGGCTTGGCTACACCAAGACGTGGCTCAGCCGCTGGTATGCCGAGAAGGAATACGCGGAGCTTCTCCATGAAGACCTGCAGCTGCGCGATCGGCTGAAATCCAGACTCTACCACGCCGGCGTCTCCCAGATCGAGATAGAACGCGCTGCAAACAAGCTCAACATCAACATCTTCACCTCCAAGCCTGGAATCATCATCGGCAAGAAAGGCGCCGAGGTAGAATCGTTGCGCCGCACCATCGAGGGCCGCACGAGCCGCGAGGTCTTCATCAACATCAACGAAGTCTCCAAACCCGAGCTCGACGCGCAACTGGTCGCGGAAAACATCGCGATTCAGCTCGAGCGGCGTATCGCTTTCCGCCGCGCCATGCGCAAGGCGGTCGACAGTGCTCAGCGCTTCGGCGCGCGAGGAATCAAGGCGATGTGCAGCGGCCGGCTCAACGGCGCCGAGATCGCCCGTAGCGAATGGTACCTCGAGGGGCAGCTGCCGCTGCACACCCTCCGTGCCGACATCGACTACGGCTTCGCCGAAGCGAAAACCACCTACGGCGTCGTGGGAGTGAAGCTCTGGATATACCACGGCGAGATAGAACCCGGAAAATTTCACGCGTCGCGCGAGAGGCGCGGCACGACGAAACGGAGCTGATCTGCGGAAGGATAGCTCAACATGTTGATGCCGAAAAAGATTAAGCACCGCAAGGTCCAGCGTGGCAAGCGCCGCGGCAAGGCGTGGCGTGGCAACACTGTGGCCTTCGGCGACTACGGCCTCAAGACCACGGAGAACGCCTGGATAACCGCCCGCCAGATAGAAGCAGGGCGTATCGCGATCACGCGCCACGTCAAGCGCGGCGGCAAAGTATGGATCCGCGTATTCCCTGACAAGCCGATCAGCCGCAAGCCCGCCGAGACCCGCATGGGTAAAGGCAAGGGCCCCCCGGAAGAGTGGGTAGCGGTGATCAGGGCCGGCAAGGTGCTCTACGAACTGGAGGGCGTGCCGGAGGATGTCGCGCGCCGCGCGATGGAGCTTGCGGGCCACAAAATGCCGTTCCGCACGGCGTTCTGCACCCGCATAGAGGCAAAGGAGCGTTAGCGATGCTGAAGGCGCGTGACCTGCGTGATGAGACGCTGGATGAGCTCGAGAAGCGGATCTCCGACATGGAGGACCAGCTGATGAAGCTGCGCTTCCAGAAGGCGACCGGCCAGATCGACGACGTTCACAAGATCCGCAACGTCCGCAGGGACCTTGCCCGGGTGCTGACGGTGATGAACGAGAAACGCCGCACTGCGGCGGCGCAGGAGGGCGACAATGCCTGAGGCAAAGGCTGCAGCTGCCGAGGCGACCGAGAAGGTCAAGGCCACGAAGGTAGGCACCGTCGTCAAGGCGGCGATGGACAAAACCGTCACCGTGCTGGTCGACAGCCTGTTGCAGCATACGACATATAAAAAAATCATGCGGCGCAGCAAGAAATTCCTAGTCCACGACGAAAAACAGGCCGCCGGGGTTGGCGACGTGGTGAGGATCGTGGAGTGCAGGCCGCGTAGCAAACAGAAACGCTGGCGACTGCTGGAAATAATCAGCAAGGCCAAGTGACGACAGGGAGAGATCAGCAATGATCCAGATGGGCACGCGGCTGGTGGTAGCCGACAACAGCGGGGCCAAGACAATCGCCTGTATCCTGCCTAAGGGCGGCGATGTCGGCCGCGTTGCCGGAATCGGCGACATCATCACAGCTTCTGTCAAGGAGGCGCAGCCCAATAGCCCTGTACGCAAGGGACAGGTCGTCCGTGCCGTCGTGGTGAGAACCAAAAAAGAAATCCGCCGCCGCGACGGCAGCTATATTCGGTTCGACCAGAACGCCGCGGTGCTGATCAAGGACGACAAGGAGCCTGTCGGCACCCGCGTTTTCGGGCCCGTTGCGCGCGAGCTAAGGGAACGCAATTTCACAAAAATTATCTCCCTGGCTCCAGAAGTTCTATAAACGGAGACGGACGATGCGCAAGAGCCATGTTAAAAAAGGCGACACCGTGAAGGTCACTGCCGGCAAGGATCGCGGCAAGAACGGCAAGGTCCTGCGCGTGCTGCGCAACAAGGGCCTCGCCATCGTCGAGCACATCAACTTTATCAAGAAGCATGTCCGTCCCAACCCCCAGCGCAACGTCAAGGGCGGAATCATGGAGCGCGAGGCGCCGATGCCGATATCCAACCTGAGGGTTGTGTGCGGCGATTGCGGCGCCGCAAAGGGATTCAACATCAACGTGCTCGAGGACGGCCGCAAGGTCCGCATCTGCAAGGCCTGCGGCGGCCAGGTCGGCAAGACGGCTTAGAGGAGTAGCTGAAGATGACCGCCCGTTACAAGGAAAAATATCTCGACGAGGTGAAGCCGGCGATGGTTAAGGAGTTCGGCTACACCACGCAGATGGCCGTACCGCGCTTCGACAAGATCGTGGTCAACATGGGCCTGGGCGAGGGCACTGCCAACCCGAAGGTGATCGAGAACGCGCAGAAAGAGATGGCCCTGATCACCGGCCAGGCGCCGATGGTGCGCAAGGCGCGTAAGAGCATCGCCGCCTTCAAGCTGCGAGCGGGCATGGAAATCGGCTGCGCAGTTACCCTGCACCGCGAAAAAATGTTCGAGTTCTACGACAGGCTGGTCAATGTCGCCCTGCCTCGCGTGCGCGACTTCCGGGGCGCCCACACCAAGGGATTCGACGGCCGCGGTAATTACACTCTCGGCCTGCGAGACCAGTTGATTTTCCCGGAAATAGATTATAGCAAGATCGATAAACTCAAGGGGCTGAGCGTAACCATCGTCACTACTGCGAGAACCGACGAAGAGGCGCACAGGCTTCTACAAATGATGGATTTCCCCTTCCGGCACTGACGGAGCGGGAAGGACGGAGGAAGAGATTTGGCTCGAAAGGCAATGATCGCCAAGGCGAAGAGGAAGCCGAAATTCAAGGTACGGGCATACAACCGCTGCCAGATCTGCGGCCGGCCCCGCGCCTACCTTCGCAAGTTCGGGATCTGCCGCATCTGCTTCCGAAACCTCGCGCTGGAAGGGAAGGTTCCCGGCGTGATCAAGTCGAGCTGGTGAGGTGAGCCGATGATGACCGACCCGATAGCCGACATGCTAACTCGCATACGCAACGGCGTGGCCGCTCGCCACGACAAGGTTGCGATGCCGGCGTCGAAGATCAAGCAGCTGATCGCCCAGATCCTGGTTGAAGAGGGCTATATCGACGGCCTCGAGCGGATCAAGGGCGAGGTGCAGGACAGCCTGCAGCTGAAGCTAAAGTACCAAACCGACACCGGAGAGAGCCCGATTCACGGGGTGCAGCGAGTCTCGCGGCCCGGCCGCAGGGTCTACGCCGGCAGCGACGAGATCCCCGCCGTCCTCGGCGGGCTTGGAATCTCGATCGTCTCTACCAGCAAGGGCGTGATGACCGGCAAGACCGCCACGTCCGCCCACGTTGGCGGAGAAGTTCTCTGCAAGGTCTGGTAGGAGAGTCACTGATGTCGCGCATTGGAAAGAAACATATCAAGCTGCCGGCGGGCACGAGCGTCACCATCGGCGAAGCCGAGGTGGCCGTCAAAGGCCCGAAGGGGCAGCTTACAAGCCCGCTGATGCCCAAGATCTCCGTCAGGCAGGAAGGGGAGACTCTGATCCTCGACCGGGCCGACGAGGAGAAACAGACCCGCGCTTATCACGGTCTGTGCCGCAGCCTGCTCAACAACGCGGTGGTCGGCGTCAGCGACGGCTTCAAGAAGCAGTTGGAGATTCAGGGGATCGGCTACCGGGCGGCGGTCAAGGGCACGGCCGTCGAGCTGCAGCTCGGCTACAGCCACTCGATCGTCTACCCCATCCCAAAGGAAATCAGCATCAGCGTGGAAAAGAACACACTGATCACCGTGGAAGGCATCGACAAGCAGCAGGTCGGCCAGGTCGCCGCCGAGATCCGTGCTATGCGGCCGCCCGAGCCCTACAAAGGCAAGGGCGTTCGCTACGTCGGCGAATACGTGCGGCGCAGGATCGGCAAGGCCGCCGTCGGAGTCTCATGACGAGGTTGATGAGAGATGGCGAAGGATCGTAAGGCAGCCAGGAGGCGCGTTCGCTACCGCGTTCGCAAGCAGATAATCGGCACGCCCAAACGCCCGCGCGTAGCGGTCTGCCGCAGTCTGCGCCACCTGCGGATGCAGGCCATTGACGACAGCAAGGGTTCAACCCTGGCCTTCGTCTCCTCCCTCGATCCCGACGTTCGAAAGAAACTGAAGGGACACGGAGGCAACGTCAAGGCCGCCGAAGAGGTCGGGACTAAGATGGCGAAGATACTAAAGGACAAAGGCTACAAGGAGATAGTCTTCGACCGCGGCGGTTTCATCTACCACGGCAGAGTCAAGGCTGCCGCCGAGGCGATGCGCAAAGGCGGACTATCTTTCTGAGGAATAGGTATAAGGATGTATACGAGGTCAGACCGAGGCAGGGATAGGAGGCGCGAGCGCCCCAGTCGCACCGACAGCGATCTCATCGATACTGTGGTCCACATCAATCGCGTCACCAAGGTCGTCAAGGGGGGCAAGAACCTCAGCTTCGCAGCTCTCGTGGTCGTCGGCGACGGTAAAGGCCGAGTGGGCTACGGCAAGGGCAAGGCGCGCGAGGTGCCCTCAGCTATCCGCAAGGGGATCGAGGTCGCCAAGAAGAACATGCTCACCGTCCCGCTGAAGGGCGCCACCATCCCCCATCAGATAGTGGGCCGCTTCGGCGCCGGGCAGGTGCTGCTCAAGCCTGCCGGCCCCGGCACCGGCGTCATCGCCGGCGGCGCGGTGCGCGCCGTCTGCGAAGCCGCAGGCATCGGCGACATCCTGACCAAGATCATCGGCAGCCCGAACCACTACAACGTCGTCAAAGCCACCTTCGAAGGCCTTAGATCACTGCGCAACGCCGACTCGGTCGCCAAGCTGCGCGGCAAAAAGGTCGAGGAGTTGTAACAGATGGCAACGAAGAAAAAGAAGGGCGCCACCATCCGCGTGCAGCAGTATCGCAGCGTCATCGGCTACAATCGCCACCAGCGCGCGGTGCTCAAAGGCATGGGATTCCGCCGCAGGGAACAGATCGTGGAACTGCCCGATAACGAAGCCAGCTGGGGAATGATAAAGAAAGTGCCGCACTTGGTGCGGGTGCTCGAGCCCGAAGGCGGCGGCAAAGGGGAGGAGAAGTCGTGAGCGAGGCCACCAGCAAGAGCGGCGGCTCCAAAAAGAAAGCAGGTGCCGCAGCCAAGGCGACCAAGCCGAAGGCTGCAGCCGCCAAGAAAGCACCGGCTGGCAAGAAAACTGCCGCTGCCACAAGCAAAACGGCGGCGCCGGTTCCGGTGCTGGAGCTTCACAACCTGCATCCGCCAAAAGGTGCTGTTAAGGACAGGATGCGCCGCGGTATGGGCGAAGGATCCGGCAAGGGCCGCACTGCCGGCCGGGGCCACAAGGGCCAGCGCAGCCGCAGCGGTTACAGCCGCAAGCGCGGATTCGAGGGCGGACAGATGCCGCTGAGCCGACGCCTGCCCAAGCGCGGCTTCACCAACATCTTCCGCACAGAGTATGCCGAGGTGAACGTCGGCCGCCTGGAGGCGCTTGCCGGCGAGAAAGAAATAACTCCCGAGCTGCTGATGGAGCGAGGTGTCGTCAGAAAACTCAAGGATGGCGTGAAAGTGCTCGGAGTGGGTGAGGTCAAATCCAAACTGAAGGTCAGAGCACACGCCTTCAGCGCAACCGCAAAGCAGAAAATCGAGGCCGCCGGCGGGGTGGCGGAGGTGATTGAGAAGTGATCGATACCTTCAGGAACATCGCCCGCGTCCCCGACCTGCGCAAGCGCCTGCTCTTCGTCGCCCTGATGCTGTTTGTCTTCCGCATCGGCGCCCACATCCACGTGCCGGGAGTCGACTGGATTGCGATTAAAAACATCAGGGAAATGGGTGGCGGCGGCCTGATGGACTTCCTCGACCTGTTCAGCGGCCAGGCACTTAGCAACATGACTCTCTTCGCGCTCGGCATCATGCCCTACATCAGCGCCTCCATCATCTTGCAGTTGCTGACGGTCGTGGTGCCCTACCTCGAGAAACTCAGCAAGGAGGGTGAGCTCGGGCGTAAGAAGATCACCCAATACACGCGCTACGGCACAGTCCTCATTTCGGTGATCCAGGGCTACGGCATGACATTCTACTTCCAGAGCCTGCAGACCAACGAGGGCAGCGTGCTCACCGAGGGGGCACGCGGCAACATGCTCTGGTGGCAGATTCTCACCGTGATTACGCTGACCGCCGGCACGGCTTTCATCATGTGGATCGGCGAGCAGATCACCGAGCGCGGCATCGGCAACGGCATCAGCCTGTTGATCTTCGCAGGCATCGTGGTCGGCCTGCCGGGCGGCGTGGTGGTGATTATCGAAGACCTGATCGGGGCCACTGCGCGCGGCGAGACAGCGATGACGCCGTTTAAGCTCATCCTGCTGCTGATCTTCATGGTGGCGGTGGTCGGGGCGATCGTCTTTGTCGAGCGTGGGCAGCGGCGCATCCCCGTCTCCTATGCCAAGCGCGTGGTCGGACGCAAGATCTACGGCGGCCAGAGCACCTACATCCCGCTGCGGATCAACACCGCGGGCGTCATCCCGGTCATCTTCGCCTCCTCGATCCTGTTGCTGCCTCAATGGCTGTTCGGCGCCGCCGCAAATGCAACCGGGTGGGACTTCTTCATCAACCTCAACAATATGTCGCAGTACGGCCACACGCTCTACATGATCTTCTATGTTACGGCGATCATCTTCTTCTGCTTCTTCTACACGCAGATCGTCTTCAACCCCAAGGACGTGGCAGACAACATGAAAAAATACGGCTCCTTTATCCCAGGAAAACGTCCGGGACGCAGGACCGCCGATTACATCGCAGCAGTGCTTAACCGCGTGACAACTGCCGGCGGCCTTTACCTTGCGGCGATTGCCATACTGCCGATCTTCCTGCTCTACGGCTTCCGCGTGGAAACCATGCCGTTCGTAGGAAGGTGGCTGAACTCGGTGCTGCCCTACTGGGTGACCCACGGCATGGATATCCCCTTCTACTTCGGCGGCACCAGCCTGCTGATCGTCATCGGAGTGGCCATGGACTTCGTCCAGCAGGTGGAGAGCCAGCTCGTGATGCGGCACTACGACAGCTTCTTCAAGGGCTCGCGACTACGCGGGCGAAGAAGCTGAAGGGGTTGATGCGATGCGGCTGATACTGCTCGGACCACCGGGATCCGGTAAGGGAACACAGGGTGACCTGCTGTTCAAGCGCCATGGCGTGCCGCGCGTTAGCACCGGCGATATACTGCGCGCCGCAGTCGCCGAGGGCAGCAAGCTGGGCCGCAAAGCTAAGGAATTCATGGACGCCGGGGAACTCGTCCCCGACGAGCTTGTGATCGGCATCGTGCGCGAACGCCTCTCGCACAACGACGCGGGGAACGGCTTTTTCCTCGATGGCTTCCCGCGCAACGTGGCGCAGGCCGAGGCGCTGGACACTGTGCTCTGCGAGATCGGAGCCGAGCTCCAGGCGGCCGTGCTTCTCGACGTGCCACGCGAAGAAGTGTTGCGCCGGCTGACCGGAAGGTGGATCTGCCCGGTATGCCACACGGCCTACAACCGGGTAAACCACATGCCGAAGAAAGACGGCGTCTGCGATCGCGAAGGCGCGAAGCTGATCCAGCGCGACGACGACAGTGAAGAGGTAGTAATCGAGCGCCTGAGGGTTTACGAAGAGCAGACCCGGCCGCTCGTGGAGTACTACAAGAAACGGGGCATTCTGGTGAGCATCAACGGTTCCGGCCCTGTGGACGAGATCTTTGAAAGGATTACCAAAGCCCTATGATCGACGCCAGGCCCATCAACATACGTACGCCGAAAGAGATTGAGGCGATGCGGGAAGCGGGGCGAATCGTCGGCGAGGTGCACGAAATGATTCGCCGGGAAGCCCGGCCTGGGATGACCACCGGCGAGCTGGATGCGAAAGCCGAAGAGATCATCCGCGGCCGGGGTGCTGTCCCCTCGTTTCTGGGATATAAGCCGCCCGGCCGCACTCCTTACCCCGCTTCACTGTGCACCAGCATCGACAACCAGATCGTGCACGGCATCCCGGGAGACCGCGTGTTGCGTAAGGGCGAGATACTTAGCGTTGACGTCGGGGCAAAGCTGGGGGACTACCATGGCGACGCCGCGCTGACCGTGCCGATCGGCGAAGTCAGCGAGGAGGCCGCTCAGCTGATGCGGGTGACCGAAGAGAGCCTCTACAAAGGCATCGAACAGGTTCACCCAGGCAAGCGCATCAGCGACATCGGCGCCGCCGTGCAGGCTCACGTTGAGGCCGCAGGCTTCAGCGTCGTGAGGGAATTTGTCGGCCACGGCATCGGCAAGGACATGCACGAGCCGCCCGAGATTCCGAACTTCGGGCAGCCCGGGTTCGGACCGCGGATCATCGCGGGGATGGCTTTCGCCATCGAGCCGATGGTCAACGCCGGCGGCTGGCGGATGAGGGAACTTGAGGACGGCTGGACTGCTGTCACCGCCGACGGCAGCCTCAGCGCCCACTTTGAGCACACCGTGGCGGTTACTGAAAACGGCCCGGTGATCTTGACGCTGCCCTAGGACGGCGTCGGAAGAAATTATTTATGACAAAAAAGGAAGAACCGATTGAAGTCAGGGCGACGGTGCTCGAACCCCTGCCGAACGCGATGTTCCGCGTTCAACTCGAGAACGAGCACAAGATACTGGCCCACATCTCGGGGCGGATGCGCAAGCACTTTATCCGCATCCTTCCCGGCGACGAGGTGCTGGTCGAGCTTTCGCCTTACGACCTGACCAGGGGGCGCATAGTCTACCGGTACAAGTGACCGGTAGCGGCCCCGGGAGATACTGGATATGAAGGTACGCCCGTCAGTGAAGCGTATTTGCTTAAAGTGCAAGATCGTGCGTCGCAAAGGCGTCGTGCGTGTAATCTGCTCCAACCCGAAGCACAAGCAACGCCAGGGTTGAGCGCGGAGACGCAAGGAGTTAAAAAGTGGCAAGAATCTCAGGCGTTGATATCCCCAACGACAAGCGCGTGGAGATAGCCCTGACCTACATCTACGGCATCGGCAGAACCTCCGCCAGGAATATCGCAGTGGAGGCGGGCATCGAGCCCCAGGTGCGGGTCAAGGACCTCAACGAGGAAGAAGTGCGCCAGCTCATCCGCATCATCGATGCCAAGCACAAGGTTGAAGGTGACCTGCGCAAGGAAATTACGATGAACATCAAGCGGTTGATGGAGATCAACTGCTACCGCGGCCAGAGGCACAAGCGCAGCCTGCCGGTGCGCGGCCAGCGGACGCACACCAACGCGCGCACGATGAAGGGCCCGAAAAAGGCCGCCGTCAAGACCAAGCGGGCCATCGCGAAGAAATAACAAAGGCTTGATACAGAGGTATAACAATGGCTAAAGGAGGCCCCAAGGGCGGCAAGCGGAAGGCGAAGAAGAACATCCCTGCCGGCGTCGCGCACATCCAGGCCACGTTCAACAACACGATCATCACCATCACCGATATGGACGGCAACGTGGTCACCTGGGCGAGCGCCGGAGGAGTCGGCTTCAAGGGCTCGCGCAAGGGCACGCCCTACGCCGCCGGACAGGCTGCCGCCGTCGCCGCCAACAAAGCCAAGGACAATGGTATTCAGACTCTCGATATCAAAGTAAAAGGCCCGGGCTCCGGCCGCGAGAGCGCCATCCGCTCCCTCAGCGTCGCAGGCATCGAGATCAAATCGATCCGCGACGTGACACCGGTGCCCCATAATGGCTGCCGCCCGAGAAAGCGGCGCAGAGTCTGAGTTACAGGATAGGAGTAAAGCTGTGGCACGCTACACGGGACCGCGCACACGCCTGAGTCGTAGAGAAGGCATGGATCTGTTCGGCAACACTCGCGCCGGACTGGAAAAGCGTAACTATCCGCCGGGTGAGCACGGCCGCCGCCCGATCAAGCTGCAGGGCTACGGCGTGCAGCTGCGGGAAAAACAAAAGGTCAAGCGGATTTACGGCGTGCTCGAGCGCCAGTTCCGCAACTATTTCAAGAAAGCTGCCCGCATGAAGGGCGTCACCGGCGTCAACCTACTCGTGCTGCTGGAGCGCAGGCTCGACAACGTGCTTTATCGCGCCGGCTTCGCACGCACGCGCTCGCAGGCTCGCCAGTTCATCGTGCACGGGCACATCGCCATGAATGAAAACAAAATCAATATCCCCTCCTATCAGGTAAAAGAGGGTGAGACCATAGAAATCCGCGGAGAGAGCAAGAAGCTGCAGATCATCAAGGACGCGATGGGCGCCAGCCAGGGTCGCGGCATGCCCTCCTGGCTCGAGCGCGACGACAACGCGCTCAGCGCCAAGGTGGTCGCAACGCCCGATCGCGAGTCGATCGACATGGATATTAACGAGCAGCTCATCGTAGAGCTCTACTCCAAGTAAGCCTGAGCAGACGAACAGGCGTCCCCCGCCTCATAGGCAGGCAGGCGCAAGGAGGCAGACAGAATATGCTTTGGAAAGGATTTCAGAAACCGAAGCGACTCGAGGTCAACGAGGAATCAGTGACACCTACATACGGCGAGTTTGCCAGCCAGCCCTACGAGAGGGGCTTCGCCACAACCATAGGCAACTCGCTACGCCGTATTCTGCTCAGCTCCATCG
Organism: uncultured bacterium; assembly: GCA_965602675.1. Classification (GTDB taxonomy): domain Bacteria; phylum Acidobacteriota; class DATKUA01; order DATKUA01; family DATKUA01; genus DATKUA01. The sequence continues at coordinate 7,652 of CBFCZO010000046.1, read as the reverse complement.
AGGGAGCTGCCATTACAGCAGTAAAGATCGACGGCGTGGTACACGAGTTCTCCTCGGTCGAGGGGGTCACTGAGGACGTTACCGACCTGATCCTCAACCTCAAAGCAATCCCGATGAAAATCATCAACAATGAGGTCGACCAGACCGTCCTCACGCTCGATGCCAAGGGCCCGGGCGAGGTGACGGCAAAGGATATCCAGAGCGAAAACGGCGTGCTGGAGATCCTCGACCCCGACGCACATGTCGCCACACTCTCGAAGGGCGGGAAGCTGAAGATGGAAATGCGCGTCAAGCTCGCGCGCGGATACGTCACAGCCGAGGCAAATTTCGACGAGGATCTGGAGTTCGGCTACATCCCGATCGACAGCGTCCATTCGCCGGTCAAGAAGGTCAATTTCACCGTGACCGCCGCTCGCCTGGGCCGCACCACCGACTACGAGAAACTCTCGCTGGAAGTGTGGACCAACGGAGCGGTTTCTCCCCAGAGCGCGGTTGCTCTGGCTTCCAAGCTCTCCAAGGATCACTTCAACATCTTCATCAATTTCAAGGAAGAACCGGAGCGCGACGGCGAAGACAGGGGCGAAGAAGAAGACAAGATCAACGATTACCTCAACCGAAGCATCGAAGAGTTGGAGCTCTCCGTGCGCTCATACAATTGCCTCAAGAACGCAAATATCTCGACGATAGGTGAGCTGGTCAGCCGCACGGAACAGGAAATGCTGAAGACCAAGAACTTCGGGCGCAAGAGCCTTAATGAAATAAAGGAAATACTGGAGGGCATGGGTCTCAGCTTTGGGATGAACATCCAGCAGCCCGACTCGCCTGCCGGAAATTAAGGGAGCACGAGATGAGACACAGGATGGCAGGCCGCAAACTCGGCCGGACTTCCAGCCACCGCTGGGCCATGCTTCGCAACATGGCAACATCGCTCTTTCGCCATGAGCGCATTACGACGACCGTGACCAAGGCGAAAGAGCTGCGGCCTTTTGCCGAGAAGCTGATAACTCTCGCCAAGAAAGAAACGCTGCATGCTCGCAGGCAGGTCTTACGCCATATTAAAGACCGCGAGGTGGTCTCCAAGCTGTTCGATACTCTCGGCCCGCGATTCGCCACAAGGCCCGGCGGTTACAGCCGCATTGTCCGCGCTACCCCCCGGCGCGGAGATAACGCCGAATTGGCCATCATCGAGCTGATCGACACCGCCGTCGCAACCGCAGCTCCCAAGAAGAAAAGAGCGGCCGCCAAGAAAACGCGCAAGGCCGCCGCTCAGCCGACCCGCAAATCCGTACACAAGGGAACGGCCCGTCAGGAAGCTCTGGCCGACGTAGCAGCCGCAGAGGAAGCCAAGGTCGAGGCGGAGGCGCAGGAAGAAGCCGAAGAAAAAGCCGAGGCTGAAGAGGCTGATAAGGTGGAAGAGCCCGAAGCTGAGGAGCCGAAAGCCGAGGCTGCTGAAGCCGCGCCGGAAGGGGAAGCCGCAGAAGAGGAAAAAGCAGAGACCAAGCCCGAGGAAGAAGAGAAGAAATAACGGGGAAAGATAATTACTTTCCCTGAATTGTAACACCCTTTTTCAGCACCTCAATAACCTCCTTCGAATCGACAGAAATGGTCCATCCACTTCCCGTGACAGCGGCCCCGCCTATCTCACCTGGCAGGGCGAAACGCAATTCCCCCGCTCTGATCTTCTTGTCGGCGGACATCAAACGTTTCACATCCTCCGGCGTAATTCCTTGGGGAATCGTTGTCGGCAAATCCAGCGCTTGCAGCAGGGCGACTAGCCTCTGAAGATCCTCTCCGGGAAACCTGCAAAGCCTTTCCGCGAGCCCGCACTCCAACACGAGACCGATGGCGACCGCCTCTCCGTGCAGTAACGATCCCCCCGATGCGGTTTCCAGAGCATGACCTATCGTGTGGCCGGCGTTCAGGACCGCCCGCTCTCCCGCCTCGCGCTCGTCCCTTGCGATCACCCCCGCCTTCAGCAAAGAGCAACGGCTGAGGACTTGCTGCAGAAGAGTGCCGGAACGCTCGAGAAGCTCGCTCGACCCCGATTCGAGCTGTGCGAAGAGGCCCGAGTCGATGATCAACGCCGTCTTGACCGCCTCCGCGAGCCCGGAGCGGAAATGCCGTTCCTCCAGCGTCGATAAAGTGTCGAGATCCGCAAAGATCGCCGCAGGCTGGTGAAAAGCGCCCGCGAGGTTCTTCGCGCCACCGACATTAACAGCGGTCTTGCCGCCCAGTGCGCTGTCGGCCATCGCAAGCGTCGTTGTCGGCAACTGCAGCCAGGCTATCCCGCGGCAGTGCAGCGCAGCAGCCATACCTGCCAGGTCGCCGGTCACCCCTCCCCCCAGCGCTACGACAAGCCCATCCCTGCCGATGCGCAACTCGACAAGTCTCTGCAACAACCGGCCGAGAACCTGCCAGTTCTTGCTGTCTTCCCCGGCGGGGAAAGTCACCAAATCGGCTTTCGCGCCTGCTGTATGTAACGATTGAATGAGTTTATCGCCGTAAAAGGAGGCGACCCTGCCATCCGAAATAACGGCTATCCCAGATCCGCCGGACAGCGTGGCGGCATACTCCGCCGCTCGTGCGAACAGAGCGCTGCCGAAAAAGACACTGCAGTGCCGGGCGGGTTGAGCGGGGAATTCAATATCGAAATTTTCCACGAACAGGCTCTCCCCATTGGGGGTTAAAACCGGTCAGCGGCGGTTCTGTTGGGACATCGCCCATTCGACCTGAATCTCAAGCAGCTCGGAAAAGCCGATGCCTGCAACCGCAGCCGCCTGAGGGATCAGCGAGGTGCTTGTGAGGCCGGGAATTGTGTTTATCTCCAACACGAACAACTCGCCGTCGTCGCGCAAAATCATGTCGGTGCGGCTCATGCCGCCGCACCGCATCTCGATGTGGCAGCGCAACGCAATCTCCTGGACGCGGGCCGTGTCCTCACCGCTGATGCGGGCAGGCGTGATCTCGTCGGTCGCCCCGGGGGTGTACTTGGCCTCGTAGTCGAAAAACTCGCTCGTCTTCGGCACCAGCTCGGTCGGCGGCAGCGGGCGCGGCTTCTCCCATCCCACTCGCTCGAGCACGGCGCAGGTGAGCTCGCGGCCCCGGACGTATTGCTCGGTTATAATCAACTTGCCTGGAGCGGCTATCCGCTGCAAAAGTCTCTTTAACTCCCCATTGTCGGCCGCTATGCCCATGTTGTGGCTCGACCCCTCGTTGGAGACCTTGGCAACACATGGGAATCCGAGCGATTTGGCGGCGCGATCTACAAAGCCGTCAACGTCCTTCAGCAGGTCCACGGAATCGATGACGAGAAACGGGGCTGTGGGGATACCGACCTGCAGCATCACCCGCTTGGCGGTCACCTTGTCCATCCCGACGGCGTTGCCGAGCACTCCCGAGCCTGTGTAAGGGAAACCGGCGGTCTGAAAGAAGCCCTGGATGACGCCGTCCTCGCCTCCAGGCCCGTGCATCGCGATGAAAACGACGTCGATCCGAGCGGCAACCATCTCGGCGAGCGCCTCACCTCCATTAACCGGCTCCACTTCGGCAGGCATCCGCTGATAGTCGCTTCGCAGCCAGCCGGGATACAACAGCCAGCCGTTATCACGGCTTATCGCGATTGGTTTGACGCTGAACCTTTCCTTGCTCAGGCTGTTGCAGACGTTCTTCCCGCTCTCGAGGCTGACGTCGTGTTCGCTGCTGATGCCGCCCATAACCACAGCGACGCGTATTTTCTCCTCACTCATTTAGAGGCCTTACCTCCGGTAGTCGCGGCAAACTACTTACCGAGGCGATCAAGTTCCGACTCGATTCTCAGGCGGTTGGGCCCTCCGAGGCGGGCGCCTTTGCGCAGCACGCTGACTGCGCCCTCGCTGTCGCCCCGTTCGATCAACATCAAGCCCAGATGCAGGTAGTAAATATCCTGCCGCTCGATTTCGAGTGCGGCGTTGAACGCCGAATGCGCCTCTTCCCAGCGGCCCAGCTTGGTCAGCAGCCAGCCTTTGGTATCGAGACAGGCGGCGAGTGCGTGCTCCAGCTCTTCGCGCCAACGGCGATCGCTGAGCTGCGGGGGTTTGCTGAGCCTCTCGGGATTCTGCATGATGGTGATCGCCTGCGAAACCAGCAGCAATCCCCGCTCCAGCTCAAAACCGCCTTCCGCCATGGCAAAGGCGACGCCGTTGAGCGTCATCGCGTCGTCGGGTGTAACCCGCAGGCTCAGGAGCCCGAAAACCGCGGTTGAACGATAGTCCTCGATTTCGGAATAGGAGGCGGCGAGAATCTGCAGGATGCTCGACGCGAAGTCACTAAAAGGATCTTCCTCGAGCCAGCAATGGAGTGCCTGTATACGCTCACGCGGATCACGCATCCCGACGATCTGCGCCCAGCGCTGTGATTCCGCCCGCTGCACCTCCAGCACCCGATCTCTATAGCGCTGCGCCATTGCTGCCGAGCCCGTGGCGTCGCCAAGCTGATGGTGAACTCTGGCGGCGGCCAGCACAAGGCGGCCCAAAGGGGCCTGGGCTATTTCCGCATCGAGCAGGCGCAGATACTCCACCTTATCCTCGGCTGCACGGCCGCGGAGCAACCAGAGAAGCTCCTGGACAACAGGATCATCCGGCCCAAACCCGGCTTCAGCTTCTACCGCTTCCAAAGCGGCGGCCTCATCCCTGCCAGCCAACGGAAAAGGGGCCGGCAATCCGGCATTCAGATAAGCAAACCAGAAATACGCCCGCGGCATCGGCTTGCCGTCTGCTCCGCCCACCATCCATGCTTGATGAGAAAATTCGACCTCTTCCCCAGAACTCAACCCAGCCAGTAGAAGCGACAAGCCGGCGGGAATATCAACCGAACAACCGCCCTCTGACAGCTCGCTCTCCAGGCTCCAACACCCCAGCGGAGACGCCAGATGCACTTTGGCCCCGTCTGGTTCACAAAGGATCCTGACCTGTTGGCCGGCGATCGGAGGATCAGGTTGCAGAGTTAAATCCGCCGGAACGGCAACGAACAAAAGAACCAACAACGCTGCCAGCATATTCCCCCCACATTACTCACGCGGGGGCGCAGAGCTATCGGACTACTGCTTCCGCGCTCCCTGAGCCTACGTTATGGAGCTCGTCCTCGACCTGGACGGTAATCGTGTGACGGCCCGGTTCCAGGTTGTCCAGGCGGACCGACACGCTCTCACTCCACGAATCGGCGATTCCGTCGCTCGGCAGCACAGCCTGCCACACCCCCGCGCCGATCCTGAGTCTGAGGGCCCGAATCGTGCTCGAGCCGTCGACGGCATCGAAGGTCACGGTCGCGCTGCGGCCGTTAACAGTCAGCGCGAGCCCCTCAACCGAGGGCGGAGAATTGTCGACGAGGAAAGGCCTGGTATCGAGCAATCCCCTCAATACCCGGTCCACGGGATTCGACGGGGCATCACTGGCTTCCACCCTTAGCACGTACTCCCCGTCGGCAAGCTCGCGGCTGTCGAAACAGAAATAGGTATCCTCAACATTCTCGGCTAGCGGCGCCCACTCGCTCCCGCCTGCGCCGCGCACGAATATCTGATAGACAAGATCGTCGCTGTTGGAATCATAAGCGTCCCAGATTATCGTCCGCATCTGGCGGCTGAACGCGGTCTGACCGCGGGTGGAACCGACTGCAACGCTCACTCCAAGCCGCTGTAACTCCTCCAGCGCTTCGGCGGGGATTTGCTTCAGCATCATGTCGTTGGCCGTACTTGGTTTGAAAAAGATGCCGGCAGGAAGCACAGCCACCGACTTCACGCGCGGCTTGAGGTTATTCTGGAGAAAGAATATCGAAACGCTCTCCAGCACCGGGCTCGCACCCGGCTCCGTGGTGGAAAGCTCGGCCTTCCACTGGATAAATCTTGCCGAAGGGCTGGTGATGGTGGAAGAGCGCGGATCGCTGTAAGCCGCACTCCACTCGCTCCAGGTGTTGTCGGGTTTCTCGGTGTTACCGCTGCGGGTGAGCAATCGAACGGCAGTGCCCGCCGGGCCGGCCGCTCGCCAGCGGATGGCCCCGAAGGTGCTGAATGCGCCGGTATCCTTAACCTGGCTCAGATACGTGCCGCGCTCGGCAAACTGGCGGCTGATCCTGAATACCTTCCCGAGGTTGGATACTCCGGCGTAGAGCTGGCCGGAGGTGTCCAACAGTGAGGTAATCTGCATGCCTTCCAGGCGCCGCAGGATTCTGTAAGTGCCGTCGGTCTCCACCGAGATCAGACGGCCCTTCGGTCCGGTGCCGACGATCGCCCTGCCCTCGCGGTCCACTGCCAGCGAGTAAGCGATCTCGGTTTTGGAGGTCCACAGAGTGGAGACCGCGCCGTCGGGTGCGATCCTGTAAAGCGCGGTGATCTCACCGTCGGTTTCGCCTGCGTCGGTGGCCTTGGCAACGCTCACGCTGCTACCGCCGCCATCGCTGCCCACCTCGGCCGTGGAGGCGGATATCGCAGTCGGTTTTTCCTCGCCCTGTTTGAGTTCCTTGGCAGCTTCCTCGGCAATAGCGGTAGCATAGATCGAGCCGTCGGGGCCAACGGCAATGTCGCTGATCTCCCTCAGCGGGGAATCGTAAAGCACGAACACTTTACCGGCCGAGTCCAGGCGGAAGATCTGGCCGCCGGGATCGCTGCCGAACACGATTCGCCCCTGGTTGTCCACAGCCAAAGCGGTGATGTGGACCTCGTCGGTATCGAAGAGGACACTGCCGTTGCCGTCGGGACCGACCCTGTAAAGCCGACCCTCGATGCCCGTGGCAATGTAGAGGTTGCCCGCGGTGTCGAACACCATATCCCAGACGTAGCGCTCCGGAGGGGCTTCATCCGTCCTGGGAACGAAAAACTCCTCCGCAGAGCCCATGGCCTTGAGGCGATGGACGGCGCCCAATGGGGAGGTGGCGAAGTAGAGATTGCCGTCGGGACCAACGGCGAGCGCTCGGATCTCCGGCTTCTCGTCATTGTGAACGGGATTGCCGCGCGAGTCGTAGATTATCCCATCAGTGCCTCCGGCGACGAAGAGCTGACCCTTGGAGTCGACGGCCAGATCCCAGACAAACTGCTGCTTCGAATCGAAGAGCTTGCCGGTCAGCGGCGGGAGCATGATCCCTCCGTCGCTGCTTATCGAGGCGCTCTCGGGATCGCCCTTGAGAAATGCTTCTCTTCCGCCCTGGATCCAGCGGCGCGTGTCAGCGGCGCCGGCGGCGACAGAAAAGGCAAACACCAGAATCGTTAGTGCCAGTAATGCACGCGATATCGGTCTCAATACTATCCTCCTGAAATCAACTTCATGCTAGGGCCGCACGGTGAACTGCAGCTTTCTTACGCCGTCGACGTAGTATTCCGTATCCATGCGGCGCTCGTCCAGCACGGTGCCCAGCAAGCGGATGATCGAATCCCCACCCTTGTTTGTCTTCATTACGGTTAGTGCCGAGGGCGGAAGTCCGGGGAAGAAATCGCCCGCGTAGTAGAGGCCTTCCTCAGAGCGAAAGACCTGTGCATAAAGCCGGTTGCTGGGGCGCAGCGAGTTGATCAGGCGGACCATGTGGTCGATGTCGCGAACTTCGAATGTGCCTTGGATCAACTGGGTTTCCTGCTCATTGATCGCAGCCCCGTTTCCTACGGTCATTTGATAAACACCCGGCTGTAACTT